>NZ_CP025583.1:1009166-1331388 GCF_002865605.1 Paracoccus jeotgali
TCGGTCAGTCCGGTCAGGGTGGCGCGCCCGCCGGTCGCGCGGCCCCAGCCGCCGGTGCCGCAGGGCTTGTCCGCGCTGTCGGTCACAAGGCCCGAGACATAGGGGCTTGTCGGGCGGTTCACGACCGAGCCGATCAGCGACTGCACCAGCGTGATATTGGCGAACATCGCGCCGATGGCGGGGTTCAGCTGGCTGACCAGCGTCAGATTGCCGCTCTGCCGGTCGCGGTCGACGGAGTAGACGATCCGCTCGGACGCGGTCGAAATCGGGTCGAAGGAATAGGCGAAGTCGTTGCCCGTGCCGAACCGGCGGTCGAGGGTCAGCAGCGTGATCCGCTCTCCGGTCGTGGCGGCGACCTGATCCGAGAGGTTCTGAAAGCCGAAATGCAGCCGCCCCGTCACCGGCCCGCCGCTGACCGCGATCCGGTCGGCGCGGCGGTTGCCGGTGTCGATGTCCATACGGATGTCGTTCTCGCCCGACAGCCCGGCCACGGTCAGCACGGTCTCGGTGCTAGCGTCCGACAGATCGACCAGCCCGCCCTGCGCGCCCTGCAGCGAACCCGCAACCTTCGCTCCCGCGCCCGAGGCGCGCAGCGTGCCCGCGTTCTGCAGCGGGGCCTGCAGGGTGCCTGCAAGGCTCAGCGTCGCGTCCCGCCCGATGCTGGCCGCGCCCGCCGTCACGCTATTCCCCGCCGCCAGCGCCAGATCGGCATTGGCCGCCAGCGTCCCACCGATCCGCAGCCCGTCGCCCAAGGTCAGCCGCCCGGAGTCAAACCGCAGATCGCCCGAGACGCGGCCCGCGACCTCGGCCACGCCGCCGCGAATGGTCAGCCGCCCGTCCAGCGTGCCGGTCTGACCATAGCTGCCGCTTGTGATCACATCGCTCTCCAGCCGCCCGGCCAGCGTCATCGACGCGCTCTGCTGGTTGATCGTCCCGCCCTGCGCGGTCACGCGGGCCTCGCGCCCCACCTCGAACCCGCCGGTCCCGCTGCCGGCGGTGTTGCGGATCTGGCCGGTGACCAGCAGATCCTGACCAAAGCTCAGCCGGCCGCCGTAATTGGTCACGTTGCCGTCGATCCGCCCGCCAAGCGCGGTCACGCCGCTCTGCCGTGTGATCACATCGCCGGTGATCGTGCCGGTGCCGTCAAGCTGCCCGCCATTGACGACCCGCCCGGCAATCTGCCCGTTCTGCAGGCCGACCCGCCCGGTATTCGTCAGCGCCGCATCCAGCCGCCCGGCCAGCGCCAAGTCGCCCGCATTGTCGATCGCGGCCTCTGAACTCAGCCGCTGCCCCGCACCGACACGCAGGATGCCGCCTTGCTGGTTTTCCAGCACGCCTGCGGCCAGCGCGCCATCGACCTCGAGCGAGCCCGAGTTGATCAGCGTCCCGACGCTGCCGCCGATCAGCGCCAGCCCGCGATTGCCGAGCCTGCCGGTGATGCTGCCCTGACCCTCGACGCGGCCGCCATTCGACAGCCCGCCCTCGATCAGCCCGCCGTCGAGCATGACGAGGCCCATCTGCGCGTTCCGCACCGTGCCGGTCAGCGTGCCGGACAGGCGCAACTCGCGATCATTGGCGACTTCGGCGGAGGTCAGGCGGTCGCCGTCGCGGACGATGACCGTGCCGCCGATATTGGTCAGCCCGTCCGCGACAAGATCGCTATTCGTGGTCAACACACCGCTATTGGTGACCGCGCCGGTCCGCCCGCCAATCGTCGCGCGACCGACGTTGTTCAGCGTCCCGGTGATGCGCCCCGTGCCTTCGACCGCGCCGAGATTCTCGACGCTGCCTCGGATCAGCCCGTCCGTCAGCACCATCCGCCCGGCGGCCTCGTTCTGCACCGGTGCGGCGAGTTCGCCGTTAATGACGAACTGGCCCCCGGTAACCCGCACGGCGGCGGCCGACACACGCGCGCCGGGTTCGATGGTAAAGCGGCCATCGCTGGTCAGTTGGTTCACGTTGCGCAGGTTGGCCTGGCTGTCCTCACCATTCTCGATCAGGAAATTGCCGCGATTGGTGATGTCATACCCCGCCGCGTCCAGATCGGCGCGGACCGTCACCCGTCCGGGCCGCTCGTTCACCAGATCCTGCGTCAGGACGGAATCGCTGTCATAGACCAGCCTTCCGATATTAATCAGCGGCTCGGCCAGAACGGGCAGAGACAGCAGCGAAATCAACGCCGTGCTGCCCAGAAGCAAAGGCGCGAGGCGGGCGGGGAATGCGGTCATGGGCGGGCTCGCTCGTCTCGGCTGAAGCTGTTCAAGGCCAGTATCGCCAAGGTGCAGCAGATCACAAGAGGTTTACCTGTGGTTGCGCCGCCAGCGCCTAGCGGCTGGCGCCAGAACCGAGGCCGCCGAGCAGGCTGGGGTCGATGCGCGGCGCGGTTGGCGCGGCGGGTGGCGCGGGCGGCGCGGCGCGGGCGGGGGCGGTTCGGGCGCGGGTTGCGGCGGGCGCGGCGGCGCGGGCAGGGGTGCTGCGGGCAGGTGCGGCGATGGGGGCGGGGCAGCTTATGCCCTCGGCATCGGCGAGGCGGCGGAACAGCGTCACATCGGGCACCGGCTCGGCCTGAGGCGCGCCGGGCAAGGCGAGATAGCGGCGCAGCGCCGCCAGCGTGCCCGCGCCCCATTGCCCGTCCACCGCGCCGCCATAGCAGCCAGCGAGCTGCAGCTCGGTCTGGATCGCCGCTGCCAGCCGGTCCTGCGGCGGGTCAAAGCGGCCGCGTTGCAGCAAAAGCTGGAACAGGCTGGGGTCGATCTCGCGCACCCGCTCGCGGTCGGCGCGGGGGATGCCGGTCTCGGCTGGCTGCCGGGGCGCGATCAGGATAGCCACCTCGCCCACAACAAGCGCCGGCTCTGGCTGGCCGGGCTTGCGCGGCGGGGCGGGCAGGCGCGCGGTGGCGAGCGCGTCGGCGGGCGCGGTGCGGGCCGTGATGATCGGCGCGGGTCCATCGGCCGCGGCGAGGCCGGGCGGCAGCGCGGCGATGACTGCGCCGGGTTTGGGCGCGGCGGTGCTGCGGGCGGTGACGGTCACCTGCGGGCGCGGCGGGGGGGCGATCAGGCGCAGCCCTTCCGCCAGCAGCAGCGCCAGCCGTTCGCCCTCGGGGCTGGCGGCGGCACGCGCGGCGAGGTCGGCGATTTGGCCGCTGTCGCACTCGCCCTTCTGCGGGGCGAGCAGCCAGACGGGGCCGGAAATGCTCTCGCGGATCTTGTCCGGCGTTGGCGAGCCCGCAGGCCAGTCGCAGTTGTTCAGCACGACGATCACCGGCCGCTGCGGCGGCATCCCGGGCCGAGGCGTGATTGGGAAGGTCAGATCCGTATCATTCGGGGGCTGGTCGAGATGGATCAGCCGTGCCACCTCCGGCGTCGCGCCTTGCGCCGCAGCGCCGCCCGGCGCGATCAGCGCCAGGGACAGCAGGGCCAAGAGGGCAAGTTCCGTGCGCATCATCACCACTTCCGCAAGGCTTGTCCGATGCTAGCAGACCCTCGCGCCCCCGCGAAGGCCCCGCGTCAGCCGGCGCTGTCCGCGCTGTCGCCCACGCGGCGGTTCCAGCGGATCGACGACCACAGCGACACCCCGATCAGCGCCGCCCCGCCCAGACCCGTCACGACCTCGGGGATGTGGAACAGCGATTGCAGGAACATGATGATCGACAGCGCGATGATGGCATAGAAGGCCCCGTGTTCCAGATAGCGGTATTGCGTCAGCGTCCCCTGCTCGACCAGCATGATGGTCATCGAACGCACATACATCGCCCCGATCCCCAGCCCGATGGCGATGACGAACAGGTTCTGGCTAAGCGCAAAGGCCCCGATGACGCCGTCAAAGCTGAAGGAGGCGTCCAGCACCTCGAGATAGAGAAACGCCCCCAGCCCGCCCTTGGCTGCGCCGGACAGCATCTGCTGGCTGTGATCCAGAAGCCCGCCCACCACCTCGACCAGCAGGAAGGTCAGCAGTCCCCAGATCGCCGCGCGGAAGAAGACCTGCGAATCCTCGGGCCGCAGGAAGCGCGAGAAGATCAGCACGGTGACAAGCACCACCGCGACCTCGATCCCGCGGATGCCGGAATAGCGCTGCATCGTCGCTTCGATCCACTGCACCCAATGGACGTCCTTTTCATGGTCGAAGAAGAAGCTGAGCCCGACCATCATCAGGAAGCTGCCGCCAAAGGCCGCGATGGGCAGATGCGCGTCGCGCATGATCGCGGCGTAATCGGCGGGCTTCGACGCCGCCAGCACCAGCGCCTGCCACGGCCCGATCCCGGCGGCGATGACCACGATCAGCAGCGGAAAGATGACCCGCATCCCGAAGACCGCGATGACGATGCCCCAGGTCAGAAAGCGGTGCTGCCAGACCGGCGACATGGACTTGAGCTTGTTGGCGTTCACGATGGCATTGTCGAAGGACAGCGAGATTTCGAGCACCGCCAGCACCGCGCAGATGAAGAAGACCGAGAGCATCCCGCCCATGGTCCCCGTCATCTGCCAGCCCAGAGCCGCGCCGAGCGCAAGCCCGATCAGCGTGACGATGAACGCCCATTTGAAATAATGCAGCATCCCCTTGCCAGAGGCAGCAGCGTTGTCGGTCTGCATGGCAGACTCCCCGAAGCGGCGGGTGATAGGTAAGTGCCGACATCACGAATGTGCCGCCACATTCGCCAGAGGGGCCCGGTCACCAAATCTGCTGCCGGGGCCGGTGGGGCCGGGCAGGTGGTCGGAAACTGGCGAAAACAGGCGCGGATTTCAAGGGGGGTCTGGCGGCGAGACGCGGCGGACCCTGCGTCCTGCGGCGATGGCGCAACAGGGGGCGAGGCCGTCAGGTCCGGTGGATTGGCGAGGCGTAACGCTCGCCGCCGCTGCCCCGGCAGCGGCTGCCCGTCTCAGCCGGCCAGTTCGACCTTCGCCGCCCGCCGCGCCTTGCGCCGCGCATAAGCCGCGGCACCCACGCCGACCAGCCACAGCGCCGCCAGCGTCCACAGATCGACCGCCAGCCGCCGTCCCCAAGGCGTCGGGCCGGGGGTGTTCATCAGCGCATCGCCCAGCACCGACAGCAGCACGCAGCCGACAAAGCTGATCAGCCCGCCGCGCCCGATCAGCGCCATGGCTCGGCCCGCGCCGGTCCCCGCCAGACGCGCCATCGGCTGCGCCAGCGGCACCGCGACGATCCAGGATGCGGCGAGGATGGCGATGAATCGCACCTCGTCCAGCGACCATTTGTCGACCGGCCCGACAAGCTGCCAAAGCTGCTTCGACAGCGCCTTGGCCTCGGGGCCATAGCGCCACAGCTGCGCCATCGCCAGCGAATACAGCAGGATGACACAGGCGGTGACGGTCAGCGTCCGGCGGTGCCGCAACAGGACCGGCATGAACTGCTCGCGGAACAGCCCCATCGCGATCCCGGCATGAAACAGCGCCTGCCAGCCGAAGGGGTTGAACAGCAGCCCGCCCGAGGCGCGCTGATTGGGCAGCATCGCGTTCAGCGGCACCGCAAAGGCCCAGACCGCGACCGAGCCGATGGCGAAAGCCAGCGGCCAGCGCCGCATCAGCGGCACGGTCAGCGGCACCACCGCCAGCAGCAGCACATACAGCGCCAGCACATCCATCAGGTTCGGCTGCATATACAGCGTGGCCAGCGTCACCACATAGCCCAGCGGAAACTCGACGATCCAGCGGGCATATTCGGACCAGACGGCGGTGTGGGGCAGTCCGGCCTCGAACAGCCCGCGCGACAGCAGCGCCAGCAGGACGCTGCCCGCGATCAGCGCCAGCCAGACCTGGATCGCGCGGCGGAAAAACCGCCATTGCGCGGCGCGGATGCCCTGCCGCGTCTCGATCCCCAGCCAGACCAGCCCGACCAGAAAGCCCGAGAGCAGCACGAACAGCTCGGCCGCGTCGAAGATGGCGAAGTTCGACAGCGTCACCTGCCGCAGCACGCTGATCGGCATGTGATCGAGCATGATCGCGATCAGCGCATAGCCGCGCAGCATGTCGAGGGCGACGATCCGCTTCATTGCGGCAAGCGCGCCCAGGCATCCAGCAGCGCGGCATCGCCCAGCAGGGCGGCGCGTTCCGGCCCATCTAGAAAGGACAGCGCCTGCGCCTGATCGCGGGCGACCGCGATCTTGGCCGCGGCCGAGACGGCGGGCAGGCGCTCTGCCACCGGGCGTTCGGGCTGCGGCGGGATCAGCGCCACATAGCTGTCCCGCGCCGCCGCGTCGCGGCCAAGGGTCAGGGTGGCATTGCCGCTGTGGCGCAAATGGCGGGCATGGGTGGTCGCGGCCGACAGGATGCGCGGCGGGTCACGCTCTTCCGGGGTCAGCAGCAGGCCCGCCGCCCGCGCCCAACGGCCGAGGACGGCAGAGGCGCTCCACCGCGAGGTCAGCGGCGCGAGGATCAGCCCGGCGAGGATCGGCGACAGCCAGACAAGCTGGCCGGGCGACAGGTAAGCCAGCACTGCCGTCACCAGAACCCCCGCCGCGACATGGATCGCGTGCCGGCGCAGGACCACGCCCCAGGGCGGCATGACACCCTTGCGGACCTGACTTTCCCAGCCGGAGCTGCGGCCCAGCAGGATCTCGGCGATCTGACGGGTCTGAATCAGCATCTGCACCGGCGCGATCAGGGCCGACATCACGACCTCGAACAACGCGCTCGCGGTGACGCGGGTGCGCCCGCCTGCATCGCGCGCCAGAGGCCGCCGCCACGCCCGCCAGATCGAGATCGCCTTGGGCAGCAGCAGCAGCGCCGCCGAGGCCGCCAGCAGCCACACCATGCGCCGGGCGTCAAAGGTCGGCCAGTCGGGAAAAAGCTGGTAGGTGGCGGGGAAATAGACCGGGCTCGACAGGATCACATTGGCGGTCAGGATCAGCCCGACAAGGATCAGCGCCATCCAGATCGGGCTCATCAGAAAGCCGAGGATGCCGATGGCGAAATGCACCCGGCTGATGGCGGTGAAGCCGCGCGCGCCGATCACGCGCAGATGCTGCAGATTGCCCTGCGCCCAACGCCGCTCGCGGATCGCCATGTCCAGAAGCGTGGGCGGGCAGCCCTCATAGCTGCCGCGCAGATCCCAGTCGAGCCGCACCTTCCAGCCCGCCCGGCGCAGCAGCGCGGCCTCGACAAAGTCATGCGACATCACCGTGCCGCCCCAGGGCGGGCGGCCGGTCAGTTCCGGCAGGCCGCAGCACTCGGCAAAGGCGGTGATGCGGATCAGCGCGTTATGGCCCCAGAAATTGCCGTTATCGCCTGACCATGCGGCGACGCCGCGGGCGATGGCGGGGCCATATATGCGGCCCGCGAACTGGACGACGCGGGCAAAGATGGTCTGGCCCTGCACCAGCATCGGCACGGTCTGGATCAGCGCCAGCGCCGGATCGGCCCAGAGCCGCGCCGAAAGCTGGCGCACGACATTGCCGCTGACCACGCTGTCGGCGTCCAGCACCAGCATGTGATCGTAACGCCCGCCCCAGCGGCGGATGAACTCGGCGATGTTGCCGGCCTTGCGTCCGGTGTGGTCCAGCCGGCGGCGATACCAGACCGGCACGGGCGAGCGGGCGCGCAGCCGCGACAGCGTCAGCGCCTCGGCCGCCAGCAGGTCGGGGTCGCGGCTGTCGGACAGCACGAAGATCTCGGTCCGGTCCGCCATGCCCTCGGCCGCGATCTCGTCGGCCAGCGCGGCCAGGATCGCCATGCTGTCGGCGGGGTCTTCGTGATAGATCGGCATGACCACGACCAGCCGCGCCTGACCATCGTCGCGCGGCGTTTCCGGTTGCCGCGCCAGAAGCCCCGCCACCATCGACGAAAAGCTGAAGCCGATCCAGGCAAAGGTAACGGTGAACAGCGCCAGCAGCACATATTGCATGGGCTGGATCTGGGTGCCGAAGGCCGACCACATCTGCCACGCCCCCAGCGCGCTGATCGCCAGCGCGCCGCCAAAGGCCAGCAGCCGGGCCAGCATCACCTCGGGCGCGGGGGCGCGAAAGCCGGGGCCGGGGGGCGGCGGGGCGGTAAAATCCTGCACCGGCATCGGCAGCGGGGATTCGCGCGGGGTGGCGGGCAGGTCTGTGCCGGAATCGGGGACGACATCCGCGCCCGGCGCAGGGGCGGGATCGGCGGCGCGCGCCAGCCCGGTTGGCTGGCTGTCGGAAAGGGGCGCGGGCACGCGATCAGCCCTCGGACCAGCGGAACAGCCAGCTTTCGGACAGCGCCACCTCGGCCGCCGTGATCTCGGCCCGCAGGTCGGCCACCAGCGCGCCGTTGGGGCGATATTCGAACGCCAGACGCATCAGCCCCTGTTCCGGCAGCCGCAGCAGATAGGAATGGTCGATGCTGCCGGCCGAGGCGGTGACATTCGGCACCGGATCGTCGCGCCCGACAAAGGGGGCGAGGTCGAAATCGACGAAAAAGCTGCGCACGCCCTTGCCGTTGATCGACCGGCCCGAGCGCGTGGCCACCACCTTGGCCAGCGGCCGGTCCGGCACAACCTGCGTCCCAAAGGACTGGACATAGGCGAAATCTGCGCGTTCCCCGGCCAGAAGCGGCGCGGCGGGCTGCCAGAAACTGACGATATTGTCGTGAAACTCGCTGTCGACCGGGATCTCGATCAGCGTCACCGTGCCCTTGCCCCAATCGCCCACCGGGTCGATCCATGCCGAGGGGCGGCGTTCGTAATGCGCCTCGGCATCCTGATAATCGTCAAAGCTGCGGGAGCGCTGGATCAGCCCGAAGCCGCGCGGGTCTTCATCGACAAAGGCCGAGATCTGCAGCTTGGCCGGGTTGCCAAGCGCGCGCCACAGCCATTGCCCGGCGCCGGTCTGCATCTGCAAGCCGTCGCTGTCATGGACGGCGGGGCGATAGTCGTCCTGCCCGGCCCCGTCGCCCGGCCCGAACCAGAACATCGAGGTCAGGGGCGCCACGCCAAAGCGTTCCAGCTTGCGCCGCGCAAACAGGGCGACGCGGGTGGTGACCAGCGTCTCGCGGCCGGGGGCGAGGATGAATTCATAGCCGCCGGCGACCGATTTGCTGTCCAGCAGCGCCTGAATGGTGACATGGCCGGTGCGCGGATCGGGGTCGTGCAGCCAGAACTCGCGGAAGACGGGAAACTCCTCGCCCTCGGGGCTGCCGGTGCCGATGGCAAGGCCGCGGCCCGACAGGCCATAGCGGTTGTCGCGGCCCAGCACGCGGAAATAGGATGCGCCCTGAAACACCGCCATTTCATCCAGCACATCGGGCCGGTTCAGCGCGTGGCGGACTCGAAAGCCGGACCAGCCCATCTGGTCGGGCGGGGTCTGCGCGGCCTCGGGCGGGAAATGCGCGGCGTCGAATTCCAGCATGGCGGGATCGAAGGGCACCGGCTGGGGCACGCCGTCGCGGACCAGGTTCATCCGCACCGGCTCGTGAAAGATCATCCCCGGCGGCAACAGATCAAGGCCAAAGCCCGCGATGCCCTTCCACGGATCGGCTTCGCGCCGGAAGCGAATGGCGCGATACTGGTCATAGCCAAGATCCTTGAACGTCCCGGTCAGCGGCGCCGAAGGGTTCTTCCAGTCTCGCGCCGACAGGCTGGCGGCGATCGCGGCCACGCTTTCAAAGCCGAAGGGCGGTTGCTGCACGACCTCTTCGGCGGCGGGTTCGGGCAGGCTTTGGCCGAACGCCGCCGATGTCCGCGCAAGCGCCAGAACCGCCGGAACCGAGCCAAGGAAAAGACGACGTTTCACCGAGACATACCCGCAGAGAGGAATCTGTCAGCCTGTTAAGTCATCCGCGCGAAAACGGCAAGAAATCCCGAAGGATGCGGGCGAAGATGCGCCCATCGCGAGGGCGTGAGCGGAAAGGCCCGCAGGCGCGGCTGTGTCCGCGCCAGCGGCGGGGCAGGGGTTACGCGCCGAGGACCCCCTTCACCGCTCAGCGCAGCCGCGACGGCGGCGTCGGCCGCATCGACAGCACGATCAGCGCCACGCCATTGGCCATCAGCTCCAACCCCAGCACCACGCCCAGGCTGCGGGCGAGGAAGCCCGGCACCCCGGTCAGCACCGCCGCCCCCAGCAGCAGCGAGACGACGCCCGCCGCGATGATGACCAGAAACAGTGGGTCCTGCCGCAACTGGCGCGAGAACCACAGCTTGGCGACACCCGATATCAGCAGCAGCACGCCCAGCAGGGTCCGCAGGAATGACCCCTCGGCGAAAGAGCCGAACAGCAGCAAAAGCCCCATGCTCAGCGCCGCCGCAGCCCCGATCCCGGTCCCCAGCCGGACCCGCATCCCGCTCGATTGCCAGGCCGAATAACCCTGCAAGGCGCCCACGATCACCAGCGCCCAGCCGGTCAGCGTCGTCGCCGCGACCGAGGCGGAAAGCGGGTTGAACACCGCCAGCAGCCCCGCAATGACCGACAGGACCCCCACGAAAATCCGCGTCATCGAGGGCTTCATGTCCGGCCTCCAGCCGCCTTGCGGCACCGGAGTTGCCCGTGGCCTGTCAGCCCGCCCCTGTCGCCTGCCATCATGCTCATCCGTTCACCCCCTCTTTGCCCGTTACAGCAGCCACTCGACCGGCAGCACGCCGATGACGACCAGCGCGATCTGTTGAAACCACGTCGCCTCGGGCTCTTCCTGATAGACGACCATCGTGCCATCCGGCGCGCGTTCGCGCCAGATCATCTTGTTTTCCGGCGTCAGGGCCGGGCGATAGCTGACCTGCTCGACCTGCCCGTCGAAATTGCGGCTGACCCGCTCGGCCAGCGTCGGGCTGTCGATCAGGAAGCCCATCTCGCAATTCAGCGTGGCCGAGCGCGGATCGAAATTGAACGAGCCGATGAAGATGCGCTGGCCGTCGACGGCAAAGGTCTTGGCGTGCAGGCTGGCACCCGAGAGACCGAAGGGGTTGATCTGCAACTCGCGTTCCGACGTCATCTCGCCGCGCAGCTTCAGCTCGTAAAGCTGCACGCCCGCCTCGAGCAGGGCGCGGCGATAGCGGGAATAGCCGGCATGGACCATCAGCACATCGGTGGTGTTGAGCGCGTTGGTCAGGATCGAGACCTTGACCCCCGACCGCGCCAGATCGCCGAACACCTTCGTCCCCTGCCGCCCCGGCACGAAATAGGCGGACACGAGGTCGAGCCGGCTTTCGATGCCGCCCAGAATCTCGGCCAGCCGGGTGATCATCAACTGGTCGCGGGTGGCGGTGCCCAGCCCCTTGACCGGATCGTCGGCGACAAGCTGGACCTCGGTCCACTCGATATTCGCGGCGTTTTCGGCATAGCGCTCGGCGCTGTTGCGGAACTCGTCCAGCAGGGTCGCGGCCTCGGCGCTGTCGCGGACCTGATCGACGCGGGCGCGAAAGCCATCGGCATCGCCCTGACCGCGAATGATGGTGGCCACGTCGAAAACCGATGCGCTGTTCCAGTAGTCGTCGAACATCGCGGCGGTTTCCGGCACGATCTGCCCGGTCGCCAGCGCGTCCATGTCGACATAGAACGCCTCGGGTCCGACCTGGAAATAGTCATTGCCGATATTGCGCCCGCCGATGATCGCCGCCGCACCGTCGACGATGAAGGATTTGTTGTGCATCCGCCGGTTCATGCGGAAGAAATCGAAGCTGTAGCCCAGCAGCTTGGGACGCCGCAGCATGGAGGGGTTGAACAGCCGGATCTCGAAATTCTCCTGCGCGTTCAGGGCGGCCATATAGGGGTCCAGCCCCGGCACGCCGTTATCGTCCAGAAGCAGCCGCACCCGCACCCCGCGCGCCGCCGCCTGCTGCAGGGCGTTCAGCAGCAGAATCCCCGAGGTGTCGTCCTGCCAGATATAATACTGCGCGTCGATCGAGGCCTGCGCCGCCGCCGCCAAGGACAGCCGGCTCGCCAGCGCATCATGCCCGCTTTGCAGCGGCAGAACGCCCGATTTGCCGGGATGGGTGGCCATGCCCTCGGCCATCAGCCGGCCGAGCAGGGTCGAGTTGTCGGCGGGGATCGCGGTCGAGGCGGGCCGGGTTGAGATATCGGGCGTGTGAAAGATCAGCCGCGCCACCACGATGGCCAGCGCCACCACGACGACCAGCACCGCGACCAGCTTCACCGCCCCCAGCATCGCACCCTCACCCGTCCTGCCATGCTGTCCCCTTTTCTTTGGCCGCGTCAGACCGCGCGGTTTCGGCATGGTGGCGCAGGAAAGGCCGAAGGTGCAAGGGATTTGGCCGATGGAAGCGCTTGCGGCGATCCAAAGTGTCACCCCTGCCGCAGCCGCGCTGCGCGGCTTTTCCATTGACCAAAGGCAGGTTTCGCAGCGAGGCTGGAATGACCGACCGTCCTCAACCCTATGCCCCACAACCACGGAGAGACCGCATGACCTGCCTTCGCTCTGCCGCAAGATCCGTGACGATGGGGGCGCTGACGATGGGGGCGCTGCTGGTCGGCGCCGCCTCTGCCCAGGAACCGGAGACGGAGACGACGATCTTCCGAAATGTCCGCATCTTCGACGGCACGCAGCCGACGCTGTCGCCGCCCTCGGACGTGCTGGTGCGGGGCAATGTGATCGAGACGATCTCGACCGATCCGATCGAGGCTGAGGGCGAGGCCACTGTGATCGACGGCGACGGCAGGACGCTGATGCCGGGGATGATCGACGCGTATACGCATATCGTCATGTCCACCATCCCGATCTCGACCATGATGACCGCCGATCCCAACTATGTCGCCCTGATCAGCGGGCAGGCGGCCGAGGGAATGCTGATGCGCGGCTTTACCTCGGCGCGCGATCTGGCGGGGCCGACCTTTGGCCTCAAGCGCGCCATCGACGAAGGGGTGATCCCGGGGCCGCGGATCTGGCCGTCGGGCGCGATGATCTCGCAGACCTCGGGGCATGGCGATTACCGCACCGTCCACGACATTCCGCAAAGCTATAACGAGCCGCTCTACACCACCGACCGGCAGGGCTTTTCCGCCATTGCCGACGGCCGCGCCGAGGTGCTGCGCCGCGTGCGCGAGCAGTTGATGCGCGGCGCCAGCCAGATCAAGCTGGCGGCCGGGGGCGGGGTGGCGTCCGACTACGACCCCTTGGATGTCAGCCAGTTCACCGAGGACGAGCTGCGCGCCGCCGTCGAGGCCGCCGAGGATTGGGGCACCTATGTCACCGTCCACGCCTATACCCCCGACGCCGTCCAGACCGCGATCGGCGCCGGGGTGAAGGTGATCGACCACGGCCAGCTTCTGGACGAGAAAACGGTCGAGATGATGGCCGAAAAGGGCGTCTGGTGGAGCATGCAGCCCTTTCTCGACGACGAGGACTCGGTCCCCTTCCCCGAAGGCTCGCCCAACCGCGCCAAGCAGCTCGAAATGACGAACGGCACCGACACCGCCTATGGGCTGGCCAAGAAGCACGGCGTCAACCTGGCCTGGGGCACCGATACGCTGTTCGACCCCAAGCTGGCGGCGCGGCAGGGCGCGCAGCTGGCCAAGATGGTGCGCTGGTTCGAGCCGGCCGAGGTTCTGAAGATGGCGACCCATGACAACGCCCAGCTTCTGGCGCTGTCCGGCAAGCGCAGCCCCTATGCGGGCGAGCTGGGGGTGGTGAAACAGGGCGCGCTGGCCGACCTGCTGCTGATCGACGGCGACCCGCTGAGCGACATCGACCTGATCGCCGACCCCGCCAATCTGGTGGTGATCATGAAGGATGGCGAGGTGTTCAAGAACGAACTGGCGGAGTGACCGGGGGCGTTGGCGCGTCGGCGGCTGCTAAGGGCGCAGCATGATGCGCGGCGCTTGATGCGCTGGAAGAAGGAACGCTGACGCTGCTGCAATTCGCGGGCGGTTGGGATTGGCAGCAGTTCACGGTTTCCGACGTCACATAGCCCGCCCAACGCTGCTGCTCGTGCTGCGGCACAGGTGCAGGTGCGACACTCCTACCCCTTCTCCCTCTCCCGCCGCGCCTCGACACGCTCCACCTCTTCACGCGCGGCTTCGGCCAAGGCGACGCGGGCGGGGCGGGGATGTCGCCCTCGCCGGCGGGCCAGCCTTCGCGTTGCAGGCGGCGGTCGCCGTCGGTTTCCTCGGTCTGGTCGTGGATCAGATGCACCTCGGTCGGGAAGGGCATGTCGATGCCAGCCTTCAGCAGGGCGCGCTGCACCGCGCCGATGACGCGGCCCTTGACGTGGACGACGCTGGTGCGTTCCGGCGCGGTCCACCAGCGCAGGCGGATGGTGTTCTGATAGGCGTCGATGCCATAGGGAAAGGCTTCGGTCCTCGGCTCGCGCAGCACGCCCTCGCATTCGTTCGCGGCCGCGACCATGATCTCGATGGCGCGGTCCCAGTCGTCGGCGCAACCGATGCCGACGTCGTATTCCGAGCGTCGCACCTCGTAGGCGGTATTGACCGTCACATTGCCGGTATAGATCGTGGCGTTGGGGATGATCACGCGCCGGCCGTCATAGGTCTTGATGAAGGTCGCGCGGGTCTCGATATCCTCGACCGTGCCCTCATACCCCGCGACCTCGATCTGGTCGCCGATGCGGAAGGGCTGGCGCAGCAGGATCAGCACGCCCGAGAGCAGGTTCTGCAAAATGTCCTTGAACGCGAAACCGATGGCGACCGACCCGATGCCCAGCCCCGACAGCAGATCGCCCGGCTTGAGCGAGGGCAGCACGATGGTCGCGGCCAGCAGGAAGCCCACGATCAGCACCGCCCACCGGACCATCGCCGCGCCCACGACGGCCAGGGCGGGCCGCCCGCGATAATGGATCGCACGGCGCGTGGCGTATTCGAGGCTGCGCGCGACCACCCATGTCAGCACCAGCAGCAGCGCCGCCGCGAACAGGTTCGGCAGAAGGTCCACGAAACCGTTGAACCAGCCCTGGATCTTCAGCCAGAGGCCGCTGATATCGTCCTGCAGGTCGCCCTGATCCATCCGTCCTCATCTCTGCCGTTGTGTCGAGCCTGCCATTCTGCGGCGGGTGGGGCGAAACATCAATGCCGTGTTCGCTGCGTGGCGGGACGGAAAGGGCAGAGAGGATAGGCGCGCAAGCCGCTATCGTCAAGGTTGTGCGGCTGCCTCGTTAACCGATTTGTCTTGACGTGGGCTGTCTTGGGGACAGAACATGGTGGGGACATATCGTCGGAATCGACCCGTGGGATCATCATGCAAGACTGCATGGCCGCCAGGCAAGATCGCGTCGCACGCGAGGCGTTGCCGGGCGCTGAGTTTTGGCAGTCCCGTCATCCTGAACCCACCGCAGACGGCTGGACATGGCGTTCCGCCGCGGGATGCGGGTCGCAGGGTTTTAACGAGTATTAATTTTAACCAGTGAACCCGGTGCGGCGTCAAACCCGCACCGGGCCCGATCAGCACCGGCCCTCGCCGTCGCTGCGCCCCCGTCATCACCGCAGACCCCGAAAACCCGGCATTTACATGCGGCAGGACTTCGTGTCACTTCCGTCCTGCGGGCCGCCCCCGCACGGAGGTCTGTCATGTTCTTCAACAGCTGGTACGACCTGCTGCGCCTGGTGATCGTGGGCAGCTTTGCCTATGCCGGGCTGATCATGATCCTGCAGACGACCGGCAAGCGGACGCTGGCGAAGATGAACGCCTTTGATCTGGTGGTCACGGTCGCCTTCGGTTCGACCTTCGCCTCGGCGATCCTCAACAAGGATGTGTCGCTCTCCGAGGCCCTGGCCGCCTTTGCCCTGCTTTGCGGCCTGCAATATTGCGTCACCTTCCTGTCTGTCCGGTCCGAGCGGTTCCAGGATCTCATCAAGGCCGAGCCGCGGCTGCTATTTCACCGCGGCCGCTTCCTCGAGGCTGCGATGCGGGACGAGCGGGTGACGAAAGAGGAGATCCTCGCCACCATGCGCAGCGCCGGTGTCGCCGACCTGAGCGGCGTCGACGCGGTCGTGCTGGAAACCGACGGCTCGTTCAGCGTCGTCAGGGGGGGCACGCCGGGGCCGATGGGGACGATGGCGAATGTGAACGGCGCGGACGACGCGGGCGATGCGTGAGCGATGCGCAACCGGATACCGCCCGGCGGCGTTGCGCCGGTGACGCAGGCTGACAGGACAGGACCGGAACACCCAAGATGATGCTGACGGTCCTGACCTTGCTGCTTTGGCTGCTGGCGCTGATCCTGATGGCGGTGACGCTGCTGCCGATGCTGGGGACCAAGTCGGGCATCATCCGGATGATGGATTTCCCGCGCCTGCAGATCGCCTTTGCCGCCGCCGCGGTGCTGGTTATGGCCGCCGCCACGCCGATGCCGGGCCGGGTGCTGATCCCGCTCGCGATGCTGGCGGTCTGCGGCTATCAGCTTTGGCGCATCCTGCCCTATACGATCCTCGCGCGGACCGAGCTGAGGCTGGCGCCGAATGCCGAGGACGCCGTCCGCATCCTGTCCGTCAATGTGCTGATGGAGAATGACCGCCACGCCGATCTGGCCGGGATCATCGCGGATTTCGACCCCCATATCCTGCTGCTGATGGAGACGGACGAGGCCTGGGTCTCGGCCCTCGAACCGCTGCTGGCACGGTATGAGACGGTCATCCGAGAGCCGCGCGACGATCATTACGGCATGATCTTCGCCACGCGCCTGCAGGTCGACGAGGCGCGGGTCATGCACCTGACCGTGGACGAGACCCCGTCGATCTTTGCGCAACTGAACGACCCCCAAGGCCGCTGCTTCCGCTTTGTCGGCCTGCACCCCAAGCCCCCGCTGCCGGGCGAAGGCACCGAGGATCGCGACGCGCAGATCCTTTACGCCGCCCGCTTTGCCCGCAAGGCGAATGTGCCGCTGGTCGCCACGGGCGATTTCAACGACGTCGCCTGGTCCGACACCTCGCAGACCTTCAAGCATGTCGGCCGCTACCTCGACCCGCGTATCGGCCGGGGTCTTTACGCCAGTTTTGACGCGACAAAACCCTATCTGCGCTTTCCCATCGACCAGTTCTATGTCTCGCGCGAGGTGGCGGTGGTGTCGCTGAAACGGCTGAGCTTCTTCGGTTCCGACCACTTCCCCATGGCCGCGACGGTGCGTTTCGACGCAAATCTGGCCGAGACGCTGAACGAGGCGCCTCGCCAGATCTCGGACGAGGAAGAGGCGCTGATCAAGCAATCCGTCGACCGCACCCGTGACGAGTTGGGGCATGTGAAGCTGAACTGACAAGCCGGGGTGAGGGGGAGAGGCGGTGCAAGACCGCAAGCCGGAACGGCGTTCCCTCAGCGACGTCTCGGGCGAGGACAGGCCCGGTCAGACCGGACCTGAAGCCTGCTCAGACCGTGCCGCCGAGGCTTTCCTCCAGCGCCACCAGCTCTTGCCCGCCGGCCATTAGATCCTGCAGCTCTTCCGGCGTGATCTCGCCGCGCATCGCCGTCCCCAGCGTCTGGCCGCGGTTCAGCACCGTGAAGCGGTCGCCCACCGCCATCGCGTGGCGGACGTTGTGGGTGATGAACACCACCGCGACCCCCTGCTTGCGGACCTTGTCGATGGTCGCCAGCACATTCGCCGTCTGGCGGACGCCAAGCGCGCTTGTCGGCTCGTCAAGGATCAGCACCTTCGCTCCGAAATGCACCGCGCGCGAGATCGCCACCGTCTGCCGCTCGCCGCCCGACAGGGTGCCCACGGCCTGATCGGCGCTGCGCAGGTTGATGCCCATGCGCCGCATCTCGTCCATCGTCACCTTGTTGGCGAAGCCATGGTCGAAGAACTTGAAGATGCCGAACTTCTTCTGCGGCTCGTTGCCCATGAAAAAATTGCGGCTGACCGACATCAGCGGGATCATCGCCAGATGCTGGTGGACGGTGGCGATCCCGGCGCTGATGGCATCGCGGGGGCAGGTGAAATTCATCGCCTTGCCCTCGAACAGGATCTCGCCGCCGGTGGGCTTGTGAACGCCCGACATGGTCTTAATGAAGGTCGATTTGCCGGCGCCGTTGTCGCCCAACAGGCAGTGACATTCGCCGGGAAAGATGTCGACCGAGACACCGGCAAGGGCGATGACGCTGCCGAAATGCTTTTCGATCCTGGACATCTGGATGATCGGTGCGGTGTGCGATCCCATCAGCGTTCTCCCGTGATGATGCGGCGGATATTGGTGTTCAGGATGACGGCCCCCAGCAGGATGACCCCCAGAAACACCCGGAACAGCGAGCTTTCGACATTGGCAAAGAACAGCCCCTGCTGGACCACGCCGAAGATCAGCGCGCCCAGCGCGGCCCCGATGACCGAGCCATAGCCGCCGGTCAGCAGCGCACCCCCGATGACGACGGCGATGATCGCCTCGAATTCCTTCAGCAGGCCGCGATCCGCACCGGCCGAGCCGAACTCCATCACCTGGCAGATGGCGAAGACGGTGGCGCAGAAGGCGGTGAACATGAACATCAGGATCTTGACCTTGGCGACCGGCACGCCCGAATTGCGCGCCGCCTCGGGGTCGCCGCCAGAGGCGAAGATCCAGTTGCCGAACTTGGTCCGGGTCAGCAGGACATGGCCGAACACGACCAGCGCCAGCGCCCAGACGATCAGCATGGGGATGCCGTCGACGACCGGCTCTCCGGCGCGGGCGCCGCGGTCGAAGACGCCGATCAGACCCGCATCGGCAAGCCAGCGAAACAGTCCGCCCAGGATCTTGCCCCCGAACAGCGCGCCCAGCCAGTCCCCTTCGGCCGCGTCGCGGATGCCGCCGATGATGGTCTTGCGCTCGATGGTCTGGGGCAGAAAGATCGTCAGCCCGCGCAGGATGAACAGAAACGCCAGCGTCACGATGAAGCTGGGCAGCCCGGTGCGGACCACGATCCAGCCGTTCAAGGCGCCGATGGTCACGCAGATGGCGAAAGTCACCAGGATCGCGGCCCACATCGGCCAGCCCATCGTCACCCCGAAGATCGCGACCAGCATCCCCGCAAAGCCGATCATCGAGCCGACCGACAGATCGAATTCGCCCGCGATCATCAGCAGGCAGGCACCGACCGCGATGACCATGAACTGCGCCGAGACGACAGACCAGTTCATGATCCCCTGGCTGCTGAACATGCCGCTGTCAAAGGCGAACAGCAGGAAAAAGGTGAATACCGCGATGGTGCCGACGATGCCGCCCAGTTCCGGCCGGATCAGCGCCTTGCGAAACGGTGAGATTTTCTTGACGCGCTCGTCCTGCAGCGGACTGGCTTGCGTTGCGTCGCCCATTTGCGCGCTCCTGACATGCTAACGGTTTCAGGGGCCGGGCCGGTCAGGGCCCGACCGTTCTGCAATCAGCGATACTCGCCCGCGAATTCCTCGATCAGGTCCAGGTTCTCGGCGGTGACGAAGCCGGGGCCGGCATTGACGTTGTTGCCCGGCAGCACGCCATAGCGGTGGTAATTGGTCATGAAGACCACCGGCAGATAGCCCTGCAGGAAGGGCTGCTGGTCGATGCCCCACTTGATGACGCCGGACTTGATGCCCTTGACGATCTCGTCACCCAGATCGAACGTGCCGAAATAGATGTCGCCCGCCATGCCGTTTTCTTCCAGCGCCAGCAGGGTCGGATCGGCAGAGATCGGGCCGAGGGTCAGGATCGCCTGGGTGTCGGGATTGGCCGACAGATAGGCCATCACCCGGTTCTTGATCTCGGCCGGGTCGATACCGCTGTCCAGCATGGACGAGCCGAGCTCGATCCCCAGCCCGTCGGCAAAGCCCTGACAGCGCTGCGCCAGCGTTGGCTGCTGGATCGCATGGTTCACGCACAGGAACGAGCCGATCCCGTCATCCTTGGCGCGCTGCCCGGCAGCAAGGCCTGCGTCATATTCGGGCTGGCCAATATACATCAGTGCGCCCAGCTCGCGCGCCTGCTCGCCGGTGCCGGTGTTCATGATAATGACATCGACGCCCGACGCGACCGCATCCTTGATCGGCTGCTGCAGCACGTCGTAATCGGCAAGCGTCGTGATGATGCCGTTCGGACCGGATGCGGCGGCCTGCTCGATGATGCGGGCCATGTCGGCGATGTCGCCGGTGGGCGGGTTGCGATACTCGACCTCGACCCCCATCTGCTCGCCGGCCAGGGCGATCGCGTTCTTGATGGTGTTCCACCAGCTGTCGCTGTCGGGCGCGTGGCTGACGAGGACGTATTTCTCGCCATCCGCCATCGCGGTCAGCGGCAATGGGGCTATCGCTGCGGCGACGGCCAGTGTCTTCAGGATCTTTTTCATGGTTCCTCCCTGATTCGCTACTCGTGGACGGTTGCAGTGGTGCACTTTCGCCCGATCATGGAAGCACAGCGCGAGCGATATTGCAACCGGTTGCAAAAACACAGCGCCGATCTAAATTGACAGGGCGCCCGGATTGCACGAAGCGCGAGCGGCACAGGAGGCGTGATGGCCGTCACATTGAAAGAGGTTGCGGAACATGCCGGGGTCAGCCGTTCGGCGGTCTCGCGCACCTTCACGCCCGGCGCGTCGGTCAGCGACAAGACCCGCCGCAAGGTCGAGAAATCGGCCCGCGAGCTGGGTTACAGCCCGAATGCGCTCGCCTCGTCCCTGACCACGGGCCGGACCAAGCTGATCGGGCTGATCTCGAACAACTTCCACAACCCGGTGTTTCTGACCGTCTTCGACCAGTTCACGCGGGGGCTGCAGAACCGCGGTCTGCGGCCATTGCTGGTCAACCTGACGGATGAGACCGACCCCGCGGCCTCGGTCCGGATGCTGCGGCAATATTCGGTCGATGCGGTGATCGTTGCGTCGTCGACGCTGTCGCCGGCCTTCTCGCAGGCGTTTCACGATGCGCGGATGCCCGTGGTCAATTCCTTTGGCCGGTTTTCCAGCGCACCCGATTTTCACATCGTCGGGATCGACAACGTCGAGTGCGGGCGGATGGCGGCGCGGACGCTGGTCGCGCGCGGCTACAGCCACGTGGGCTTTCTGGGCGGGCCGGAACACGCGACCTCGACGCAGGACCGGATGGCGGGTTTTCTGGCCGAGTTGCAGGCCCACCCTTCGGTCCGCGTCACCACCAGCTTTGCCGCCGCGTACAGCTTTGACGCGGGTCGCGAAGAGATGACGCGCCTGCTGCAGCAACCTTATGCCCAAGCCTATTTCTGCGGCGACGACGTGCTGTCCATCGGGGCCATGTCGGCCATCGCCGATGCCGGTCTTTCGGTGCCGGGGGACATCGGCATCATCGGCCTGAACGATATGGAGATTGCCGGCTGGGCCAATATTGCGCTGACGACGATCCGGCAGCCAATCACCGAAATCGTCGAATCCTCGATAGAACTGGTCGTGGCCATGCTGGACAAGCCCGACCGCTACCCCGAGGCGCGGATTTTCCCCTGCCGGCTGATCGAGCGAAAGACGCTTCGGCCGCTGCCGCCCGAGGGATAGGAACGCGACCGCCCGGCGGCGGTCGCGCAGGCGCCTTAGCGAAAGATCGACGGGCGCGCGTCCTTCCAGGCCCCGTTTTCGCGGGCCGAGGCGACCGCGGCATGAACGGCGGCCATGGACCGCACGCCGTCCTGCGCCAGTGGCAGCCCGTCGCGGATCTCGCCCGAAATCGCATCGGCCAGATCGCAATAGATGTTCGCAACGGCGAGGGGGAAGCCCTCGGGATGGGCGATGGCAACCCGGCTGAGCCGCTGCGCGTCTTCATGCAGCCTGCCTTCGCCCTTTTCGATAATCTGCGTCCGCCGGCCGAGGGGCGTATAGACCAGCTGGTTCGGCTGCTCTGACGTCCAGCGCAGCCCGCCCGTCTCGCCAAAGACCTGAATGTCGAACCCGTGCTGACGCCCGATCGCCACCGATGAGGTCCAGAGCCGCCCCACCGCGCCGCCTTCCATGCGGAAATTCACCATCGCGTCGTCTTCAAGCTGCCGGCTGGAAATCGTCGAGGCGAAATCGGCCGAGAGGCTTTCCACCTGATCGTCGGCGATGAAGCTGGCCATATGCAGCGCGTGGATGCCGCAATCGGCGAACTGGCCTGAAATCCCCGCCTGCGCCGGATCATAACGCCAGCGGACGCGGGGGTTGTCCGCATCCGTGGCGTCGCCGTGGTGCCCGTGGCTGAAATTGGTGACCACCAGCCGGATCTTGCCCAACTCGCCATTGCGCACCATCGCGCGCGCTTGACGGACCATGGGATAGGCCGAGTAGCAATAATTCACGGCGCAGATCTTGCCGCTGCGCGCGGCGATTTCGACAATCGCCTCGCCTTCCTCGACGGTCATGGTCATCGGCTTTTCGCACAGCACGTTGAAGCCGGCCTCGAGGAACGCCTTGGTGATCTCGAAATGCGTCGCATTGGGCGTGGCCACGGTCACCAGATCGACGCGATCCTCGCGCCCACGCTCGCCCGCCAGCATGTCTTGCCAGCTGCCATAGGCGCGGTCGGGCGCGATGCCCAGCTGCGTGCCGTAGTCGCGGCCGATCTCGGCCCGGTGATCAAGGGCCCCTGCGACGAAATCAAAGCGCCCGTCGGCGCGTGCGCCCAGGCGATGCGCGGGCCCGATCTGGCTGCCTTCGCCGCCGCCGATCATGCCCCATCCAAGTCTTTTCATGTTGCTGCCTTCTACTTGAAGCCGATGGATTCGAGGTATTCCCGGTTGTCGCGGCTATCTTCCATCGGCGTGACATCCAGCGTCGGATCGCAGTCCTGTTCGACCGTGCACCAGCCCTGATATCCCGCATCCAGCAACACCTGCCGCACCGCCGGGAAATCGACGTCGCCCTGACCCAGCTTGCAGAAGATGCCTTGCCCGCAGGCGTCATAGAAGCCGGTCCGGTTCTCGATGGCCGCGGCCTTGACGGCCGAGTCTATGTCCTTAAAGTGCATGTAGGAGATGCGATCGATGTGCCGTTTCATGAAGGCCACGGGATCGTAGCCGGCATAGGAATGGTGGCCGGTGTCGAAGCAGATTTTCAGGATGCTCTCGTCAACCTCGTCCAGCAGCCGCTCGAGCTCCGGCTCGAAATCCATGAAACCTGCGGCATGGGCGTGAATGCCGACGGTCAGGCCATATTCCTCGGCCCCGATGCGGGCTGATTCCGCGATGCGGTCGCGATAGGCCTGCCATTCGGGCTTTTCCATCTGCTCGGCCTCGCCGTCGCGTCCGGCGGTCGGCGCGCGCCGGGGCGAGATCGAATCGATCAGCACCAGATGCTGCGCCCCATGCGCCTTTAGCGCCCGCGCGGTCCGGTGGGTGGCGTCCAGCACATCCGCCCACGCGTCGGGGTCGTGATAAGGGCGAAAGACGACGCCGCCGATCAGCTCCAGCCCGTTTTCGGCCAGGGCATCGCCCAGAATGGCGGGATCTTCGGGCATGAACCCGACCGGACCCAGCTCGATCCCCTTGTATCCGGCCTCGGCACATTCTTTCAGAACCTGACGCCAATCGGGGTTGCGCGGGTCCGAGGCGAACTCGACACCCCAACTGCAGGGCGCGTTTCCGATACGAATGCTCATCTGCTTGTCTCTCCCTGTCTAGATGTCGCCAACGTCGACCCAGCGACGCTGTTCTGAGGATTCCAGTGCGGCATGGACCACCTGCGCGACCTCCAGCCCGTCGCGGAAGGTCGGCCAGACCGGCTTGCCGGTTTCGATGGCCTGCAGGAAATCGCGGGCCTCGATGATGATCTGATCCTGATAGCCGGTGCCGTGACCTGGCCCCTGACAGAATGCCTGATAGTCGGGATGGGCGGGGCCGGTCAGGATGCGGGTAAAGCCGCGCGTGGCCTCGTCCCCCTCGCTGCGATACAGCCACAGCGAGTTCTGGTCTTCCTGATCGAAACGGATCGCGCCCCTGGTGCCGGTGACCTCATAGGCATAACCCATTTTGCGACCGGTCGCGATGCGCGAGAAATACATCTGCCCCATCGCGCCGCTGTCGAAGCGGACCATCATCTGGGCGTGATCGTCATTGGTGACCGCACCGCCGGGCCGGCTGGCGTGGACGGTCTCGACCTCGGCCATGACACTTTTGATCGGTCCGATCAGCGCAAGCGCGCCGTTGATCATGTGCGGGGCCAGATCGCCCATCGTGCCGTTGGCGGTGCCGTCGGTCCGCCAACTGGCCGGTGCGTCGGGATCGGCATAGAAATCCTCGGTATGTTCGCCGCGGAACATGGTCACATCGCCGATGACCCCGTCGGCGATCAACTGGCGTGCGAACTGGCTGGCCGGGGTGCGGATATAGTTGAAGCCGACCATGTTGGGCTGGCCCGAGGCCAGAGCCGCGGCCACCATCGCCCGGCTGTCGGCGAGTGACGCGCCCAGCGGCTTTTCGCAGAAGACCGGCTTTCCCGCCGCAAAGGCGGCCTCGGCGATCTGGCGATGGGTCTGTTGCGGCGTGGCGATGATGATGGCCTCGACCGCGTCATCATGGACAAGTTTGCGCCAGTCATCCGTGGCGCGGCCAAATCCGTATTGCTGCCGATACTGTTCCGCCGTCTCGGGGCGCGAGGCGCAGATCATCTCGAGCCGCGGGCGCAGCGTCGTTGCGAACACGGCCCCGACCGCGGCCATGGCCACGGAATGCGCCTTGCCCATATATCCGCCGCCCAGCACACCGATCCCGATTTCCCGCAATGCCGTCCCTCCCTGAAAATTAGAATTGCAACCGGTTGCAAAATTTGTAACCTTGGAATCGACGAGCCGCAAGATGCAATCACGACTTCAAAACAATTGGCGAGGCGCTGCACCATGACGCAGGACACCATCACACTGACCACGGCGCAGGCCATCATCCGCTGGCTGGCGAACCAGTATATCAAGATCGACGGCACCCAGCATCGCATCTGCGGGGGCGGCTTCGGGATCTTTGGTCATGGCAACGTGACCTGTCTGGGCGAGGCGCTGAACTCCGTCCGGCAGGAACTGCCGCTGTATCGCGGGCAGAACGAGACCGGCATGGGCTTTGCCGCCGCCGGTTACGCCAAGCAGTGGTTGCGGCAGCGGTTCATGTTCTGCACGGCGTCCGCGGGGCCGGGGACGTCGAACCTGGTGACCAGTGCCGCGCTTGCGCACGCCAACCGGCTGCCGCTGCTGCTGCTGTGCGGCGACACCTTTGTCACACGGCTGCCCGATCCGGTGCTGCAGCAGATGGAGAATTTCGGCGACCCGACCTTTGGCGTGAACGATGCCTTCAAGCCGGTCACGCGCTATTGGGACCGCATCAGCCATCCGGCGCAGATCCTGCAATCCCTGCCGAATGCGCTGGCGACCATGCTGGACCCGGCCGATTGCGGGCCGGCCTTTCTGGGGTTGCCGCAGGATGTGCAGGGCTGGACCTATGACTATCCGTCCAGCTTCTTCGACGGCAAGCTGCACCGCATCCGCCGCCAGCACGCGGACGCGGACGAACTTGCCGAGGCCGCGGCCCTGCTGCGCAGCGCAAAGCGCCCCATGATCATCGCGGGCGGCGGCGTGCAGTATTCCCGCGCCGTCACCGAACTGACCGATTTCGCCGAGGCGCATGACATTCCCGTCGTCGAAACCATCGCCGGGCGCGCCAATCTGCGGGCGACCCATCCGCTGAACATCGGCCCCATCGGCGTCACCGGGTCCGACAGCGCCAACGCCATCGCAGCCAAGGCCGATGTCGTTCTGGCGGTTGGCACGAGGCTGCAGGATTTCACCACCGGGTCATGGACCGCCTTTGCGCCGGATGCCCGCATCATCGGCATCAACGCGGCGCGGCATGACGCGATGAAGCACGTCTCGGTGCCCGTGGTCGGCGACGCAAGGCTGTCGCTGACAGCGCTGGGGCAGGGGGCGGGGGACTACCGCGCGCCGCGCGACTGGGTCGAGTCCGCGCAGCAGCAGCGGGGGCAGTGGGATGATTACGTCGCCGACAATATCCGGCCGGGGAACCGCCTGAATTCCTACGCGCAGGTGATAGGCGTCGTGAACGCGCATTGCGACAGCCGCGACCGGATCGTGGCGGCCGCCGGTGGCTTGCCGGCCGAAGTCACCGCCAACTGGCGTACGCTAGAACCCGGCACCGTGGATGTCGAGTTCGGCTTCAGCTGCATGGGCTATGAGATCGCGGGCGCATGGGGCGCGCGCATCGCCCAATACCAGCAGGAACCCGATCGCGACACCATCACCTTTTGCGGGGACGGGTCCTATCTGATGCTGAACTCGGACCTCTATTCCTCGGTCCTCAGCAACCGCAAGCTGATCGTTCTGTTGCTGGACAATGGCGGCTTCGCGGTCATCAACAAGCTGCAGAACAACACCGGCAACGAGAGCTTCAACAACCTGCTCGAAGATTGCCCGACCATCGAAAATCCCTTCCGCGTCGATTTCGTCGCCCATGCCGCCGCGATGGGCGCCGAGGCCGAGCGGGTCGAGAACCCCGCCGAACTGGCCGAGGCGTTTAAACGCGCCAAGGCCAGCGACAAGACCTATGTGATCGTCATGGATGTCGACGCCTATGACGGCTGGACCACGCAAGGCCATGCCTGGTGGGAGGTCGGCACCCCCCACGCCTCGGACGATGCGCGGGTGCGGCAGGGACATCTGGATCAGGAAGCCGGGCGTGACGCGCAGCGGAGGGGGGTCTGATGCAGGACCTGATCGCGGCGGTCGCCAAGCGCCGTTTCGTGGTGCTGGGGCGTGCGGGTATGGACCTGTTCGCCGATCCGCCCGGCACCAAATCCGAAACTGCCGAGACCTTCCGTGCCGATCTGGGCGGGTCTTCGGCCAATATCTGCGTCGGGCTGGTCAAGCTGGGTTGCGAGGCCGCACTCGTCACCTCGGTCTCGGATGACGCGGTGGGCCGCTTCGCGACCAACAGGCTGTCCCATTACGGCGTCGACACGCGTTATCTGCGGGTGCTGGGCGGCGAATATCGCCTGTCGCTCGCGGTCTATGAAAGCTGCATCGAGAATTTCCAGAACGTCATCTATCGCAACAACGCCGTCGATTTCCAGATGACCAATGACGATGTTGACCGGGTCGATTACGCCGCCTATGGCGCCTTGATCACCGCCGGCACCGTCTTTGCCGCCGAGCCATCGCGCTCGGCCAGCTTTCGCGCCTTTGCCCGCGCCAGATCGGCAGGCCTGCCGGTCATCTTCGACATCGACTATCGCCCCTATTCTTGGGCCTCGGCCGACGAAGCCGCCCGCGTCCTGTCCCGCGCCGGTGCCGAAAGCGACATGATCGTGGGCAACGACGAAGAGTTCGGCTTCATGGCCGGCGGGATCGACAAGGGGCTGGACAAAGCCCGCGAACTGGCTTCGCAGGGCAAGCTGGTCGTCTACAAGATGGGCGAGGCGGGGGCAGTGACCTTTTCCGGCGGGCAAGAGATCCGGACCGGGATCTATCCCGTCACCGCGCTGAAACCGAACGGCGCCGGCGACAGCTTTCTGGCGGGGATGCTCGCCAGCCTCGCCGATGGGCACGAGCTGCGCGACGCGGTCCTGCGCGGCTCGGCCTGCGCCTCGATTGTGGTGTCCCAACCCGGCTGCGCGCCGGCCATGCCCGACCGGCAGGCACTCGACGACTTCACAGCCTCACGGCCAGACCCTGTCACAGGGTAAAGGAGAGATCATGCATATCGCACCCCACGACAACCGGAACCAGCCCATCGTCGATGTCGACCATCCGCTGGTGCCGCTCAATTACTTCAACATCGTCAAGCTACGGCACGGCGAGGTGTTCGACTATGCCGTGCCGGGATACGAGACCTGCATCGTCCCCGCCACCGGCACGGTCGATGTCGATGTCGACGGCGCAAGCTTTCCGGATCTGGGCAACCGTGTCGAGGATGTCTGGGACGGCGAGCCCGAGGGCGTCTATGTCCCCGTCGGCGCACAGGCGCGGATGACCTGCAAGACCCCCACCGCAGAGGTCTTCATCGCCGGGGCGAAATTCGACCGCGTTCTCGAACCCTTCGACGTGCGCGTGCCCGACCTCGATCTGGTGCAATACGGCTCGGACGAGACCAAGACCCACCGCAAGATCAAGCATATCTTGGGCGCCAACCATCACGACCGCGTCGGGCGCCTGCTGGTGTCGGAACTGTTCACCGTGGGCGAGGGCGGCTGGTCGGGGTTCCCCAGCCACAAGCACGACACCGACCGCAAGGCCGATGACGGCAGCATGATAGAGACGCGCCATGACGAGACCTATAACTTCCGCTTCAAGCCGAATTACGGCTCTGGCCTGCAGATGCTGCAGCGCGAGGATAACGAGCCGGGCGACGCCTATCACATCATGGACGGCTCGACCCTGTGCATCGACAAGGGCTATCACCCCTGCGCAGTGCTGCCGGGCTACCAGATGTATTACTTCACAATCCTCGGCGGCCTGACGCAGCGCAGCCTGAAGCAGTATTTCCAGCCCACCCATGCCGCGCAGCTGCACACCATCCCCGGCATCATGGACATGGTGAGCAAGTTCAAATGAGCCTTGTCACCCTGTCCGACGTTCTGCAGCCCGCCTTGCGCGATGGCTACGCCGTGGCCGGTCTGGTCACCCTGGGGTGGGAGGATATGCGCGCCTATGTCGCCGCAGCCGAGGCCGAAAACTGCCCCGTGATCCTGCAGGCCGGCCCCAGTTGCCGCGCCCACACGCCGCTGCCGGTGCTGGGGCGGATGTTCCGGCACCTGGCGGAACACGCCAGCGTGCCCGTCGTCGCGCATCTGGACCACGGCTATACGCTGGCGGAATGTCGCGAGGCGATCGACAGCGGCTTTACCTCGGTCATGTTCGACGGCTCGCGCAAGCCCTTGGCGCAGAACATCGCCGAGACCCGTCAGGTGGTGCAGATGGCGCATGAGGCCGGCGTTTCATGCGAGGGCGAGATCGGCTTCGTCGGCTATTCCGGCGGCGACGCATCGGCCGGCACTGACCCCGACGAAGCCGCCCGCTTTGCCCGCGAGACCGGGGTGGACGCCATGGCGATCTCGGTCGGGAATGTGCATCTGCAACAGAACCGCGAGGGCGGGCTGGACATTGACCGCATCCGCGCCATCGAGGCGGTGACAAGCGTGCCGCTGGTCATCCATGGCGGCTCTGGCGTGCCCATCGCGCAGCGGACGACGCTGGCCCGACAGACGAGGATCTGCAAATTCAACATCGGGACCGAGCTGCGCATGGTCTTCGGCAGCGCGCTGCGCGAGGTGCTGCAGCAGGACCCCGACCGCTATGACCGCATCGCGATCCTCAAGGAAACGCAAGAACCGATGATGCAGGCCGCCCGCCACGTCCTGACCGCCCTGAAGCGAGGCTAGAGGGCAGTCACTAACTTGACCGGAGAACACATGATGAAAGTTGCCCTTCTGGGTGCCGGGCGGATCGGACAGGTCCATGCGCGCGCCATCACCGCCCATTCCGACAGCGAGCTTGTCGCCGTAACTGATGTCGTGACCGCCGCGGCCGAGGCGCTGGCGTCCACCCATGGCATCGAAGTTCGGACGCTCGACGAGATCCTCGCCGATCCGTCCATCGATGCGGTGCTGATAGCGACTTCGACGGACACCCATTCCGACCTGATCGAGCGCGCGACCGCTGCCGGCAAGGCCGTCCTGTGCGAGAAACCGGTCGATCTGTCGCTGGATCGTGCCTTGGCCTGCCAGGCCCGCACCTCTGCTAGCGGCCAGCCCATCATGATCGGCTTCAACCGCCGCTTCGACCCGAATTTTGCCGCGCTGAAAGCCGCCTTGGACGCAGGCGAGATCGGCAAGCCCGAGCTTCTGTCGATCACGTCGTTCGATCCCGCGCCCCCGCCGGTTGCCTATGTGAAGGTCTCGGGCGGTCTGTTCCGCGACATGACGATCCATGATTTCGACATGGCCTGCTGGATGATGGGCGGCGCCCCGGCCGGCGTGATGGCTGTCGGCGCGTCGCTGGTCGATCCCGGGATCGGCGCGGCGGGCGATGTCGATACCGCGGTGGTGACGCTGAGCTGGGCCGACGGCCGGATCGCCGTCATCAAGAACTCGCGCCGCGCCGGATACGGCTACGACCAGCGGCTCGAGGTGTTGGGGTCCAAAGGGCTGCTGCAGGCCGAGAACGTGCTGGAAAATACCCTCACGAGGATGACCGAAGCCGGCTCGCTGCGCGCCAAGCCGCTGCATTTCTTCCTCGAACGCTACATGCGCGCCTACGAGCTTGAATGGGCCGCGTTCCTCGACGCCTGGCGCAACAAGACGCCGATGCCCGTCACCCTCTCCGACGGCATCAGAGCCCTCGCCTGCGCCGAGGCTGCAACGCGATCGCAGAGGTCCGGGGAAGCCGTGGCGCTGACGCCGGAGATGATGGGGCGGTAGCTGGGTTGGCTCCCGTGTTGCAGGGTCTGTTATGGTACTTGTGAGCGGAGGTTGGCCCGGCACCGCCACCTGCTCACCGCCACGAATCTCAGGCCGATGCTGCCCCGAGGCGCTTCAGCAAGGTTCCGGACCGCCCGCAAAGGTCTCTCAACCCACTTTCTGATCGACCGACCAACTGGGCTCGGCGTTGGAGACTTTTTTCGCGCTGCGCCTCAGGGCATTGACGACCTTGTTCAACTCGGTGCCATGAGACGCCTTGACTGAAACAAGGTCGCCCGCCGCGGCGATCTCGACCAGATGACTTGCCGCCTCATCCGCGTGATCGAAAGAGGTGCCCGGCAGACCCGCCTGGTCGAAGACAGTCTTCATGTGCGGTCCGACAGCAATGAACAGATCGGCGGCAGAGGAGCGGACATCCTCCATCAGGCTCCGATGCAGGTCATCGGCGCGGCTACCCAACTCGCGGATGTCGCCGAGAACGAGAATCTTCCGTTTCACCGCACTTCTCGTGCTGAAGTAGCGCAGCATCATGCGGATCGAGGCAGGGGAAGCATTGTAGCTGTCATCCAGCAATTCAAGCGCTCCTCCATCCGCCATCGTCAGGGCGTGACGCTCCATCCTTCGACCGGTGGGACTGAACCGCGACAGCGAGCGCATGGCGGCAAGGTCGCGGCCAGAGGCATGCAGCACACCGGCGCAAAGCAGGGAGTTGCGGATATGGTGATAGCCGGGCTGCCCGATGACGTAGGTGACGATCTCTCCCGCGACCGAGATTTCGACATGAGATTCACCCGGATGCATCTGGTAGGACAGCAGTCTGATGTCCGACTCGTCATTCGTGCCGCAGCTTACAACGCGGACGGCTCGCGCTTCGGCCTTCGCTTTCAGCTCTGGAAAGAAGGGGTCCTCGTCCGGGATGACGGCGATGCCCTGGGGTCCAAGGCTTTCGAAGATCGAGGCTTTTTCTTCCAGGATCCATTCGACGGCGCCGTCTTCGTGGTTCCCGATGTGACTTGTGTCAATGGAGGTCACAACTGCGATGTCGGGCTTCACCAGGCTCGCCTTCGCAAGAATGTCGCCCGGCTTGGTCATCGACACCTCAAAGACAGCGGCGTCGGTACGGGACCATAGCTCTGCCAAGACGTCGCGGAGAAAACGACCAATGTTTTGATTGAGGAATGTCGCTTGCACGGTTCCACAATGCCTGAGGACGTGCGTGATCAAATCCTTTGTCGAGGTTTTTCCGACACTGCCTGTGATGGCCACGGCAGTGCCTTGGAACTGCGACCTCGCGTGGCGGGCCAGTGCCTCGTGGGCCTTGTTCGGGTCCCTGACCAGCACGACCGGCAAATCCACCGAAACGGCAGGTGTCGAGGTCACGATGCAGGCCGCGCCGCGCGCAACAGCCATCCGGGCGCGCCTGACGGCGATACCGCGGAACGCATCCACGGTGACATAGACATCCCCGTTGCGAGTCGTTCCCGGCGCGGACGACACACCGGTGATGGGGTGTCTGACGACCGGCGGTAGCCGCAGTCGTCCTTCCGTGATCCGGGCAATGTCTTCTGGGGAATAGAGGACCGGATTGGACAGCATCAGGAACTCTACAAAATTAAAGTGGAACGATTAGCGCCTCGCAGGCGTGGCAGAGGATCAGACTGGCACCAGAGCCGGTCGGACCGTGAAGCCTGCCTGATTAGACGTTTCATCAGTCTCAGCGATCAGGGACACCGAACGGGGCTTTGCGATCCTGGGCCCTTTTCGGCAAGAGGCGATGACGGCGGCCACGACGCCTTTCGGGCCATGAAAAACCGCCTCGACCGCGGAATCGGCTGTATTCGCCACCCATCCTTGCAGATTGTAGGCGTGCGCCTGACGCTGAAGCCAGCGCCGATAGCCGACGCCGGTGACCTTTCCATCGATCCGGATGTGAACGGTGGTGCTGGCCGACGCGGCGTCCCGAGCGGTCATGCCCAGGGCATGCTCGATCAGTGCGCCCGCGACATCGCGGCCCCGACCGAAGACCGGGAAGTGATGCAGGGCGAATTCGGGCGAGCTGTTGATCTCGCAGATGGCCCAGTCCTGGCTGTCTTGCGGCAGGCTGATATCCGCCGCCAGCAGATCGACGCCGGCATAGCCCATACCGGGAATGGACTGACGGGCGCGGATGGCGATTTCGACGAAATCCGGGTGGATAAGGGCCGTCACGTCTTCGCTGTCGCCGCCGGCACCGATATTGGCGACCTCGTGAAGTTGCCAGACCTCGCCCTTGTCCAGAACGTGCTGAGGGCTTCGGCCGGCTTCCTCGAGCCGCCTGGTCATCGCGGGCGTCAGCACCAGCGTCTTGTCGCCGACATAGGGGATTGCCGCGCGATCTGCGCTCTTCAGGTCGAGAAGTTCTGCCACGGTATGTTTGCCATCGCCCGTGATGCTGGCGGGATGGCGGCGGGCTGCCGCAACGACTTTGTCGCCGATGACAAAGACCCGGTAATCGCGACCCGGAATGAAGCGCTCGACGATCACTCCGCGCCGGCTGATCTTGAGCGCCTCGTCCCACGCGGCACGGAAATGCGCTTCGTCGAGGATATTCACCGTCACGCCCGCGCCGCCGGAGCCTTCGATGGGCTTGACCACCGCCGGAAAGCTGAGGCTTTTGAAATGCGCGACCGCCGCGTTCAGCTGCCGGGGACCGAAGACCTTGCCGTTCGGTGTCTGAACGCCCTGCTTCTGCATCAGCGCCGCAGAGGCGATCTTGTTCCCCGCCAGCCGATGCGCGACGATCCCCATGACAGGCGTCGCCCGGCCCGAATAGCAAGTCGTCTTGCCGTCCGGGGCAGAGACGAGGAAAAGATTGTCGCCGATCGCATCGACCGTGCAGCCACGGCTCAACGCGGCAAGTTTCAGCAAATGCCCGTGCAGTTTTCCACCCTTCAGAAAGGCGTCGGGGGCGAAGGCCGACCAGGGTCGGGCAGGGTCGAGCGTCATCTGGTGGGGCTGCATTCTATAGTCCGGGACAGAGGAGGAGGTGGCATGAGAAGACCCGGTGTCGGGGTTTCAGCAAGCTGAGGCTGCATCGCGATGCGGCGGGAACTTGCGAACATCTCGAAGTTGGGAAAGCTCTTGCCGGATGAAATGTCGCAGGCAAGACGGGCGGTTGCGGCAATCATCTCTGCGCCGAGCAACATGTCGGTCCTGTCGTTGAAGGCATTGAAGCGTCCGGGCTCCGGCGTGATCTCGCCAAGATGGATGCCGGATCGCGAGATCAGCAGGTCGATGCGCGCGAAGGGCAGCGGGATGCGCAGGCTGATCTCGGCAGCCAGCCTTTGCGCCTCTGGCGGAATGCCCGTGCCCCCAAAAAGCCGCCGCGAATATTTTCCGGTCGTCGTCGGTTGAAGCTGCTGATCATACCAGCAGCGCCGGATATCGGGCTGGCGCTGCGTTTCCAGAACAAGCGGCGTGCGGCCATAAAAGGCATAGAACTTGACGTCCTTGGCCATCGTGCCGTCGGCTTGCAGCAAAAGTTCCTCTTGCACCCAGGCGTCCTGCGGAATGACCTTTTCGTCGATCAGCGATCGCGCACGTAGTCGCGCCTCATTCCAGCAGGCGTAGGTCTTGCCGGTCGACAGTTCGAGAACCCGCGTGTCGGAAAACAGCAGGAAGACCCCACGCGATGACACGGAGCCGAGGGGCTTGATCACGCAAGGCGGCTGCGGGACCAGTCCGGCCAGAGGAACCGCGAACATATCGGTGCGCGGACGCGGAAAGCCGTGAAAGTCGCAGAAGCGATAGGCCGAAAGCTTGTCGTCGAGCAGAAAGTAAGGTGACACCCGCCCTTCCTCTTTCCTCATCCGTCGGCATTCAGCCTGCGTCTGCCTGAGAAACGCTTCAAACGAAGACTGGCGCACCGGATACTCCCTTGAAGGCACACGCGTTTGGAAACCGATATTCAACCGGGGATATAACAGCAAGCATGACCGACAGAAGGTGGTAAATAATCGGATGGTATCGATTGTTTGTCGAGCCGAGCCGGTGCTGCGGCCGACATGGCGAAGAGAGGACTGCGGCGCTGCGCCGACCGATGGCCGCCACCAGCGTCAGTCGCAAGACCCACCACCCCGACAGCTCCGAAATTGACCGCCCCCCGTGCCCCATGTAAGCCCGTCCCATGACGGACCCCCACAACATCACCTTCCCTCGCCCCCGGGACGACGAGCCCTTTGCCTGGGGACTATCCGGCCCCGAGCCGCGCGAGATCTGGGAGCGATTTTCGCCTGCCTATGAGGCGCAGTTGGAGAGGCTGGTCACGACGCTGCGCGGGATGGGATTTTCGCCCACCATCGGCGGCGCCGGGTCAGAGGATGGGGAGTATGTCCGGGCGGAATACGACCAGAACAGCCGGGTGGTGTTTTTCTATCACCTCGAGGATCCCGCCGATGCGCGGTTCATTGCCTCGCTGGATGATGAGGCGCTGCGGGCTTGGATCGTGGAAAGCTGGATCGGCGGTTAGGCAGCCTCCGCCTTATTCCTTGCGCCCCGTGAACCCGCTCATGCTGTCATAGATCCCGAACCACCGCCCCACCACCACGTCAAAGGCGCGCCTGGGCAAGAGGCCGCGCACCAGCGGCAGGATGTTGACGATGCCGGGCATGCGCAGGAAGACGCGGTCGCGCTCGATGGCGCGGATGATGCGGGCGACTGCGGGTTCCGGCTTCAGGATCGGGATGATGGGCGATCTGACGCCGTCGAACATGCCGGTGTCGATGTAATAGGGGATGACGGTGGTGACGCGCACGCCGGTTGCCGCGGCCTCCATCTCCAGACGCAGCGAATCCGACCAGCCGATCACGGCCCATTTGCTGGCGCAATAGACCGACATGCCGGGATTCGACACCATCCCGGCGGCCGAGGCGATGTTGACGACATGGCCCTCGCCGCGCGCGATCATGCCGGGCAGCAGGGCGCGGGTCAGCTGCATCAGGGCGGTGGCGTTGACGGCCATGGTGCGCTCGATGTCAGCGGCGCTGTGCTGGGCGAAGGGGCGGCCGACGACGATGCCCGCATTGTTGATCAGCAGATCGACGGGCCGCCCGGTCTGATCGATCCGCGCCGTCAGGTCCAGCAGGGCAGGGGTGTCGGTCACGTCGATGCGGTGAAACTCTGCCTTCGGACCCAGGCGTGGGGCAGCGGCCGCGATATTGGCCTCGCTCAGGTCGCAGACGATCAGGCGGGCAAGGCCCTTTTGCAGCAGGCTTTCGCCCATCAGCAGCCCGATGCCAGAGGCCCCTCCGGTGATCAGGGCCGTGCGGCTGGCGATTTCGGTCATGTCGGCTCCCTTGTTCAGCGGCCCAGAATGCGGATGGTCAGATCGGCGAGCTTGCCGAAGGGCGGGCCGAGCGCCTCGAAGGCGTTGAAGAGGCCGGGCTTGTAGACGGCGCGGGCATGGCTCATGCGGCGGAACCCGGCGCGGCCGTGATAGGCGCCGATGCCGCTGTCGCCGACCCCGCCAAAGGGCAGGTCGTCCTGCGCGACATGCAGCAGGGTGCCGTTCAGCGTCACCCCGCCCGAGATCGCGCCATCCAGAATCGTCGCGCGCGCCTGCCGGTCATTGGTGAAGGCATAAAGCGCCAGCGGCCGCGAGCGACTGTTGATGAAAGCGAGCGCCTCATCCAGCGATCTGTAGGACACAAGCGGCAGGATGGGGCCGAAGATTTCCTCGCTCAGCAGCAGGCTGTCCTCGGGCGCGCCGATGACCAGCGTGGGCGGCAGCCTGTCACCATAATCGCCTGCGGGGCGCAGGAGGGTCGCGCCGGCCGCCTGCGCCTCGTCCAGCGCCGCGACGAGTCGCGAACGGTGGCGGGCGGTGACGATGTTGGCGTAATCCTTGCGCGCGCCGGCGGGATAGGCGGCCTCGATCCGGGCGATCAATGCGTGGGCCAGCGCCTCGGCCTGACCCTCGGGCACCAGCACGTAATCGGGCGCGATGCAGGTCTGGCCGGCATTGGTGAATTTTCCCAGCACGATGGACCGCGCGGCCTTGTCCAGCGGGTAATCGGGCGCCACCACGGCAGGCGATTTGCCACCCAGTTCCAGCGTCACCGGCGTCAGGTTCGCCGCCGCGGCCTGCATCACCTTGCGGCCGACCTCGGTCGAGCCGGTGAAGATCAGATGGTCGAAGGGCAGGGCTGAGAAGGCCTGCGCGACCTCGACGCCGCCGGTCTCGACGGTGACCAGATCGGCGGCGAAATACCTAGCGATCAGCCGCTGCAGCAGATCCGAGAAGCCCGGCGTCAGTTCCGACGGCTTGATCATCGCGCGGTTGCCGGCGGCGAGGACATCGACCAGCGGGCCGAGGGCGAGGAACAGCGGATAGTTCCAGGGCGAGATGATCCCGACCACCCCCAACGGCTCGTGCCGCACCCAGGCCGCGCCGGGTTGAAAGGGCCAGGCAACATGGCGGCGCTGATCGCGCATCCAGCGTTTCAGATGGCGCGCGCTGTGCCTAAGGGCGTTCAGCAGCGGCACGATCTCGAGCAGTTCGGTCTCGTGCCGGGGGCGGCCGCCGAAATCCGCGTCTATGGTGCGTGCGATGTCGTCGCGGTTCTCGACCACCATGCGGCGCAGCGTGGCCAGCCGGTCCTTGCGCGTCGCCAGATCGGGCAGGCGGTCCCGCCGCGAGGCATCGTGTATAACGTGGAAAGCCGGAAATTCGGGATGATCTGCGTCTGGCATGAACAGGCTTTCTTTTCCGATCCGCCGTGACCGACCGGGCAGGCGAAGCCAAGACCGCTTGGGCAGGGTAGCGCTGGATCACATCATGCAGATTCGCGGGGGCCGGCCAAGCTGTTGTTGCGGCGCCGTAGCGTCAACCGGAGACCGGGCGGTTTCGTCGGCTTATTGACCGCGATCAGGTCTCGCTCGCACCGTCCGTTCACCCGAAAACGGACTGAACCGGACAGAGCAGAACAGAGGGACAACCTGACGAAGAATCACCCCAAGATCATCTTATCCTCCGCCTGTATATAGATAAAATAAATAAAATCATAATTATACGCCGGAAACATAAGAAACACTCAGAAGTCGTATTTGCGCCTTGAGTTCTCACCATGGTTGTTCCATCAATCTATGGTGTAGCGAGTTGCAGCTTTAGCGTGTGTCCCCCATCACAAGCGCGAGGCGAAGCGACATGCAGACCGCAGGCCATCTTTCTCCCCGTTCCGCCCATGAGGGGTCCGAGCTTCCGGATCATCTCCTTCACGACGCCGGCACCGCGGGCGGCACCATCCACGCGCCCAGCCATTCCAGCGATGGCGGCATGGTGGTCGGCACCCATGGCGATGATATCATCTATTCCGCGCCGATCGGCGCCGCGCAGGCCCATATTTTTGCGCTCGACGGCGACGATGTCATCCACATCAACAGCGGCGACAAGATCGCGCCGCATGGCTCGCACGTCTTTGGCGGCGAGGGCAGCGACACCTTCAACTTCATCACCGAAGGCTCGACGAAGAAGATCGTCGGCCGGCTCGATGATTTCGACGCCTCGCGCGACAAGATTGCGGTGGACGGCAAAGAGATCGACTTCGCCAACCTGCCCTCGCATGTCCGCATTGTCGAACATAACGAGCAGCCTTGGATCTTGATCAACGGGAACATCCTCTATGCGTTGGAAGGCGCGCGCGAGGTGCCGCCCGAAGAGGCGATCCGGGGCAATCAGGAACCGCATTTCATCGAATGGCCGAAGGACTGGGCGCACGGCGTCCCGGCCAGCGCCGACATCGCATACGAGGATTATGTCGACACCTTCCCCGCCTTCGATCTGGACCGCGACGAGAGCGAGTTTCACCACCAGCGCGGCGGCCGCGACGCCGAGGAAATCCACGCCGACAATGACGACGGCGTGCATATCGACGGCGGAATGGGTGCCGACACCATCTATGGCGGCGATGGCGGCGACTGGATCGATGGCGGCAAATCGACCGACGTGATCCATGGCGGCAAGGGCGATGACAGCATCGCCGGCGGGCTCGACGACGACTGGATCGACGGCGGCGAGGGCGATGACATCATCTATGGCGGCAGCGGCAACGACACGATCTATGGCGGCGCCGGCAATGACACGCTTTACGGCAACGGCGGCGATGACCGGATCGAGGGCGGCTTCGGCGACGATTTGATCTCGGGCGGGCGCGGCAATGACACGCTGCTCGGCGGCGCCGGCAACGACACCATCAAGGGCGGGCCGGGCAATGACATCCTGAACGGCGGCGCCGGAATGACCTGCTGGAAGGCGGGGAGGGCGCGGACCGGCTGCTTGGCGGGGAGGGCCACGACAAGCTCGACGGCGGCGCGGGCAACGACGTTCTGATCGGCGGCAAGGGCAGTGACACGCTGATCGGCGGCGACGGCGATGACCGGCTGCAGGCGGGCGACGAATACGGCCGCGCCGACGAGGGCGACGTCGACATCCTGATCGGCGGCAATGGCAACGACACGCTGATCGGCGCCGATGGCGGCGAGGTGATCATGACCGGCGGCGCCGGCAGCGACACCTTTGTCATCGTCAGCAATTCGGTGACCACCATCACCGATTTCCAGGTCGGCGTGGATTTCTACGAGTTCAACATGACCACCGGTGCGCGCGCCTTCTCGGCCGGGTCCGAATACGCCTGCGAGCCCGAACCCGCCTCCGACGGCAGCGACCGCATGGACATGAAGGTCACCTACAGCGACGGCACCACGACGCTGTTCAAGGGTCTCGGCCACATGAGCGTCGAGGACTTCACCCGCGACGTCATGGACGGCGAGGCTCCCGCCGACCCCGACCGCGTCCCGCCCGAGGACGACCCCGCCTCCACCCCCGACAGCGGCGGCTCGTGCTTCGTCGCCACCGCCACTTACGGCGACCCGATGCACCCCGACGTCTGCTACCTGCGCGCCTTTCGCGACAACACGCTGCGCAACTACAGGTCAGGGCGCGCCTTCATCGCCTTCTACTGGTGGATCGGCCCCAAACTCGCCCGCTGGTTCACGCCGCGCAACCCGGCAGGCCGCGTCTCGCGTTTCCTGCTGTCCCGGATGGTGAGGCGGCTGCAGAGGCGGTGGGTTTATTGAGGGCATTTTCGGCTATGCAGCCGCTGCCGCTCACGGGATTGGGTTGTTCTAAAAGGCTGACTCGTGGTCGGCTAGGCCACAGCCGTAGGGACATTGTGCGGACCCTCTTACGCTGGCTAAGGTTAAGGTGCTCTTTCACCTCCGTCACCGAATGGCCTGTGACTTCTGGATCCAATAGTTAGCGGAAGTCGATCATCCTGCGCGTGGCCGCTTTTGTCTGGGGCAGCCCCGATCTCGTGCAGACGTGTTGCGCGACCAGCAACGGGCTCTAAGGGCTTGCGAGTGCTGTCAATGTGACACTCCTGCCGCTGGACGAACTAGGGGAGGCGCGAAGCCAGGATACCGCTGGCAAACCGCAAGGGAGCAGCGCGTCCGGCACGGACGTGGCGGTTGATGGTGCAGTCCACAGGCGCACTCAGTCGCTCTGTTAATGGCCTAGAGCGATCGCCGGATCGCGGCCGGACAGCAGCTTCGTTTCGTCGAACTGCAGGCGGATGGGCGACCCCGGCGCTTTCGACGACCTTCATGGCTTCAAAGATGACGCCGCTCTTTCACGAATGGTCGCAGAAGCCACGCCCTGTACTTAGGCGTTGCCGGGCTCGCTTTCGCCAAAGCACTGCTGGAGCATCGGTAGGATGGACTTGATGAGGTGCGACGCACCATTGCCACCTTCGTCAATGAGGTAAGCCTCTGCAGGAGTTCCGAGGCGAAGGGCAGACGCAGCGTGTGGCGCATCGCTTCGGCCTTGTGCGCCGGCGGGAGAACCGGCCCCAGCCTGGTATGGTGGGCTAGTTTCAGGGAATGGCGGAAGCGGCTGTCAACAGGGCGTTGGGCCTATGGCTTCCGGCGCGTGGCGGCGAGGGCCGCTCAAGGCGGGAGCAGCACTGCTGGGTACATAAGACCGCCAACTTCCTCAACGCTCTGCCCAAGTCGATGCACGGCGAGGCGAAGAAGGACCTGCACGCGATCTACCAGGCCGAGGGCCGCGCCGATGCCGAGGCGGCCTGTCACCGCTTCGCCGCCAAGTACGGCCCGAAGTACGACAAGGCGGTGACCTGCCTCACCAAGGCTCGGACGGCGTCGCTCGCCTTCTACGATTTCCCGGCCGAACACTGGAAGCACGTGCGCAGCTCGAGCCCGGTCGAGAGCACCTTTGCCACCGGGCGGCTGCGAACCGAAAAGACCAAGGGCTGCCTCTCCCGCGAGACCACGTTCGCCATGGTCTTCAAGCTCGGCAAGTCGGCTGAACGACATTGGCGCCGCCTCGACGGCGACAACCGCCTCGGTCAGCTCGTCGAGGGCGTCAGGTTCCGCGATGGCGAGTTCGTTCAAGACGCCGAGGCTCAAGCCGCTGCCTGAGCCGTACACCAGGATTGACCATAGCCCTGAGGCTCGCTCAAAGGCGGTAGCAAGTTGGATTTCTGTTCTATCTCGCTGAACGCCACCCACGTCCAACTGCTTAGCAGACGCTCTCAAAAAGTTCTGCACGTTCAGTTACTTGCAAGAAATCCGCCTTAACGGCGCAGTCATCAGGTCCAGAGAATACCGGCCCGGAGAGACCGCTTTCAGGCCTGGTTGCATCGTAGGCCAGTGCTCAGCCCCTCCCGCATACCCTCGGAAACAACGGAAAAATCCGGCCACAGCCGGATCTGGAGAACGCTTTCGCGAGGTCAAGTGGCGGAGACGAAGGGGGCCGAAAATATTCTCTAACATATTGTTTTATATAAAGTTTTGTGTCTAAAAATTCTGGAAGACCACCTTTTATACCACATGCAAAGATAGCAAGGCTTCAACAATTGGAGTTGTGTCGACGTGCCTCCCCTTCGGTCACCAAGCGATCTTGCAGTGCGCGCAAGATGATATGCTCGATCTCCCAAACTCGGAGACCATGCTCATACGCAAGCTCCTCGACAAGATTGGCAATTTCAGGATTTTTAGGACCATACATCGGCCAATCATGCAGCTCGTGGCTGTCAGGGTGAGCGCGGATCGTCATCAGCTGTCCTCCTATTGGCACCAAAGCTAGATGTAGCTGGCTACGGCGGCAACGGACTTTGATCGCGATCACGTGCGCTAAGATTCTGAATTCTATCACCCTTTCGTAAATCTATGGCTTCATTGGATTTTATTGTGTTCGAGCTACACTCGATGATAAGGTCAGAAGTGCGAACCAACCAAGTAGGCGCGGCGAGTGAGACTATGAGCAAAAGCTACACGCTGTACATCAATGCCTATACGCCCGAGACCATCCCGATGGCTCGGCTAGCTCAGTACATGCAAAACTTGGCCGCTGTGCTGGGTCATACAACAGCGGTTCACTTCGAGACACTGAAGCCTGGCAGCACACAGCTGGTCACGAGAGTCGACTATGAAGAGGTGCCCAAGGTAGAGGCCCACCTTGCCCAGGTTAAGCGTGGCGAGGGTAGCACCGAGGCGACACGAGCAAAGGCGGAAATCGACCGTTTGCTTTCGGAAGATAACGCCACGGGCTTTGTTTACGAAGATGATGATCAGGGGGCTGAAATAATTGTCTTCCCTGGCGCGAGCCGTCCTAAGCCCGCGACCTATGGCCCATTCAATCAAGAAGGTTCGCTTGACGGTATCCTAATTAGCGTTAGCGGCGCCGATCAGACAGTGCACCTACAACTGCAAAGTGGTGAGATAAGGTACACCGGAATTGACACCAATCGCGATACTGCTCGCCGTCTTGCCAAATATATGTATGAGCCCGTGCGTATTTTTGGCACAGGACGGTGGCTGCGTGATCAATATGGAAATTGGCTCCTCAAAAAATTTCGAGTCGACAGCTTTAGCGTTCTCGCTCAAGAAGACCTAAAAGACGCAATCAGTCATTTGCGTGAAGTTACCGGTAGCGAATGGAAAAGTATGGACGATCCTATTGGGGTGCTCAAGGCTCTTAGAGAGAAAGGCAATGGACTGCACTGATGGTTGTTTTCGACAGTTCTATCCTGCTCTTAGTTCTCGACCCCAACGCTAAGGCTCCGATTGATAATAATACTGGTGCGCCCGTAGATCACGCCGGAGAGAGAATTGAGTATCTAATCTCGAATCTTTCCGCGGATAAGGAGAAAATAATAATCCCAACTCCTGTGCTGAGCGAGGTTTTGGTTCACTCTGGCGCTGCGCTGCAACCCTACCTTGAGGCCCTTAATGAACAAGCTGCGTTCAGGATAGCACCATTCGATCAGAAGGCGGCGATTGAGGCCGCTCTTGCCATGAGTGATGCGATCAAACGCGGTGGACACAGGGTGGACGCTGCAAACCCAGATGCAACAAAAACGAAAATTAAGTTTGATCGCCAGATAGTTGCTATCGCGAAATCAGAAGGCGCTCGTGCGGTCTACTCAGATGACGCAGATGTACATAACTACGCTAGGTATGCTGGTTTAGATTCCTTCAGAACAGAAGATCTCGATCTTCCGCCAGAAGACCCTCAACAATCCTTAAATTTTGACCCGAATTGATAGCACGTTTGCACTATCCTCGGGTAGAAAAAAACGAAAAAGATCGAGGCACAAAAAAAGACAGCGTTGGTCTTTTTCAGGACGACCAAACAAGTGCCTAGTTGTATTATATAGGTGCTTTTAAAAGACTACTCTGCCCTGTTTTTTGGGGAGTGCTGAGAAGTGGTCTAAGATCTCCTCCATGATGTCTAGGATCGGGGAGAAGGCGTCAAAATTGATCGTTGCTTGGTCTTTAGACACTTTCTCAGCTAGAATTCTCTTTCCATAGTGTTTTTTCTTATCGAAAGTCTTCTCGTCAGGGTTGAAGGTTTTTCCGCCGAGGACTTGAGATACCACGGCGGGTGGAAGGAAGTCTTCGATCATGCTGTCTTTTCCACCGGCGAGCTTCGGGGTCGGAATCACATAGAGATTCTTGGTGACGTGATAGAATTTCTTTTTCCCATCAACATTCTTCTTCGAACCTGATGTTGTCTTAATCGCCCCCCAAAGGCCATCTCGCGACCCCTGATCATTATCAACTAAGAGGATAACAGGAGAAATGAACCCCCTTTTTCCCAAGTCAGCTGTGCGAACCTTGTACTTGTGAATCAGCTCTTTGAGGTCACCGGTGCCGCCGTTTAAGTGTTGTACTGAGCTTGGGACTCTTAATTTGCTTCCAATTTTTGGATACTGGAACAACTTAACTGCTAGACCATTCGAAGAACCGCTGTCTTGCAGTTTAGGGCGCGCGGTCTTGCTGCGCTTGATAGCGCATTGCAAATAAATATTGTCTGTTACGCCCTCGCAGAGAACTACAGGCTGCTGAGACGCCACAAAAGTCTTGTAATCCAAGAAGCGCCGGTACTCTTTGTAGAAGCCTGGCTCCGCTGGCCCTGTGGCCTTGTTGAGCCTTTTATATTCAAACTCAGCGCCCTTCACCCAGAAGATGTGACTTAGAAACCCTTGGAGGGCGGCTTCAGTTACTTCAACTTCACTTTCGACACCTCCAATTTTAACCTTCTTGGAACAGGTGTCGTTTTTTATGAAGTTCTGAACTTGAGCTCGGACCTGTTTATAGAGTTCACGCTTGACATTGACCTTCTTATTTACAACGAGGCCAGTAACATCCTGCCTAGACCTTCTATACTGCATGCGAGTTTTATCAGGATTTATTTCGAAGCCAGATCGCTTAACTTCAGTGCGGATCCTTTTGGATAGCTTCCAGTCTCCAGCCGAGTTTTCGTCATCACGGTTCGCCGCTATTCCTTCCGGGAACTCACTCTTGTTAGTCGAGAAAGTTATGTCATCCGCATATCTGGTGTAGGTGCACCTGTTTTTCCCGGAAATCCTTGAAAGTCTAATGTCAAGATGGTTTGCGACGAGATTGGATATAACGGGGGATGTAGGCGCTCCTTGGGGCAAGGAGCCGTTATGGCACGCCAGTTGTGCAATTATCGTAGCTACTTTCTCTTCGAGCATGAAGTGCTTGTTCTTCATGAAGAAACCACGAACTCTCCCGAAGTTGATTGAGGGAAAAAAATCCTTCAGATCGAAGTTCAGTACCCATTTTCTATCAACATGCTGGGCGCCGTTCGTCGAAATGGACAAATGAGGTTTGAAGCCGTGAGATAAAATGCAGTTCTCTCCGTTGGCTTGCTCTTTCTCAATCTCGGTCAAGCAATTTTGCAGAACCTTCGCCAGTCGGCTTTGAGCAAGTTTAAGCTCTGGAATTGGGGCTGATATTTTTCGGACGCCCTTGGTCGCCTTCGGAATTTCAAATTCCGTATACTTTGCTTCATCCGGAATCTTATAGAGAATGTATGATAGCTTCTTAGGCTCATATCCGACAAGGTGGGCAAGGTTAGAGAGACTTTTGCACGACTTTAGTCTGGATAAGGAACTCATACGATCCGCCAAGTATCTATTTTGGTGAGCCCATGGGCACTCCTAGGCAACCGAAGGGTCACATAAGATATGCTGAAGGAAACCCGATAGGGCATATCCACCTGACGGTGGTTTCATCCGTCGCGAAGCACAACGGTAAAATCTGCCCACAGGCTCGGGGTGGAAGCTGCCATTCCTTGCGGGGGCCTGCAAGAGGTAAATTCTTATTTTTGTGATCCTGTTTGATCGCCGCCATTTCCACGGGGGCGATTGCTTCAAACGTCGTTCGGCTTTCTGTCATCCAAAATGCTCGCACACTGAGCTCCTTGCGCCTTCACGGTTGCAGATAGGCAGTGGCTGCGCGCCAAATCGCAGCTCTCGGGCTAACGCTGGACAGCTCGGAGGCTGCCGGGTCAGGCTATTCCAAGATTCTATTTGACCGCAGCACTCAATCGATCCGCGCGCTCAATCCGACGCTGGAGCTTTGCGCCAGTGCTTGTCGAAGATTGACTGGTTGTAGCCTGGGAAGTAGCGGACTGCTTGGCGTTATCATTGGTCTTGGTTGTTGAGTGGGGATGGAGCTGCCGTTGCGCCGAACGTGGACGTAGCGTCCGCTGGCTTCCGTAAGCCACGATTGAGGCAGCCCAGCCGGACTGAAGATTGCCCGAGATCATTGGAACGATAAACGGAATTGCCACAACCATTACCAGTGACAGGATGACCACTCCAAGGAAGGGTACCATCTTTCCGGCCTTGTCTGCATTATCTGCGGCTCCAAGGTCGCTGATCAGGAGTGTCACTAGGCCGAAGACCATTGAGAAGACCCCTGCGATCACCACCGGGTAAAGGGCGAAGCTCGCTAGGGACGAAATCCAGCGGTGGAAGTAGTCCTTGGTCACTTCAAACATCGAGCAGAGGATCATGACCGGGCCCAGGCCGATGAGCAGCGTGATCATCATCTTTGCGAGCACCAAAACCGCGCCGGCCAATCCGCCCACTAGAGCGATCAGTGCCATGAAGAACACGCCCATCAGCGCTTTGCTGACCCGAGACATATGGGAGGCGGCTTCGTTTCCATATTCTGCCAGCCGGTCCATCTGAAGATCGAAGCGCGCTGCAAAGTAGGCCGACCCTACAGCATCCTCGCCAGTGGCTGAGCCCACCAGTTTACCGGCAAGTTCGTCCAATCCGTCAATCAGGTGCCCACTGACGAAGTTGAAGTTCGCCCAGTTCAACGCGAACGCCTTGATTAGGCTGATCTTGAAGAGAAGTACCAGCATCTCTCGGCCATCCATGGGCCGGATTTGCCATGCCATGTTAATGAAGAGAGCGATGATCGCAACGGTCGCGGCTCCCATGATGATCGTGCCGGAAATTTCAGCCACGGCGGCGAACTGCGACGTTGCGACGCTATCGAGGCCCTTGTCCGCAGCATCTACGATGAAAGTGACGATCCCCATCACCCTCTCTCCTGACATTGCTCGCGCAGCGCCGCGCGGAGAGCCGAAATGACAGGGAAGTATTCTGCGGTTGCCCAGGTGACATGAGCGCTGTCCGTCGCCTGCGGATCAGTAAAACCGAGCGCCTCGAACTCCTCTTCTATGCCGGACCAGTCAGGCCAGAGTGCATCGCAGGCACATGACCCCGCGTCTAGCGCAGCCTGGTGTCGTCGCAGGCTATAGAGGTCGTTCGCGGCGGTATTACGCCATGCATCACGGAATCCGCTGTAGGTCAGTTCGTCCGGGCGCTGTCGAACCGCGCAGCCGTAGCGATCTACTTGTGTCGGGCTGACAGAAACTGAAGGCGTGGCCGTGTCTGCGCAGAGGGGACCAGCTAAGGCGATCAGAATAAGCGTGGTAAGCAATTTCATTTCAGTATCCTCCGGTCAGTCGGCGCTTCGAGGTGATTGGTCGATGTGCGTGAAGTCGCGGCTCGGCGCCGCGCTCAGCCAACCTTGGATCGCGGCGAGATTGCCGTGTTCGCTGAGCACGATTTCCAGCCCTTGGCGAAAGCCCTTCGGGCATTGGTTTGCGTAGCGGCGGGCCTGCGCGCCTAGCTCAAACGCGTAGCTGTCGTCCCAGATCGCCCCGCTGCGGATTAGCACCCCGATACGTTCCAAGGCGTCGAACGCGCGATCACTGCCTGGACGCCATGCCAACCATGGGTTCACCGGGAAGCGCGGTTTAGTGTCGGAGCGCATGGGTATCCTCCCTGTCTTCGCTCAGCGCGTCTCGAGGTGCTTCTTCGCCCTCTGCGCCTGTTCCATGCTGTCGTTGAGTTGCGCGGAATCCGGCATCCAGGCGCTCAACGCTGCGGCCAAGGAGAGCTGTGATCTGAGCAACGCGATCACGGAGCTGCGTAACCCAGCCAGTTCCGTGCGCGTCTCCTCGCCGGAGCTGGTCAATTCCCGCGCGGATTCCTTCGAGGCTTCCGTCAACCGCTCGACGCAGCTTAGTAATTCGCGCTCTAACGCTGTCAGACCATGCATCGCTCACTCCTTTGGCAGAACGAGACAGTCCACCGGCTCCCCCGCCAATTGGCAGCGGTCCAGTGTCGCCCGGCCATCGCGTGGGATCAGGTATGTCGCCTCGGGACGGTCGATCACTCGCAGCCCCATCGTGTTCAGGTTCGGCATCAGCCAGGTCATGACCGACCATGTCGAAATCCCAGTGCTGATCATCAGGCAGCAAGCTACCAGTGTCGGCCACATCAGGGCTTTCCACTCTGGCCGTGCTGCGTTCGCGCTCTGTCTCATGAGGTGTTTCCTCACGCGCAGCAGGTAGCCTTCCGTATCGGTCTTGATTGTAGCCAGCGCGTTTTCGGCAATGCCCTTCAAATCGGTCCTGAAGCTCTGCAACTGTGTGTCGATCGAGGCGGCGTTCTCTGCCCTGATCCGCTCCATGTCCGCGTTCAGTTTCTCGCTCAGCCGTTGTTTCGGCTCTCCAGTTTTCATGAAAACACGTCCCTTTTAGTCTGAATTTTTCTTTTGAGATTGGATCGACGACCGAGACAGAGTCGCCTCGCTGCCGATTGATCTCGTACCCCGCGTCCTGAAACGCGCTGATCAAGGTCGCACGATCCGTGATGAGCCCGACCGAGATATGATCACGTAACCAATCATGGATTTCTGCCCGGGCTTGCTTCCGCTCCGCTGACTCCCTGACTTCTTTGAAGTCGAGCCTGCGTGCTGCATCCAGAGGATCGGCCCATCCATGGGTTCCGTTCATCAAGTCGCGCAGGCTGTCGAAGGCGCGTTCGTAGCCGGGCGGAGCGATGTTGAGGCTGCGTCCGCTATAAAGCTCCATCCGGGGTGTGCAGAAGTGCAGCTCTACGCGGTCCTCATGGGTGTGGCGCACCCACAGGCAGGCGTAGCGGTCAGCATCGAGCCCGGCGAAGGCGATCTCTTCGAAGCGGTCGATGACCTCCTGCTGCTGGTCTTTGGAGGGGGCATCCTGGTAGGCGAAGCTGACGACACCGGCGCGATAGGTCCACTTATGCGGGCAGGCATCGATCAGGTCGATCATGCCCTGAGGATCGCCGCGCATAACCTCCGGCAGCGGTTCGCGGATCACGGTCATGGGCTGGCCAGCTGCATCTCGGATCAGGTCGCGATTATCGTAATAGGCGAGCACGGTGCGGGCGGTCAGGTATTCGACCGGCCCCGCACCGCCGCCTTTGCCGTTGGGGAAGAATTTGATCAGCATCCGGGCGGCCTCCGATGCTGTGCTAGGATTTCCTCCAACCGCCGCTCGATGCCCACCAGCGCCGCCGCCACGCGCAGCGCTTCGACCTCGCTGAACCGGCCCGCGCGGGTCGCCGTGTTCAACCAACGCGCGATCTGGTTGAGATTGCCGCCGTAGCGCGCCACGGCCAGAACGAGAGAAGGGTCAACGCGGGGCGCGGGTTTGCGCCGCCGAGACTGCGTGGCCCACAGGGCCTCCCGCAGAAGCTCGGCGGCTGGCAGACCCGCCGCTTCGGCTTTAGCCCGAAGCGCGGCCTTCTCTTGCGTCGAGCATCGGAAAACGAAGGTTTCCGTGCGCGGCTCCTTTGCGCGGCCTTGGACCGCGCCGGTGGGGTTCGAAGGGGAGGCTTGCCCCCCCTCGCAAGGCCCCGTGTCAGAAGCGTCAGCGTATGACATGGGTCGCCTTGCTCCTTTCTCCGCTCCAGCCATCTCAGCCCATCCCTTCCGCTCTGGGCAGCGCAGCCAACTCTTCTAGATGCAGGATTTGGAGGCGAAGCTCTGCGCTCCCCAGATGAGACGGCCAAGTGGCAGGGAGCCAATAGCCCCGCTTTCCTTCGTGCTTGACCTCGTTGAGAAGGCGCCGGAGTTCGAGGCGACCTGACCGAATAAGCCGATCATCCCACTCGCGTTCGAACACGCTGCCCCCACCAGGAACGAAGACCAGAGCCCCACGGCTTGGCGCTAGCTGCTCCAGCTGCGTACTCTTCGTTGTATTTTTACTTATACTCTTAGAGTGACATTCCTGTCGCCTTTTCTGAGACAGCGATGTCACCTCATTGCGGCGGTCCTGCCAGGGTTTCACTATGGAAAGGGTGACGTAACCGTCATCCTTTCTTGGTAAGCGTCCGGCCTGACCGCTACCCGCGCCATTTCCAAGGCAGCAGGTCATCGACCTTTGTGATCTTGTAATCAGGGATACGGGCCAGGGTGTCGGCGAGCCAGGCATGGGGATCGATGGCGTTGAGCTTGGCTGTTTCGATCAGGGTGTAGGCGATGGCGGCGGCCTTTCCACCTGCCTCGGAACCGACGAATAGGTAGTTTTTCCGCCCGAGGGCGATGGCGCGCATGCCGCGTTCGGCGGCGTTGTTGTCGAGCTCGAGGATGCCGTTGTCGAGGTAGGGGCGCAGGCGTTCCATCCTGGTGAGGGCGTATCGGATGGCGGCCGCTAGCGGGGATTTCCCCGAGATCGTGGTGAGTTGCATGGCCAGCCAGACTTCCAGGTCATCGAAGACCGGGGCGGCATGTGCCTTACGGAGTTCGGCGCGGCGGTCCGGTGGCGAACCTCGGGCTTCCTTCTCGACGGCATAGAGCCGGGCGATGCGGCCGATGGCCTCCTCAGCGATCGGCGAACCTTGCGATCGGTGGATGTCCACGAACTTGCGCCTGACATGGGCCATGCAGGCGACCTCGCGGATGGCGCCGGAACGGTAGAGATCCTCGAACCCGGCATAGCCGTCGGCATGCATCCAGCCGCGGAAACGGGCCAGATGATCCTTGGGGTGCTGACCCTTGCGGTCGCCCGAGAAGCGATACCATGCGGCAGGCGGAGCATCGCCATCCCATGGGCGCTCATCGCGGGCATAGGTCCAGAGCCGGGCCGTCTGGGTCTTGCCGGTGCCGGGCGCCAGCATCCGCACCGGCGTATCGTCGGCGAAGATCGCCTCGGCCGACAGGACATGGCGCCCGATGGCCTCGGCCAGTGGCTCCAGAAGGGTGGTGGTCTTGCCGACCCAGTCGGCCAGGGTCGATCGGTCGAGATCGAGCCCTTCGCGGCCGAAGATCTGGCTCTGGCGATAGAGGGGAGATGGTCGGCATACTTGCTGACCAGCACATGGGCCAGCAGACCCGGCCCGGGGCGACCGCGCTCGATCGGGCGCGACGGCAGCGGGGCCTGGACGAAGCGTTCGCAGCAAGCGCAGGTCAGCCGGGGGCGGACAATCCGGTTCACGATGAAGCGCCCAGGAACATACTCCAGCTCTTCCGTGACGTCCTCGCCGATCCGGCGCAGGCGACCGCCGCAATCGGCACAGGCATCGGCGCCGGGCATCAGTTCCACCTCCATCCGGGGGATATGATCCGGGATCGGACGGCGCTTGGGTTTGCCCTTCTCCTCGATGTCCGGCAGACGCATCCGCGCCGTCATCGCGGCGGCCGCGATCTCGCTGGCCTCAAGAGCCAACTGAAGCTGTTCTGCCGTCTCCGAGGACGCGCCGAACCGGTGTGCCCGGTGCCCGGCCAGTTGGTGCCGCAGCTTCTCGATCAGGATCGCCTGCGCCTTCACCTCGGCCAGAAGCCGCGCGGTGAAGCTGCGCAACTCCTCGGGATCTTCCGGCAGGGTCAGGGTCTGATCGAGCATGCAAGGAGTTTATCCCACGGGATTCCTTATGGGAATCATTCTCTTGTGGCCCCCCCCTGATTATCCCGCTGCCAAGGGCCGCCACGTTCGCTCCGGGGCACGCCAGTCGATCCCTTCCAGGAGCATCGACAACTGCGCCGGTGTCAGCGCCACCTTCCCCTCCTTGGCCGAGGGCCAGACGAACCGGCCCCGCTCCAGCCGCTTCATGAACATGCAGGCCCCCTGGCCATCCCACCAGATGACCTTCACCAGATCACCGCGACGGCCGCGGAAGACGAAGAGATGCCCGCCGAAAGGATCCTGCTTCAGCACCGCCTCGGCCTGCGCCGCCAAGGAAGCAAAGCCCTTGCGCATGTCGGTGACCCCGGCAGCCAGCCAGACCCGCGTGTTGGCCGGAACCGGGATCACGCCGAAAGTCCCCGGATCAGCCGCGCCAGCGCCTCAGGATCATAGCTGCCGCTGATCCGCATCCGGTGACCGCCCGCCAGCTCGATCTCGATGTGGTTCTCGGCGGCAGGTGCCGCCGGAGTAGACCTGGTCTCCGCGACGATCTCTACGGGCAGAAACCGCGCCTCCTCTGCTGGGGGCGCAACCGAGGTGGGGTCCGGCGCATAACGGGGATCGCGCAGCCACTTGAAGATCAGGTTCGCGTTCACCGCGTAGCGCCGCGCCACCTGAGCCACGGAAACGCCCGGCGCCGCCGTCTGGAAACAGATCGAACGCTTCTCCTCATCCGTCCAAAGTCGCTTCGTCCGACGCGCCACGCCATCACCATAGTGTCCACTATCAATGGTGGACACTATCCGCCTCTTTCACCACGCGTGACGTTGCCCCCAACTTTTATCCAGCGTGAGCGAGACTCCGGGACTGAGTTTTGCCCATTTGGGCGGGTTGGGCAACGGGGGCTGGCGCGGAGCTTTGCGGATTGCGCAGCGTCAGGCCCGTTGCGGGTGAAGGTTTCGGCAAACTCGGCTGGGGTCTGCCAGCTGAGGCGGGAGTGGGGGCGTTCGGTGTTGTAGTCCGTGCGCCAGGCGACCAGCGTTGCGCGGGCATGGTGCAGGGACGGGAACAGCGTTTCGTTCAAGAGTTCGTCTCGCAGGCGACCGTTGAAGCTTTCGATGAAGGCATTCTGGGTCGGCTTTCCGGGCGCGATGTAATGCCAGTCAAACTTGCGGTCATCCACGAATTTGAGGATCGCATTCGAGGTGAACTCGGTTCCATTGTCACTGACCACCGTCTGAGGCTTGCCGCGGGTGTCGAACAGCGTCGCCAGTTCCCGCGCCACCCTTGCCCCCGAGAGCGACGTGTCCGCGATCAGCGCCAAGCATTCCCGCGTGCAGTCATCGACCACGGTCATGATCCGGAACCGGCGGCCATCGGTCAGCTGGTCTGACACGAAGTCCAGCGACCAGCGCTGGTTTGGCAGCAAAGGCAGCACCATCGGGCCCGTGTGCCCATGGCCCGCTTGCGCCCGCCCCGGCGACGGACATGCAACTGCTCTTCGCGGTAGATGCGAAACAGGCGCTTGTGGTTGACCTCGTGGCCCTCGCGCCGCAGGAAGACATGCAACCGACGATACCCGAACCGGCGCCGGACCTTTGCCAATTCTTTCAGCCGCTCGCGCAGCACAGGGTCGTCTTGGCGGACCACCTCATACCGCATGGTCATCCGGCAACAGCCGATCACCCGGCACGCCCGCCGTTCGCTCATCTCGTGACTTGCCACTAGATGCGCGACCGCTTGCCGCTTCGCGGCGGGCGTCACCACTTTTTTCCGAGCAGATCCTTCAAGGCCGAATTGTCGAGCATGGAGTCGGCCAGCAGCTTCTTCAGCCTGCCGTTCTCATCCTCAAGCGCCTTCAGACGCTTCGCCTCGCTGACATCCATGCCGCCATACTTGGCTTTCCACTTGTAAACGGTCGCATCGCTGACGCCGTGCTTACGGCAAAGATCGGCAACGGAAATCCCCGCCTCGTGCTCCTTCAGAATGCCGATGATCTGATCCTCGGTGAACCTGCTGCGCTTCATCTCTGGTCCTTTCGGTTAGGCCAGAGTCTACCTCAAACTGGATTAGGCAGAGGGGGGCAACGTCACGCGGCAGGGCGGTCAGGCCGGACGCTTACCTTTCTTGCGCTGATCTCTCGCTTGATTTGTTCTGCAATCTCGATGGACTCAGCGGTTATTTTGTAGCTGGTCGAGCGAGTTCGGCCGCTTCCACGATCTGTATTAAACCAACCAAGGCGCTCTAGGCTGTTGATAGCCCGCTGGACTGTTCGAGGTTCGACGCTCATATCCCGAGCGATCGTGGCAACGGCAGGATTCAACTGACCGGTCCGCCAGTTTAGACGAACGTTGATCAAGTAGGCGCCAAGCGCTTTCTCTGTCCCCGACAGCAAGGGGCTTGCAAAAAGCGCCTTATGCCATTGGATGCGAACAGCTTTGAAGCTTTCAAGATCAGTCATGGTAGGACCTGCCTCTCAGCACGTGGGCTAGCCATCAACGCAAGAGCGTTGGATTAGCCAAATTGCTGGGTTTCGGCGCTGGTCGTCGCCACACGATTACCGTTGATCCAGTTGTTGAGGTCGGCGCCGTGGTATTTCACGCGCCTTCCAAACTTCAAGAAAGCGGGGCCAACGCGGCGGTGCCGCCACTGCGCCCTCTTAGCTTTCGGGGCAATCAGATCGAGTTCATCATCCGCGTCATCGTAGAGGCGATTTTCTTCAAATACATGCAATGACATCTATCCAACTCCGCTTGCTTCGGATCATTTCTGGATAGTTGCATCCGGTTGGCTGTGCTTCTATGGGGGAGCGGAAACCGCACTTCAAGTTATTGAAAATAAATGCCTATTGGCGAGGATGGCGCTCGCATCCTGACTCTTCTGGTTCGCAGCAATTCACCCCAAAAATGAGCATTCCACACCTCGAAATCTTCAGGGAGTATCACGGGGTTCTGCTCTTCAGGCAGGGCATCGGACCAGGCATTGTAGTCCCTGTTCCTGTAGTAGATATGGGCGTACGGCAGGACGCACTCGAAGCGTTTGAAACGCTGCCGAAAACTATCGACAGACAGAAACCGATAGCCCTCTGGCCATGCCGACACATCGGGTAGACCAAGCCCTCCACTTGCATGAACCTTGTTGATTGCCACCCTACTGGATCGAAAGCTGGATATAGCCTTCTGGATCGCAGATTTCTTGGACGCCCCGGTCACCATGAAGTCCAGAGCTCGCCCAAGTGGTACCAGTTCATTACTGTGGATCTTGGGCCATTCCCGCCGTGCCGCCAGGTAGTCCATACGGGCATCATCCAGCGATACGACCATACCCTGATAGGCTGTGCGAGCCGCAAAATTCAGACCATGCCGATACTTCTTATGCCAAGTAACGATCTCCTCCGCCAATGCGCCTCGATACAAGCGGTGAAAGCTCTGCTCGAAGCGATTGGCCATCAGAAGACACTCAACAGCGAGCCAGCGTGCTTCCGGTTCAAGGAGGAACTGCCAGCCGCTGGTCTGGGCTTTCACAAATCTCATATCGCAGCCCTCGACCCCACACAGAAATCCGACCACCGCCCCATCAAATCGCGCCGCTTGTGTAGCAAATCACTCCTGGCGTAGGCTCGCTCCACTTCCGAACCGACTTTGTGACCCAAGCTCATTTCCGCAATCTCGCGCGGAAGGTCGCCGGTCTCAGAAGCCCAGTCACGGAAGGCTGATCTGAAACCGTGGACAGTAATCTCCTCGATCTTCATTCGGCGCAGCAGCATCAGCATCGACATATTTGACAAAGGCTTATGTCGCCGTTGTCCCTCGAAGACACATTCCGAACGTAGGGTCTTCAGCGGTTCGAGTAGGGCTGACATTTGATCTGTGATCGGAACACGATGCTCTGCCCCCGTCTTCGTACGTGCTTCAGGTATAGTCCAAACTAGCTCATCGAAGTCGAATTCTTCCCAAACCGCTTGAAGTACCTCGCTGGTCCGGCATCCAGTCAGGCAAGTAAACATCAATGCCTTCGCCGCCATGCCGCTTTGCCGAGAAAGCTGGGCGTAGAACGCCGGGACGTCCTGCCACCGCATGGCGTTGTGGTGCTTCACCTTGGCCTTCACGCGCGGCAGGACACGAGCGTCCATGACGACCGTCACGGGGTTCTCGCCTTCACGGAAGCCGCGTGAGCGGGCGACGTCCAGAACCGCCTTCATGCGTTGTGCGACACGACGAGCGGTCTCATGCTTCTCGGTCCAGATAGGGGAGAGGACCTGCAAGACCTCTGGCTGATCAATCTCAGACACAGGCAAGCGGCCGATTTTGGGGAAGGCGTAATCTGCGAGCGTGTTGATCCACTGCTGACCGTGCTTCGGGTTCTTCCAGGTCGGCAGACGCTCGATATGGACCTGACGCGCGACCTCCTCGAAGCATGGTACCTCCTTGTCGCGATGGTACTTCGGGTTCAGTCCCTGCTTGGCGAGGCGCCGGTATTCAAGCGCTCGTTCTCGGGCGACTGTCAGGGTTATGATGTCAGCGCCGCCTAGACCGAAGTCCGTTCGGTTGGGCTTTCCTTGGCGGTTGCGCTGACCCTTCACTGTGACCCGCACGATCCACCGACGGGCACCGGATGGGTCAACCACGAGGTAGAGGCCGTTGCCGTCGCCGTGCCGCCCCGGGCCGAGGGTGCGGACAAGATTCTTGGTTAGTTTGCCAGAGGTGTAGGCCATCAGACGTACCACCTTTCATACCACGGAACGAATAGAACCGAGCGCAATCGAAGTGAAACGAACGCAACCAACGAACGAGAATAAGCGCATAAGTCCATAGACTTATACGCTATCAAGCGCCCCAAGGCCATTCAATGAAAATGGTAGGTGGCGGAGACGAAGGGATTCGAACCCTCGATACCGTTTCCGGTATGCACCCTTAGCAGGGGTGTGCCTTCGACCGCTCGGCCACGTCTCCACCGCCGCGTTTAGCAAAGGCATGCGGCGGTCTACAAGAGGCAAAAACAAGGAGTTTATTCTCAAAGCCATCCGACGATCGAGGTATTGCGGCTGGCGCGGCGATGCTGGGAGCAACTGAAGCCACGGTTGTCTAGAAGGTGCTGGCGGATCTGCGAAAGCTATCCGTAATCACGTCCCGTATCTCGACATCTGGGTAAAGTGCTCATCGCAGTAGCGAGTGATGGGGATCACCGTCCCAACCAACGCTTGGTCGTGCGACTAAAAGCGGAAGCGGCGGTGATCCACCGACCGCTTAACGGGACCGCCACATATAGGTGGACGCGGACGATTGGGACCTTCAGCGCCATCATCTCAATTGTGATGTCGGTACTGTTAGCACTCCGGTAACCGAGCAAAACGCGTCAAGACCACCGGTAACGCTAAACGTATTCAATCCGAGCCGCGCGAGACGGCAGCTAGTCGACATCCCGATCGTCACGAGCTTGCGGAGCGGCTGCGCGACACTTGCTCGTGAACATCGCGTCGCCAACGTCTGTCCAACCGTGGCCGACGAAAGCCGCCAGCTTTGAGCTAGCGCCTCCGAGGAACTGGCCCAGCCTCCTGAGGGGGCGCTGATCAGGGACATACCTAGCTGTTACGCTTGTCACTCCCGATCAAGCACGGGCCGCAGCGAGTGCGCAGGCAGGACGCGCCGGTGCCGAACGGCCCCTCCCGTCGCAACCCACTACCAGACTCGCTGCTCTTTGCGGGACAGCAGGAAGCCGTGGCCCTCGCGGTTGGTGCATTGCAGACTCGTTTTCTCGGATCGGCAGTTGATCTCGGCGAAAGCCGCCGACACACCGTAAGGGGCGACGTCTGTGTAGCTCGACTTGCGCGGAGCTTCGCCGCAAACCACCCGGGCCGGTCCCGTCCGATCGAGTTGGACATGGTGGCCCCAGAATGCGGAGCAGGTTCCCGTGTCAGGCATCGCGGGTGAACCGCTGCGTTCGACGATGCTGCAGCGGATCTCACTCGCTTCCATCGAGCCGTTGCAGTAGATGTTGCCTGTGGGGGTGCGGAACCCATAGCCTTCTGCCGATGCCCCTGTGGCGGCGGCAAAGAGGTAAACGGCGGCAAGGCGTGACATCGCTGATCCTCCATTCTTCATCCGGGTTCAGCCCCCGGAGGGATAGCCGCCACATCCGCTAGCGGATTGTCAGCCGCAGGTTGAAGGTTTCGGCCTCGCTCCGTGGGAACAGCTGAAATACGCCCACCCTGTAGGTCTGGCCCGCAGTCTCGAAGCTGTAGTTCGCCTGACAGTCGATGACCCCGTTGATCGAAAAACACGCGTTCTCGCTTCCCGAAAGATCCAGGCTGGCCAACTGCCCGGCCCCCGCCCCGAAGGTAAAGCACATCGGGCTCCCCTCGATGACTGTTCCAGAGACCTCTCCGGACGACGCCCCGGACAGGAACCGGATCTCCTCGCATTGCTGTGCTGTGGCGCCGGTCCCGAGAAAGGCCAAGGCCAGGAAGGCAGACACTCTGAGCATGTGCGCTAATCCATCAAACTGACCATGGGATCTTCAAGGATGTCGATCATTCGGCGGCGCGTCAAGAAATAAGCCACAGATGCGTGTCACAGTGCACCAGAAACCTGCTGGTGTCCTAACGCCAGAACGGGCGCTGAGCTGCACGGTTTCAGCGCACCCGTTCGCGCAACATGCATCTGCTGATCGAAGGTTCTTTGTTTCACTGGTTGAGGGTCGGACAGGACCCCCGCTTATGAATTGTTGGTGGAACGTATCAAGGACGGCGTGAACAGGAATTCGTAGATACCTTTACACGCCAGACCCCGGCTGGGTGAGACAAGCACTAGATTTCGAAGGACAAGTTCACTGAGGGGCGTCCTTCAACAGCGAACTACCCCCGGTTGTTCGATAAGAGATGCTTCAAACGGCGCAACTGTGCCTCGATTAGCTTCGGCAAGCTCAACGGCCGGGATTTAACACGTAGTGCCCAAAGGACACTCATTCAGTCACAGCACTTGTGGCTACTTTGTCTGCGATGAGGCGCAAACCTCGCCAGCGTTCGTCCGACGTAACCTGAGCCACCTCGTATCACCTCACCTCAACCACCGCGCGCCCCAGCACTGACGGCCCGCCCAGATCGAGGAAGCGGATCTCGTAGAGGCCCGGCTCTTGCGGCATCTGCAGGTTCAGGGTCTTGGCGTCAGTCGCCGTCATCGCCGTCAGCCAGGTGAAGTCGGGCTGCTCTTTCCGGGCCAGCGCGATGCGCTCGTCCGTTCCGGTGCCGCCTCCGGTCCAGGTGATCGTCACCGTCTCGCCGGGCGCGGCCGAGGCGGGAACCGTCAGGCCGGCGCCGTCGTCCATCGGCGCGTCGGCGGGCCGCACCTCGAGCGGTTTGCGGCCGAGCGTCTTGGCGCCCTCGTTCAGGACATAGCGGATTTCGTAAAGGCCCGGCGCGTCAGGTGCGGTCACCTCGCGAGAGGTCACGGTCTCGACGCGGACATAGCCGCCGTGCTTGCCCTCGGCCTCGCCCGCCGGGACGATGGTGATGTAGTCGCGCGGATTCACGCTCTGCGTCCAGCCGATGGTCAGCTTGGACCCGGCGCGCACGGCAGGCGGGGCGGTGAGGTCGATCGAGACTCCGACAACTTCGATTGGGACGCTGGCGAGGGTCTTGGCGCCCTCGTTCAGGACATAGCGCAGCTCATACATGCCGGTTTCGGCCGGGGCGGTGAGGGTGCCATCGGTGTCGTCAGCGACGCGGATATAGGTGCCGCTCTGGCCCTCTTTCGCGCCCATGGGCAGGATGGTGATGTAGTCGCGGGGGTTGATGGTGCCGGACCAAGTGACGTCGAAGTTGGCGCCGGTGGTGACGGTGGCGGGGCCAGAAACGCCGACCTCGGGCGCGACGACCTCGATCGCTGCGGTGGCGAGGGTCTTGGCGCCTTCGTTCAGGACATAGCGCAACTCATACATGCCGGTTTCGGCAGGTGCCGTCAGCGAGCCTTCGGTGTCGTCAGCGACGCGGATATAGGGGCCGCTTTGGCCCTCTTTCGCGCCCATCGGCAGGATGGTGATGTAGTCACGCGGGTTGATGGTGCCGGACCAAGTGACGGCGAAGTTGGCGCCGGTGGTGACGGTGGCGGGGCCAGAGACGCCGACTTCGGGCGCGACCACCTCGATGGCGGCGGTGGCGAGGGTTTTGCCGCCCTCGTTCAGGACATAGCGCAGCTCATACATGCCGGTTTCGGCGGGGGCGGTGAGGGTGCCTTTGCTGTCGGCAGCGACGCGGATATAGGTGCCGCTCTGGCCCTCTTTCGCGCCCATGGGCAGAATGGTGATGTAGTCGCGTGGGTTGATGGTCCCGGACCAGCTGACGTCGAAGATGGCGCCGGTGGTGACGGTGGCGGGGCCAGAAACGCCGGCTGCGGGCGCGACGACCTCGATCGCGACGCTGGCGAGGGTCTTGGCGCCTTCGTTCAGGACGTAGCGCAGCTCGTAGATGCCGGTTTCGGCCGGGGCGGTGAGGGTGCCTTTGTTGTCGTCGTCGACGCGGATATAGGTGCCGCTCTGGCCCTCCTTCGCGCCCATCGGCAGGATGGTGATGTAGTCGCGGGGGTTGATGGTGCCGGACCAGCTGACGTCGAAGGTGGCGCCGGTGGTGACGGTGGCGGGGCCGGTGAGCGTCACCGCCGGCACCTCCACCGGGGGCGGTGGAGCGGGTTCGCTGCGGCTCTCGATGACGGTCTTGACCTGAGCCAGCGCATCCTGAAGCTCTTGCGCGTTGCTGGCGGGGACGAACACCCCGCCGGTGTTTTCGGCGATGCAGGCGAGGCTGACATCCTCGCCCAGATCGAAGCCGACCACATGGGCGGTGAAGCCGACCCCCTGCTGGGCGAGTTCGGCCGCAAGCGCGCAGGGATCGGCGTTGCAGGTTTCTAGCCCGTCAGAAATCAGCACCACGGTCGCCGGATTGTCGCGCCATGACAGCAGCTCGGCCGCATGGCGCACGGCGGCGCTGAGGGGGGTCTTGCCCACGGGCCGGATCGCGTTCACGCGCTCGATGAAGCCCGCCTTGTCCAGCGGGCCGGGCGCGATCAGCGTCTCGATATCGGTGCAATCGCCCTGACGGCGGTGGCCATAGGCGACCAGACCCAGATTGGTGCCATCCTCCCAGCCATTGACCAGATCGGCCATGACCTCGCGCGCGATCTCGACCTTGGAGCGGCCGTCGATCTGTCCCCACATCGAGCCCGAGGCGTCATAGACGATGGCGACATCCTCGGCCGCGTGGACGGCACCTGCCCCGGCGCAGACGATGAGGGCGGTGGCGAGGATCGGTCGGATGCGGGTCATCGGGTCATCTCCTGCAGGGCAAGGGGTCAGGCGGTCGGCGCGGCGGCGGCGGGGGCGGGCATGGGGGTAGGGGCCATCATGGCGCGTTCCTTCAGCTTGCGGAAGGGGCCGGACATCTGCTCGAGCTTCGCCTCCCATTCCGGGTTCGGGCGCTGCCCGGCGGTGGTGCGGAAGAACACCTGCATCATGCAGGCGATGGCGAAGGGTTCCAGCAGCGCGGCCTTGACGCTCCACGCAAAGAGCAGCGCGAAGACGACGCCGCCCGCGGCCCAAGCGCCCGGCATCATCCAGATCAGAAGTGCGGCGGGCGCCAGCATCAGCAGGAACACGGCGAAGGAGAGCGCATAGACGATCACCGCCAGCCAGGCCGCATTGCGCAGCATCGGGCGCCAGTTCTGGCCGTAAAGCACCAGCGCCTCGCGCGCCGACAGCCAAGCATTGTCGGATTTGGTGCGGATCGCGTGGGCGAGGATCACCTCGTCCACGAAGCCCACGGCGACGCGCAGAAAGGCCGACAGGATCGTCGCCAATTGCTGTGCGCCGGGGATCGGCAGCACCGTCAGCAGCCCGCGCACCAGCCCCGAGATGGCGCGGATCACGCCCTTGACCAGCTGATCCAGCACGAACAGCGCGCTGGCCTGCGGGAAGCGCTGTCGGACCTCGGCCTGCGCGTGCTGCACTTGGCTGCGGCCCTGCGGGATCGCCTCGCCGTCGATCAGCGCGACCAGCACAGCGATATGACCGGCCTTGACCAGATAGAGGATATATTCCCGCGCCCAATACAGAAACGCCCCGAAAAGGCCAAAGCCCGCGAAGCCGCCCCACATCGTCGCATTCGCGCGAAAGCCTTCATCCCCGAAGGCGCCGATGCCCCAGCCAAGGCCCACGCCCGCGCCGGTCGACAGGATATAGCCGAGCGTGATGCCGAAATAGACCGCCATCCGCAGCAGGATAAAGGGCAGGGTGCGTCCCATCAGCCCCAGCGATTGGCGAATACTGAAATCCCACATGCTTTGTCCCTTGCCCGAATTGTGGCGGCCCGTTCAGGGCTCGCAGCTGCTGTTGCCATAGCGCAGGCTGCAGGCCCGCGCCGCGCAAGAGGCGATCTGCGGGTCGCGTTCCGCCTTGCGCAGATCCACCGTCTCGACCGCCGTGTAAGGAACCTGCACGGTCTGCATCACCGGCTCGCAGATCGTCGCCTCGCCCTCGGCCCGACATTCGGTCCGGCCGCTGGGACGCTGCTCGCTGCGTTCGCGGATGACGGTTTCGCGGGCGTAAACGGGCGGCATCTTCAGCATCCACTCGGCCTGGCAATGGGCGCGCTCGGCGCGGTATTCCGGCGTGCCGCAGCCGGCCAGCAGCGCCACGACCGCCAGCCCGGCCAGGGCGAGGCAGTCTTGGTGTGCAAGGCGGTCATGATTCATGCGGCGGTTGTCCCGGTGGTCGATTCGGGACGAGTCTGGCAGAACCGGCTGTGCCGCGCCCCCTTCGTTCGGACGGGGCGGGGGCAGAAAAGCCGGGGCGGCTCAGATCAGGATCAGGTCCAGAAAGCGCTGCTCGGCCACCGACAGATGCCGCTCGCGGTGGCGCAGGATGTGAAAGCGGCGCGGTGGCAGCTCGAAGGGCAGGCGGATCAGGCGCCCCGCATCCAGCAGATGCTGGACCACCAGCGTCGAGAGGATGGCCGCACCGCCGCCGGCTTCGATGGCGGCACGGACAGCCTCGTTCGACGGCAGCTCCAGCGTCGAGGGCAGATCGCCCAAGGCCAGCCCCGCGCTTTCCAGCAGGGTCTCCAGCGCCGCGCGGGTGGCCGAGCCCGGCTCTCGCAGCACCCATGCGCTGGCAGGCAGATCGGCGGCAGCGCGTGGCGGGTCGTGCCGCCAGGGGTGTTCGGGGCCGACGACAAGGGCCAGTTCGTCGCCGGGGATCGAGTGGACGGCAAGGCTGGGGTCGGCGATCTCGCCCTCGACAAAGCCCAGATCGACGCCCGCGTCATGGACGCGGCGGGCGACCTCGGCGGTGTTGTCGGCGATCAGGGTCAGCTCGATGCCCGGATAGGCGGCGCGGAACTGCTGCATCCGCTGCGGCAGCCAGTAATTCGCCACGGTCTGGCTGGCGGCCAGCCGCAGGCTGCCCCGGCGCAGGCCGGCCAGATCGGCCAGCAGCCGCTCGGCCTGTTCGGCGCGGGCCAGCACGGCGCGGGCCTCGTCCAGCAGAAGCCGCCCGGTCTGGGTCAGCACGATCCGCCGCCCGACCCGGTCGAACAGGCGGACGGCGTGGCGCTGTTCCAGCGCGGCGACGGCGGCGCTGACGGCGCTTTGGGTCAGGTTCAGCGCCGCCGCCGCCTGGGTCACATGCTCACGCTCGGCGACGGCGACAAAGATGCGAAGCTGCTCAAGGGTCATGCCAGCAGCGTTACCAGAGCGAGGCTGAAGGCCGAAACGAAAACCCACGCCCCGGCCCCCAGCAGGGCCGGGCGCAGTCCGGCGGCGGTCAGATTGCGGATGTCGGTTTCCAGCCCCATCGCGGCCAGCGCGGTGGCCAGCAGGAACTGCGTCGCAGCGGTGGTCGCGGGCTCGGTCGCGGCCGGCACCCAGCCGGTGCTGGCCAGCAGGACCATCCCCACGAAGCCCAGAACGAACCACGGGATCGGCGCGGCGGTGGTCGCGGCCGGTCCGCCCTTGCGGCGCATCCGGCGCGCGGCGGCATAGCCGAGCGCCAGCACCATCGGCGCCAGCATCATCACCCGCGTCAGCTTGGCGATGGTGCCGAACTCGCCCGCCTCGGCGCCGCGGGCATAGGCGGCGGCCACGACCTGCGCGACCTCGTGGATCGAGGCGCCGGTCCACAGCCCATAGCCCTGCGCCCCCATCCCCATCGCGCCCCCGGCCAGCGGCATCAGCACCATCGACAGCGAGCCGAAGACGGTGACGCAGGCGACCGCATAGGCCACGTCTTCATCGCTGGCGCGGGTCACGGTTTTGGTGGCGATCACCGCCGAGGCGCCGCAGATCGAACTGCCAGCGGCGATCAGCTGCGTCAGCCCCGGCGCGACGCCCAAACGGCGGCCGAGCCAGGTGGTGAAGGCAAAGGTGCCCAGCAGGGTCGCCAGGATGATCGCGACGCCCGTCCCGCCGACCGCCAGCACCTGCTGCACGGTCAGTTGCAGCCCCAGCAGCACGATGCCCGCGCGCAGGACCGGGCGCATGGCGAACCCGACGCCGTCGCGGGCGGCGGCAGGGGTGCCGATCAGGTTGTGGAAGGCCAGGCCCAGCAGGATGGCGAGGATCAGCGGGCTGAACATCCCCAGCCCCGGCAGGCGATGCAGCCCGAAGGCCGCGCCCGCGATCAGCGCCGCCAGCAGCAGCCCCGGCAGCTTGCCCGAGCATAGCCGCCTTGCCAGCGCGCCCGAGGCGAGACCCGCGCCCTTGCCGCCACCGGACCGATTTCCGTCCTGAAACTCGCTATAGGCCATCATCGTCTCCACAATCCTGTTGCAGACGAGATAGTTTCCCGGCGCCGATCATTCCAACGGATTAAACTGGTCCGAATGATCGCGAAAAGCGAATGGTCCGTCGCAGCACCGGATCAGCGATCAGACGTCCAGATCATCGGCCTGCGCGAAACGGGCGTTTTCCTGGATATATTCAAAGCGCAGCTCGGGTTTCTTGCCCATCAGGCGCTCGACCAGATCGCCGGTTTCGCCCGCCGCATCCTCGTCGATGGTGACGCGGATCAGCTTGCGCGTGGCCGGGTTCATCGTCGTGTCCTTCAGATCCTTGGCGTCCATCTCGCCCAGACCCTTGAAGCGCTGCAGGTCGATCTTGCCCTTGCCGCCCAGCCCGGTGGCCAGCAGGCGTTCCTTTTCCGCGTCATCGGCGACATAGACCCGGTGCGAGCCCTGCGTCAGCCGGTAGAGCGGCGGGCAGGCCATATACAGGTGCCCCTTGTCGATCAGCGGCCGCATCTGGGTAAAGAAAAAGGTCATCAGCAGCGCCGCGATATGGGCCCCGTCGACATCGGCATCGGTCATGATGATGACCTTGTCGTAACGCAGATCGTCGACGCGGAACTTGGTCCCCATGCCGACGCCCAACGCCTGACACAGATCCGAGATCTCCGCGTTCGACCCCAGCTTGCCCGAGGCCGCGCCCAGCACGTTCAGGATCTTGCCCTTCAGCGGCAGCAGCGCCTGCGTGGTCCGGTCGCGGGCCTGCTTGGCCGAACCGCCGGCCGAGTCGCCCTCGACGATGAACAGCTCTGTCCCGGCGCGGTTGCGGGCGGTGCAGTCGACCAGCTTGCCGGGCAGGCGCAGCTTTTGGGTGGCGGTCTTGCGGCTGGTCTCTTTCTCTTGCCGGCGCCGCAGCCGCTCCTCGGACCGCAGGATGAGGAAATCGAGGATCGCGCCCGCCGATTTCGGATCGCCCGCCAGCCAGTTGTCGAAATGGTCGCGGACCGCGCCCTCGACCAGACGATGCGCCTCGACCGTGGCCAGCCGGTCCTTGGTCTGGCCGACGAATTCCGGCTCTCGGATGAAGCAGGACACCAGCGCGCAGCCGCCGGTCAGCAGATCCTCTCGGGTGATCTGGGCGGCCTTGCGGTTGTTGGCCAACTCGCCATAGGCGCGGATGCCCTTGAGGATCGCGGACCAGAAGCCGGCCTCGTGGGTGCCGCCCTCGGGCGTGGGGACGGTGTTGCAATAGGACTGGATGAAGCCGTCGCGGGCGGGTGTCCAGTTGATCGCCCAATCGACTTTGCCCGGCACGCCGAAACGCGACTGGAAATCGACATTGCCGGCAAAGGGCCGCTCGGCATAGGTGCTGACCCCGGCCAGCGTCTCGGCCAGATAATCGGCCAGCCCGCCGGGGAAATGGAATGTCGCCTCAAGCGGCGTGTCGCCGTCCTCGATGGCGGATTTCCAGCGGATCTCGACGCCCGAAAACAGATAGGCCTTGGACTTGACCATCTTGAGCAGGCGCGAGGGGCGAAAGCGGTGATGCCCGAAGATCTGTTCATCGACGTGAAAGGTCACGCTCGTCCCGCGCCGGTTCGGGGCCGCGCCCAGTTTCGCCACCGGCCCCAGCGGCACGCCGCGCGAAAAGCGCTGCTCGAACAATTCGCGGTTGCGGGCGACCTGCACGATCATGCTGTCCGACAGCGCGTTGACGACCGAGGCCCCGACCCCGTGCAACCCGCCCGAGGTCTGGTAGGCATCGCCCGAGAACTTGCCGCCCGCGTGCAGCGTGCACAGGATCACCTCGAGCGCCGAGCGGTCGGGGAACTTGGGATGCGGCTCGATCGGAATGCCGCGGCCATTGTCGCGGATGGTGACGCTGTAATCGGCGGCGAGTTCGACCTCGATCCGGGTCGCGTGCCCGGCCACGGCCTCGTCCATCGAGTTGTCGAGGATCTCGGCCACCAGATGGTGCATGGCGCGTTCATCGGTGCCGCCGATATACATGCCCGGCCGTTTCCGGACCGGCTCCAACCCCTCCAGCACCTCGATCGAGGCGGCGGAATAGGTCGTGTCGTCCGGGGTGACGGGAAAGAGGTCGTCGGCCATCTGCTGCCTGCCGTGATTTTGCATGATTGGGCGCGCTTATCTCACATCGCAGGCGGTTGGGGCAAGGCTTTGCGGTGGCGCGGGTCCGTGACCACTAGGATTGGACGCCGCGCCGCCCTATTCCGGTTCGGACAGCCGCGCCTGCCACATCTTCTGGAAACCGGGCCGGCCCTGCGCGTCGACCAGCCACTGCCCGATCGCCGGGAACTGTTCCATCAGCGGGCCATAGCCTTGGGCATAGCGGATCGTCTCGGCCATGGCGATATCGGCCACGGTAAAGCGGTTGCCGACCAGATAGCCGTGGCGGGCCAGTTGATCCTCGACCACGCGCAGGGGACGGATCAGGCGTTCGGCGGCATTGGCGACAAGGGCCTGATCCTCGCCCGACTGCGCCTGACCCCGGCCATGCAGGAACAGCAGCGTCAGCGCGTCGGGTTCGATCGAGGTGGCGGCCTGAAAACACCATTGCAGCATCAGGGCGTCCTCCTCGGGCGAGGCGGGGCCAAGCGGCGCGGCGTGCTTGCGCGCCAGATACAGCAGGATCGCATAGGATTCCGACAGCACCAGCCCGTCATCCTCGATCACCGGAATGGCGCCGCCGGGCGACAGCTTGCGGAACGAGGCCGAGTGCGTGTTCAGCGGCGCATCGGCGGCGTCGGGGTCGGGCAGGCGATAGGCTTGGATGACCGGGTGCTGCCGGAAGGGCAGGCCGATCTCGTGACACAGCCAGATGATGCGCGAGGCGCGCGAACGGGTGACGCCGTGGATGGTCAGCATAGGGGTTCCGCCTTGGTTGGTTCAGTGTCACATCAAAGGGGTGGCGCGGGGGTCAGGTCCAGTCATCGACCCCGGTGCCGGTCAGTTCCGATAGATTCGCCAGCCCGTGCCGCGCCGCCATCTGGTCCAGATCGCGCGCGATCCGGGCCGCCAGCGACAGCCCGTCATAGATCAGCGCTGAATAAAGCTGCACCGCCGACGCACCCGCCCGCAGCTTTTGCCACGCATCCTCGGCCGAGGCGATGCCGCCCACGCCGATCAGGGGGATCTGCCCGTCCGTCAGCCGATAAAGCCGCGCCAGCACCCGGGTCGAGGGGATCATCAACGGCCGCCCCGACAGCCCGCCCGCCTGATCGCGGTCGGGGCTGGCCAGCCCGTCGCGCGACAGGGTGGTGTTGGTGGCGATGATGGCGTCGATGCCGACGGCCACGGCGACCTCGGCCACGGCGGCAAGCCCCGCCTCGTCCAGATCCGGGGCGATCTTCAGAAAGACCGGGCGCCGCTCGGGCAGGGCGTCGCGGGCCGCCAGCACGCCCTGCAGCAGCGCCTGCAATGCCTCGGCGCCCTGCAGGTCGCGCAGCCGCTCGGTGTTGGGGGACGAGACGTTGACGGTCAGGAAATCGGCGGGAAGCCCGGCCACGCGCACCACCTCGGCAAAATCGGCGGCGCGGTCGGTGCTGTCCTTGTTGGCGCCGATGTTCAGCCCCACCGGTATCCCCGCCGGACGCGCCGCCAGCCGCGCCGCAATGGCCGCCGCGCCGTCATTGTTGAAGCCGAAGCGGTTGATGATCGCGCGGTCGGGGGTCAGCCGGAACAGGCGGGGTTTCGGGTTGCCGGGCTGCGGCCGGGGCGTCGCTGCGCCACATTCGACAAAGCCAAAGCCCGCCCGCATCAGCGCCGCCACCGCCCGCGCATTCTTGTCAAAGCCCGCCGCCAGCCCGACCGGGTTCGGCATCTCGATCCCCGCCAGCCGCAGCCGCAACCGGGCCGAGGTCACCGGCGCACCGGCCAGCGGCACGACACCCGCCGCCAGCGCCTTCAGCGACAGGTCATGCGCGGTCTCGGGCGGCAGGCGGTGCAGCGCGCGCAGGCCCAGCCGCTCGACCGGGGTCACGCCAGATCCCCCAGATCGAAACCCTGCGCCCCGCGCGTCAGCGGCCGCGACCACGCGATGTCCGACAGCCGCAGCCGCCGGTAGAGATGCGGAAACAGCATCCCACCCCGCGACGGCTCGTGGCGCAGCGCCTCGCCCAGATCCTGCGCCTCGCAGGCCAGCAGATGCAGCCCGTCCTCATCCGCGAAATGCTTGTCCAGCGTGCCGCGCAGCGTCTCGGCGGTCGAGAAATGGATATAGCCATCGGCCAGATCGACAGGGGCGCCGGCCGTCTCGCCGTCGCGCTGGAACTGTTGCCATTCGGGGTCGCGCAGGACTTTATAGATCAACATGGGACGTGTTTCCGCGCTTGCAGCCCTGCGGTCAAGCCGGTTCGACCGGCAGCGACGCGCCCCGCCCGCCCCGACCTCGCCGCATCGGCATTTGACGCAAGCCCCGCGACTTGCCAAGCTGACCCGGTCCCCGCGCCTGTCGCATCCAGAAACGGAGCTTTCGATGATCAGAACCCGCCTTCTTGCCTCGGTCGCCGTGCTGGCGCTTGGTCCTGCCATGGCGCAGGCCGAATCGGTGCTGCACATCCTGCACACGAATGATTTTCACAGCCGCGTCGAATCGATCAACAAGTTCGATTCCAGCTGCGATCACGAGGCCGAAGAGGCCGGCGAATGCGCCGGCGGCACCGCGCGTCTGGCGACCAAGCTGGCCGAGCTGCGCCAGCAATTCGAGGCGGCGGGCGAGCCCTATCTGCTGCTGGACGCGGGCGACCAGTTCCAGGGCAGCCTGTTCTATACCACCTACAAGGGCGAAGACACGGCCGAGTTCATGAACCAGCTTGGCTATGACGCGATGGTGGTGGGCAACCACGAATTCGACGACGGGCCGATGGTGCTGTCCAAGCTGATCGACAATTTGAACTTTCCCGTCGTGTCCGCCAACCTAGATGTCAGCCAGGACAACGAGCTGAACGGCAAGCTGGAAAAATCCGTGGTGCTGGAGCGCGGCGGCGAGAAGGTCGGGATCATCGGCCTGACCGCGACCGACACCGACGAGACCAGCTCGCCCGGCAAATCGGTGATCTTTCAGGACGATGCCGAGGCGCTGGCAGCCGAGGTCGAGCGCCTGACCGACGAGGGCGTGAACCGCATCATCGCGCTGACCCATATCGGTCTGCCCCGCGATCTGGAGTTGGCGGAATCGGTGCCCGGCGTCGATCTGTTCGTGGGCGGCCACACCCACACGCCGCTGGGCGAGGGGGTCGAGGGCTCGCAGGGCGATTACCCGACCATGTCGGGCGAGGTGCCGGTGGTGCAGGCAGGCTCTTACGGGCGCTATCTGGGCCATGTGACGCTGACCTTCGACGATGACGGCAATGTGACCTCGGTCGAAGGTGCGCCGATCCTGCTCGACGCCTCGGTGACGCCCGATCCCGACATCCTCGCGCGGGTCAAGGAACTCGCCGGGCCGATCAATGAGCTAAAGACGAAGATCGTGGCCGAAACCGCCGCCCCCATCGGCGCCGAGCGGACCGATTGCCGGGCGCGGGAATGTGCGATGGGCACCCTTGTCGCCGACGCCATGCTGGACCGGGTGAAGGATCAGGGCATCGACATCGCAATCCAGAACGGCGGCGGCTTGCGGGCCGGGATCGACGCCGGGCCGATCTCGATGGGCGAGATCATCGCCGTGCTGCCGTTCCAGAACACGCTCGCCACCTTCCGGCTGAAAGGCGCCGACGTGGTCGCTGCGCTGGAAAACGGCGCCAGCGAGATCGAGGACGGCGCGGGGCGCTTTGCGCAGGTCGCGGGGCTGAAATACACCGTCGATCCGTCGGCCGAACCCGGTCAGCGCATCAGCGAGGTGCTGGTGATGAAGGATGGCGACTGGAAGCCGATCGAGCCGGGCACGGAATATGGCGTTGTGACCAACAACTACATGCGCAATGGCGGCGACGGCTATGCGGTCTTTGCCGAAAAGGGCAGCCAGGCATATGATTTCGGGCCGGATCTGGCGGATGTGCTGGCCGAGTATATCGTGGCCCAGGGTGCCGAGTTCGTGGCCGAAACCGACGGGCGGATCACCGTGAAGGGCGAGGCGGGCGACGCCGAGGCAGGCGACGCTGCGGCAGGTGAGGCCGAGGCTGGCGCAGTGGATGCGGCTGGTGAAACCGACAGCAAGGCTGCCGATGCGCCGACCGAGGCTGACGCAGCCCCGGCTGCCGACGCAGAACCCGCCACCGACGCAGCCGAACCGGCCCCGGCCGCGCAGTAACGGCCCCTGCCGCGGTTTCCGGCCGGCGCGGGCTGGCCGGAAGCGGCGCAGGGGACAGGCAGCGGTTGTCGGCATCGCGGCAAAGGACTATCTGTCAGGCCAGAAAAGAGGTCCCCATGTCGATCAACCCCATCCGCCCCTGGCGCAACATCGAACGCCGCCGCTCGCGGCAGATCATGGTCGGAACCGTCCCGGTCGGGGGCGACGCGCCGATCAGCGTCCAGACCATGACCAACACCGACAGCTCGGACGTGTCGGCCACGCTGGCGCAGATCATCGCGGCGGCGGATGCGGGCGCGGATATCGTGCGCGTCTCGACGCCGGATCAGTCTTCGACCCGGGCGCTGCGCGAGATCTGCCGGGAAAGCCCGGTGCCGATCGTGGCCGACATCCATTTCCACTACAAACGCGCGCTCGAAGCCGCCGAGGCGGGCGCGGCCTGCCTGCGCATCAACCCCGGCAATATCGGCGATTCCGCCCGCGTGGCCGAGGTGGTGCGCGCCGCGCGCGATCACGGCTGCTCGATCCGCATCGGGGTCAATGCCGGCAGTCTGGAAAAGCACCTGCTAGAGAAATATGGCGAGCCGTGCCCGGACGCCATGGTCGAAAGCGGGCTCGATCACATCAAGCTGTTGCAGGACCACGATTTCCACGAATTCAAGATCAGCGTGAAGGCGTCGGACGTCTTCCTCGCCGCTGCCGCCTATCAGCAATTGGCCGAGGCGACCGACGCGCCCATCCATCTGGGCATCACCGAGGCCGGCGGCCTGCGCGGCGGGACGGTGAAATCCTCGGTCGGGCTGGGCAATCTGCTCTGGGCCGGGATCGGAGACACGATCCGCGTCAGCCTGTCCGCCGATCCGGTCGAAGAGGTCAAGGTCGGCTTCGAGATCCTGAAATCGCTAGGCCTGCGGACGCGGGGCGTTCAGGTGATCTCGTGCCCGTCCTGCGCGCGGCAGGGCTTCGACGTGATCAAGACGGTCGAGATCCTGGAACAGCGGCTCGAGCACATCAAGACGCCGATCAGCCTGTCCATCATCGGCTGCGTCGTCAACGGCCCGGGCGAGGCGCTGCTGACCGATATCGGCTTCACCGGCGGCGGGGCAGGGTCGGGCATGGTCTATCTGGCCGGTCGTCAGGACCACAAGACCAGCAACGAAGGCATGATCGACCATATCGTCGAACTGGTCGAGGAACGCGCCGCCCGGATCGAGGCCGAAGCCGCCGCGGCTGCGACCGACGCAGCGGAGTAGGCTGGCGCCCGGCCCGCCACTGGCGGGCCAAGGTGCTGTCACGCCTCAGCGGATCGGGTTGCGATATATCATCCGGCGGACCGATCCGGTCTTCGAACGCATGAGGATCGTTTCCGTCTCGAGGAACTTCGGCTCGCGCCGCACCCCGCGCACGATCGAGCCGTTGGTGACGCCGGTGGCCGAAAAGATCACATCCGCCGTCACCATCTCGTCGCGCGCATAGATGCGGTTCAGATCGGTGATGCCGGCCTTGGCGGCGCGGCCGCGCTCGTCATCGTTGCGAAACAACAGCCGGCCCCAGATCTGCCCGCCCATGCATTTCAGCGCACTCGCCGCCAGCACGCCCTCGGGCGCCCCGCCAGAGCCCATATACATGTCGATCCCGGTCAGTTCGGGTTCGGCGCAATGCATGACGCCCGCCACATCGCCATCGGTGATCAGCCGGATCGCGGCGCCGGTCGCGCGGACCTCGGCGATCAGATCCTCGTGCCGGGGGCGTTCGAGGATGCAGACGGTGATGTCCGAGGTCTTGACCCCTCCCGCCTTGGCCAGCGCCTCGACCCGCTCGGTCGGGCTCATTTCCAGGCTGACCACGTCACGCTCGTAACCCGGACCCACCGCCAGCTTGTCCATATAGACGTCGGGCGCGTGCAGCAGCGTGCCGCGCGGGGCCATGGCGATGACGGTCAGCGCGTTGGGCATGTCCTTGGCGGTCAGGGTCGTCCCTTCCAGCGGGTCCAGCGCGATGTCGACCTCGGGGCCGTTGCCGGTGCCGACCTCTTCGCCGATAAACAGCATCGGCGCCTCGTCCCGCTCGCCCTCGCCGATGACGACGACGCCCTTGATGTCCAGCATGTTCAACTGATCGCGCATGGCGTTCACGGCGGCCTGATCGGCGGCCTTTTCATCGCCGCGGCCGATCAGCAGTGCCGAGGCATGCGCCGCAGCCTCGGACACGCGGGCCAGACCGAGCGACAGCATGCGGTCGTTGAAATCCTTGGGGGCGGGCATGGGCGACTCCTGCAAATGATGTTGGCGCTTCCTTAGGGGGCCGGCGGAAAGGCCACAAGCCTGAGTGCGCTAACGGCGGGCTTGGCAGCACGCGGCAGATGCGCTAATCGGGTCGCCATGTTCGCCGCACCGACCGCAATCATCTGCATTCACCGCTGACGCATTCATGCGGGGCAAGGTGCTTTCTGCCGGTCCCCGCCAGGGGGACCAATGGCCCAGATCAGGCTGACCAACTCGCGCACCCGCACCAAGCAGGATTTCACCCCCATCGATCCCGGCAATGTCCGGGTCTATGCCTGCGGCCCCACGGTCTATGACCGCGCCCATCTGGGCAATGCGCGTCCGGTGGTGGTCTTCGATGTGCTGTTCCGGCTGCTTCGGCATGTTTATGGTGCAGACGCGGTGACTTACGTCCGGAACTTCACCGATGTCGATGACAAGATCAATGCCCGCGCAGCCCAGACCGGCCGCCCGATCCGCGAGATCACCGAAGAGACCATCGGCTGGTATCATCAGGACATGGACGCTCTGGGCGCCCTGCGCCCGACGCATGAGCCGCGCGCGACCGATTACATCGCCCAGATGATCGCCATGATCGAGACCCTGATCGCGCAGGGCCAGGCCTACGCAGCCGAGGGCCATGTCCTGTTCGAGGTCCGCAAGTTCCCTGATTACGGCCAGCTTTCCGGCCGCTCGCTGGACGACATGATCGCCGGCGCGCGGGTCGAGGTAGCGCCCTTCAAGCGTGATCCGATGGATTTCGTGCTGTGGAAACCGTCGACGGGCGATCAGCCCGGCTGGGACAGCCCCTGGGGCCGCGGCCGCCCCGGCTGGCATATCGAGTGCAGCGCCATGTCGGCCGAGCTGCTGGGCGAGGTCTTCGACATCCACGCCGGCGGCATCGACCTGCAATTCCCCCATCACGAGAACGAAATCGCCCAGAGCCGCTGCGCCCACGACACCGAGGTCATGGCGAATGTCTGGCTGCATAACGAGATGCTGCTGGTCGAAGGCCGCAAAATGTCGAAATCGCTGGGCAATTTCTTCACCGTCCGCGACCTGCTGGATCAGGGCATCCCCGGCGAGGTGATCCGCTATGTGCTGCTGATGACGCATTACCGCAAGCCGATGGACTGGACCCAGGACAAGCTGCGCGAGGCGACGAGGACGCTGGATTCCCTCTACGAGGCGGTGGGCGAGGTGGCGCTGGACGACTCTGCTCCGGTCGATGAGGCTGTGGTCGAGGCGCTGGCCGACGATCTGAACAGTTCCGCCGCGCTGCACGCGCTGATCCGGCTGGCCGAGGCGATCAAGCCCGCCGACGATTCTGCCAGCGGCGAACGGGCGATGCTGAAGCGCTCGGCCGATCTGCTGGGGCTTCTGCCCATGACGGCCTCGGAATGGCGCAAGCTGCGGGCGGGGCATGTCGATCTGGAAGCGCTTGCCGAGCGGATGCGGGCCCTGCGCGAGGCGGCGAAGCAGAGCAAGGATTTCTCGCAGGTCGATGCCTTCAGATCCGCTCTGGTCGCGGCGGGGGTCGAGGTCCGCATGTCCCCGGGGGGCATCGAACTGATGCCCGGCCCGTCAATGGATGCTGACAAGCTGGGGGCGCTGACATGACCGACCGCCTCTATCTCTACGACACCACCCTGCGGGACGGGCAGCAAACGCAGGGCGTGCAGTTCTCGGCCGCGGAAAAAACCGAGATCGCGCAGATGCTGGACGCGCTGGGGGTGGATTATATCGAGGGCGGCTGGCCGGGCGCGAACCCGACCGACAGCGACTTCTTTGCCGCGCCGCCGCCGACCCGCGCCATGCTGACCGCCTTTGGCATGACCAAGCGGGCCGGGCGCTCGGCCGGGAATGATGATGTGCTGGCGGCGGTGCTGAATGCCGGGACGCAGGGTGTCTGTCTGGTCGGCAAGACGCATGATTTCCATGTGCGTGAGGCGCTGGGCATCCCGCTGGACGACAATATCGACAACATCTCGGCCTCGATCGCCCATGTCGCCGGGCTGGGGCGCGAGGCGCTGTTCGATGCCGAGCATTTCTTCGACGGCTGGAAGGCGGACCGCGACTATGCGCTGTCCTGCCTGATCGCCGCGCGCGATGCCGGGGCGCGGTGGATCGTGCTTTGCGACACCAATGGCGGCACGCTGCCGCATGAGATCGCCGAGATCACCGCGCAGGTGATCGCCGCCGGCATCCCCGGCGCGCGGCTGGGCATCCACGCCCATGACGACACCGGCAATGCGGTGGCCTGCACGCTGGCGGCGGTGCGCGCCGGCGCGCGGCAGGTGCAGGGCACGCTGAACGGGCTGGGCGAGCGCTGCGGCAACGCCAATCTGACGACGCTGATCCCGACCCTGGCGCTGAAGCCTGAATTCGCGGGCCTGCTGCCCCAGATCGCGCCCGAGGCGCTGCGCGGGCTGCTGAAGACCTCGCGGCGGCTGGACGAGATCCTGAACCGCGCCCCGCAGGCCAATGCGCCCTATGTCGGGGCCTCGGCATTCGCCCACAAGGCGGGGCTGCATGCCAGCGCGATCATCCGAAATCCGACGACATATGAACATGTTGCGCCCGAAACCACAGGTAACGCGCGGATCATTCCGATGTCGAACCAGGCCGGCCAGTCGAACCTGCGCGCCCGCCTCTCTGATGCCGGGCTGACCGTGCCCGAGGGCGCCGATCTCGGCGCGATCCTTGCCGATGTGAAGGCGCGCGAGGATCGCGGTTACGCCTATGACGTGGCCGAGGCGAGTTTCGAACTGCTCGCCCGCCGCCACCTTGGCGCGCTGCCGCGCTTCTTCGATGTCGAGCGCTACCGCGTCATCGTCGAGCGCCGGCGGAACGCCAAGGGCGCGCAGATTTCGGTCTCCGAGGCCGTGGTGACGGTGCGTCTGCAGGGTCAGCGGGTGATGTCGGTCAGCGAGTCGCATGGCGAGACGGATCTGGACGATCGCGGCCCGGTCAACGCGCTGTGGCGCGCGCTCGGCAAGGATCTTGGCCCCTATCAGGCGAGCATCGACGACATGCGGCTGGTCGATTTTCGGGTCCGGATAACGCAGGGCGGCACCGACGCCGTCACCCGCGTCACCATCGACAGCGAGGACCGGCAGGGCACGCGATGGTCGACGGTCGGCGTGTCGGCCAACATCGTCGATGCAAGCTTCGAGGCGCTGCATGACGCGGTGGTCTGGAAGCTGATCCGCGACGGTGCCGCCCCGTGACGCCCGAGGAGTGCGCCCGCACCCTGCAGCAGTCGGACCCCGACCGCTTCGCCGCCGTCATGGCGGCGCAGCCGGCGGACCGGGCAAGGCTGGCAACGCTTTACGCGGCGAACCTCGAAATCGCCTCGGCCGCGCTGAGTTCGGCCGAACCGTTGATCTCGCAGATGCGGCTGCAATGGTGGGCCGATCAGATCGACCGTATTGCACGAGGCGCCGCGCCGGACCCGCATCCGGTGCTGATCCCGCTGGCCGAGGCTTGGGGGGCCGATGTGGCACCGCTCGCCGATCTGGTCGAGGCGCGGCGGCGTGACGCCATGCGCGAGCCCTTCGATCTGCCCGGCGACGTCATCGCCCATGTCGACGCCTGCACGGGCACGCTGATGCGGCTGGCGGCGTCGGCCTGCGGGCTGCCCGCCGATCACCCGGTGATCCCGCTGCAGGCTCGCGGCGCGGGGTTGGCTGCGTGGCTGCGCGCCTATCCGCGTCTGCAAAGCCTCAATCTGGGGCTGCAGAGCGGCGCGGAACCGGCGCTGGCCTCGCTTGCGGTGACGGGGTTGCAGGCGCTTGATTCGGCGCGGCTGAGTGCTCGAAAGGACCAGCCGATCCCGAAACGCGCCGCCCCGGCGCTGTTTTCAGGGGCCGGCGCGACTGCCGCGCTGCGCGCCATCGCGCATGGGGACACGGCACAACTGTCAGAATTCAAACGGAAACTGTCCTATCTGCGGCTCTCCTTTCAGGGCCGCTGGCAGGATTGAGGTTTTTCCCGGCCGCGTTAATCCCGATTTCACCTCTGTCTGCCAGTCTGCCCCTCATGCGCTGAGAGAAGGAGCAGGCATGACCGGCCATGCGACCGGACCCTTGGCAAACCCGCCCATCCCCCGCCCGGTGCGGGTGCTGATCGTGGATGATTCGGCCACGATGCGAAAACTGATCGCCATTCGCCTGCGCAGCGATCCGCGCATCAACGTAGTGGGCGAGGCTGCGGACACCCAGCAGGCGCGCCGGGCCATCGCCGCGCTGCGCCCAGATGTGCTGACCTTGGATGTCGAGATGCCGGGCCAGTCCGGCATCGATTTCCTGCGCGAGATCATGCGGTTGCGGCCGATCCCTGTCATCATGGTGTCGTCCGAGACGCAATCCGGCAGCGCCGCCGCAATCGAGGCGCTGTGCAGCGGCGCCATTGATTGCGTCGGCAAACCGCGTCCCGGTTACGGCAACACCGGCTTCGCCGATCTGCCCGCGCTGGTGGTCGAGGCCGCTGGGGCCGATCTGCGGCGACGGCGCCCGCCCATGCCGCGGCCTGCGCCCATGCCGTCGCAGGGCTTCGCGTGGAACGGCCGCATTCTGCTGATCGGCGCCTCGACCGGCGGGGTCGAGGCGGTCGAGCGCATCATCGCCGCGCTGCCGGTCAACTGCCCGCCGACGCTGATCGTGCAGCACATGCCGCCGGCCTTTCTCGCCAGTTTCGCGCAGCGCCTGAACCAGCGCCATGCCCCGCAGATCGCGTTGGCCGATGACGGCGCACCGCTGCAACAAGGCCGCGTGCTGATCGCGCCGGGCGGGGCGGAACATCTGGCGCTGGGGTTGGAACGCGGGCTGCGCTGCCGTCTGCTGGCCCAGGACAAGGTGAACGGGCACCGCCCCTCGGTCGACATGCTGTTCGGCTCGGGCGTGGGTGTGGCGCGGCGGGTCGTAGCGGTGACGCTGAGCGGGATGGGCAGCGACGGGGCGATGGGAATGCTGGCGCTGCGCCGGGCCGGGGCGGCCTGTCTGGCGCAGGATCAGGCGAGTTCGGTCGTCTGGGGGATGCCGCGCATCGCATGGCAGATCGGCGCGGCCGAGCGGCTGGTCTCGCTGGACCGGATGGCGGGGGCGCTTCTGGATCTGACCGGGGTTCAGGGGAATGAACGCTGTGATTAGGCCCCGCGCGACGCCAATTTGCGGGTCAGGGATCATCCCGACGCGCCGTCGCGCCCGGCTGCCATTGCGGCGCATGGCTGCGGGCGGCATAACCTTGGGCATCCCGAATCGGGCGAGGATCTGAAGGTGACGACGATGCAATATGAAAAACCCGGCCCTGTCGAGCGGGACTGGTCCGACGCGATCTCTCCGATCGAGGAGATCATCGAGGATGCCCGCAACGGGCGCATGTTCATCCTGGTCGATCACGAGGACCGCGAAAACGAAGGCGATCTGGTGATTCCCGCGCAGATGGCGACGCCCGATGCGATCAACTTCATGGCGACGCATGGCCGCGGGCTGATCTGCCTTGCGCTGCCGGGCGAGCGGATCGACGCGCTCGGCCTCAGCCTGATGTCGCCCAAGAACTCCAGCCGCCACGAGACCGCGTTTACCATGTCGATCGAGGCGCGCGAGGGCGTGACGACCGGCATTTCCGCCCATGACCGCGCCCGCACCGTGGCCGTGGCCATCGACCCGATGCGCGGCGCCGCCGATATCGCCACGCCCGGCCACGTCTTTCCGCTGCGCGCCCGCGACGGCGGTGTGCTGGTCCGCGCCGGCCATACCGAGGCCGCGGTCGATGTCGCGCGTCTGGCGGGGCTGAACCCCTCGGGCGTGATCTGCGAGATCATGAACCAGGACGGCACCATGGCGCGACTGCCCGATCTGGTCGCCTTCGCGCAGAAACACGGGTTGAAGATCGGCACCATCAGCGACCTGATCGCCTATCGCCGCCGGCACGACAATCTGATTGCCGAACGCGCGCAACGTGCGGTCCGCTCGGTCCATGGCGGCGACTGGATGATGCGGGTTTTCGCCGATGAGACGCAGGGCGCTGAGCATATCGTGCTGTGCAAGGGCGATCTGGGCGCGCCGGGGCCGGTCATGGTGCGGATGCACGCGCTCGACCCGCTGGAAGATGTGCTGGGGATCGGCCGTACGGGAGAGCTTCCCGCCGCCATGCGCCTGATCGAGCGCGAGGGCAGGGGCGTCGTGGTGCTGATCCGCGACCTCGACAAGACGCTGACGCCGGAAGGCGAGGCCAGCCCGCGCACGCTGCGCCAATACGGGCTGGGCGCGCAGATTCTGTCGACGCTGGGCCTGCACGAGCTGATCCTGCTCAGCAATTCCGCGCCGCTGCGGGTGATCGGCCTTGACGCCTATGGGCTGAGCATTGTCGAAACCCGCCCGATCCCGCACGAGTAAGCCATGGCCATGATCTCGCATTGCGAACTGCCGCTGCCCCGCTTCGACCAGCCCCCGCGGCTGCTGATCGTCGTCTCGCCCTATTACCGCGAGATCGCCGACGGCCTGATCGCCGGTGCGCGCGGCGTCGCCGAGCAGGTGGGCGCCATCACCGATCTGATCGAGGTGCCGGGCGCGCTGGAAATCCCCACCGCCATCGGCATGGCGGCGCGCAGCGGCCGGTTCGACGGCTTTGTCGCGCTGGGTTGCGTGATCCGCGGCGAGACGACGCATTACGAGACCGTCTGCAATGACAGCTCGCGCGGTCTGACCCTGCTGGGTCTGGAGGGTCACGCCATCGGCAATGGCATCCTGACCGTCGAGACCGAGGATCAGGCCATTGTCCGCGCCGATCCGACCGGCCAGAACAAGGGCGGCGGTGCCGCCGCCGCGGCCTTGCATCTGATCGCGTTGTCGCGCAGATACGCGCCCCGGCCCGACAGAAGCGAGACCGGGGACCGCGACCCGATCCGGCTTGCGGGACGGCTGGAAGGATCACCGAACGCATGACGAGCAGCAACCGCAACAACGACCGGCGCCAGAAAAGCAGCGCGGCGCGGCTCTATGCCGTGCAGGCGCTGTTCCAGATGGAGGCGTCGGGCCAGTCCGCCAGCCAGGTGCAGCGCGAGTTCGAGAAGTGGCGCATCGGCGTCGAGATCGAGGGCGAGACCATGCCCGAGGCCGATGAGGCGCTGTTCGTGCGGGTGCTGGACGATGTCGTGACCTGGCAGGGGCGGATCGACCAGATGACCGACCGGGCGCTGGTCGCGCGCTGGCCCATCGACCGCATCGACCCGGTTCTGCGCGCGCTGTTCCGCGCCGCCGGCGCGGAACTGGTCGCCGCCAAGGCGCCGCCGCGTGTGGTGATCAGCGAATATGTCGCCGTGACCCGCGCGTTTTTCCCCGACGGGCCAGAGACGAAGCTGGTCAATGCGGTGCTCGACCACATGGCCCGCGACGCGCAGCCCGATGCCATGGGTGACGCCCGCGCCTGACGGTGAGACGCGCGCAACCTTTGAAATTCGGCTTGGGTGATGTTACCTTTAAGCCACAAGCGTCAGAGGTTCGGGTGCCGAAATCCGCACGAGGCGCGTCAGAGGTGCACATGCCCAAGCTCATCCGGCTGTATATCGTCAACATCTTCTACGGCTTTCTGCTGGCGCTGGTCTTTACCGGCACGCTGGTTGCCTTCGATGTCGGGCATCTGCGCCACCTGCTGACCTCTGTCAGCGCGGGATGGATCGCGGGCCTGGGCCTGCTGTTTCTCAACACGCTGCTGTTCGCAGGGGTGCAGTTCGCCATCGCGGTTATGCGCATGGCCGAGCCGAGCCGCCGCAGCCCGCCCGGCGGCAAGCGGCAGCGCAGCGCGCCGGCGGCCGCGATTCCGGCGCTGGCGGCGGCGGTTCCGGCACGAAAGCAGCGCTGACAGGCCATTCCGACCGCAACAGACGGCGATTTCATCATCCCAATCTGTTGCGTTCATGCCACGTTCCCGCGCCGCCAAGTGCCGCTTTTGGCCCGTCTCCTCTCGCAACCTGCCCCCGTCAGCGCCCGTTCCTGCTGCCGGGAAACCGCACCCAACCCCCTTATCTTGAACCGTTTTTCGGCATGTGCCCTTTCCGTCACCATGATGTGACAGTTTTGTTCCATGCCAAATTGTCACATCCTGGTGAGTTTCGCTGTTGTTCCCGCTTGGGTGGAACACGCGACCGGGGGGGACTACTTGGCTTGGTGATGATGACGCAGCAGCGTCGCCCGTAGAACGAGGATAAGATCATGAGAGCAATTGCAGTTCTGTTCGGCGCAACCGCCCTTGCCGCCAGCTTCACCCTGCCCGCATTCGCACAGTCGGAAATCGCCACCGGCGCCGACGTGACCGGCGTCAGCCGCGTGGATGACCGCATCGACGACATTCAGGAAGCGGTTCAGGACGATTTCGACCGCTCGGTCGACCGCGACCGCTTTGGTCCCGGCGATCGCCGTCAGGGCCTGTTCGGTGGCGTCTCGATGACCTATGCCGGTTCGTCGGGCAACAATGACAGCCAGAAATTCGCCCTCGCCGGCCGCGTGTCCTATAATCAGGGCCCGTTCGCGCAGTCCGTCGGCATCGGCATCGAGTTCGGCGAAGACACGGACGGCAAGAAGGACAAGGAAGAAGTCTACGCGATCTATGACGCGCAGTACTACTTCAACGACCAGTTCTATGCCTTTGCGCTGGGCCGGATCAACCAGGACGGCATGGTCGACGAGGATCTGTCGGACCTGAACGCCGGTCTGCTGGACGCGCAGGAAATCAGCGAGCTGGAAGGCCGCAAGAAGCGTGACGCCTTCCTGGGCTTCGGTCCCGGTTACCGGATCATCAACACCCAGGACACCGCATGGCGTGTTCAGGCCGGTGTTGGCGTCCGCTACACCAAGGCCGTGGACTACACCGCGACCAACAACCTGCGCTCGGACACCGAGACCGCCTATATCGCCTCGTCGCGGTTCTACCACCGCTTCAACGAGATGGTGTTCCTGACCAACGACACCGACTATCTGACCTCGGACGAGGCCGGTGACGCGATCACCAACGAACTGGGCGTCAACTTCAAGATGTCCGACGCGCTGGCGACCCGTGTGTCCTACACCACCGCCTATGAAGAAAATCGCGAGATCCGCACCGACAATACGCTGGGGGTTTCGCTGGTCTACGGGTTCTGATCTGATCCGGACCCGATGCGACAGGGGCGGCCTTCGGGCCGCCCTTTTTCGTTGCGCGGGCGTGATCGGGTTCTCGCAACGAAAAAGGCCGCCCCCGAAGGGACGGCCCGGTGGCGGGAACCGCAGCGACCGTGAGGCGCAGGTTTTCCCGAAAGCCTGGAGCACCAGGTGGGCGCCGGTTAACGTGACCAGGGCCACGACAGAGCCAGCCCCCATCGAGAAATTATAGGCCAGTGGAAAAAGTGGCCTTCACGGGAAGAGCAGAAACCCGCCGGAGCCACAGATAAGAGCCACCCCTGCGCCTTTCAAGACGGTCCGCGGCGGAAATTCCCGCACCCGGGGTCTTGCACGCCGTTTCTGATCTGTTCATGTTGCGGCGATGGATGACAGCCCTCTGCCCAGCCAGCCCGGTTTCCGCATCGCACGCGGCGTTTCGCGCCTGCTGCGCAGCCTTGACCATGCGGTGCTGTCGGAATTCGTGCCCGAACGCGGACTGCGCGTGGACGTGATCTCGATTGCGGCGAATGGCGAGATCTGGATCGTCGAATGCAAAAGCTGCCGCGCGGATTTCACCGGCGATCGCAAATGGCAGTCCTATCTGGATTACAGCGACCGCTTCTTCTGGGCCGTCGATGCGGGGTTCCCGGACGAGATCCTGCCCCCCGACACCGGCTTGATTCGCGCCGACGCCTATGGCGGCGAGGTGCTGCGCCAGGCCCCGCTGACCAAGCTCGCCGCCGCACGGCGGACCCGGCTGACCCGCGATCTGGCCCGCAGCGCGGCGCTGCGGTTGCAGATGCTGCAGGACCCGCAGGGCGCGGGGCAGGGCGGCTAGGCAAACGCCCGCGGATCAGCGGCGCGGCTTGCCCTTCTTGCCGGTGCTGCCCATGGCGCGCGCGACCTCGACCGCCGCCAGCAATTCCTCGGCGATTTCGGTGGCTTCGTCGGGGTCGAAATCCAGCGGCAGATCCACCCCGTCGCCTTCGATATAGATCCGGACCATGCCGCGATCGGTGGGACCGATCTGGATATTCGCGGCCGTGTCGCTTTCGCTGTTGATGCCCATGCGCTGTTCCTTTTCCTTCCTGTTAGCCCGCCGGCATTTTTGCGGCAAGTCCGGCTTGCATCCCTCGGCGCGTGGCGCTAAACGACGCTCACCGTGCCGCCTTAGCTCAGTTGGTTAGAGCGCTGGATTGTGGATCCAGAGGTCCCCCGTTCAAGCCGGGGAGGCGGTACCACCCCCCAGATGACGATCTTGCGGCCTGTCCGGCGGCCCGGCAATGGCCCGCGCCGCCCCGGATCGAAATATCCTGTCGCGCCGGGAACGCGGCGCGCCCTGTCTGCGTTCATCCTGCATACCTGCCCAATGCATATAGGAGCTGAGATATGGCACAGAACGATCACACCGCCGACAAGATGAAATCCGACGTCAAGCAATCCGCCCAGGAAGCCGCTGACGAGGCCCGCCAGGCGGCGCGCAAGGTCGCGGACCGCGCCGGCGACACCGCCGACCAGATGCGCGATGCCGGCGGCGATATCGCCGACAAGGTGCAGGACATGGCCCACACCGCGCGCAACCGTGCCGGTGAGGCGGTCGAGCATGCCAAGGAGATCGGTTCGGAATATGCCGACGCCGCGAAATCCGAGGCACGCCGCCTGTATCGCCAGGGCGAACGCCGGGCCGGTGAGGTCGCGGAATATGCGGGCGAATACTATGACGAAATGTCGCAGATGGTTCGTCGCAACCCCGCTCAGGCCCTTGGGATCGCCGCCGGCATGGGCTTTCTGGTCGGTCTGATCCTGGCACGTCGCTGATCAGATGTTCGATTATGTCAACAAGCTGCAACTGGCGCTTGGCGACAAGGCGCGCCGCACTGGCCTGAAGGCCGGTGCGGGGGCCGCCCTGCTGGTCGGCGCCGGTTTTCTGGTCGCCGCCTTGTGGAGCTGGCTCGCCTGGAACCTCGAACTGGGTCCGGCGCTGGCCTCGCTGATCATCGCGGTGCTGTTCATGGTGATCGGCGGCATCATCTGGATGATGGCCAAGGCGCAGCATCACCCCATGCCCACCACCGACGAGCTGAAGCACGAGGTCGAGGCGCGGCTGGCGCTGGCAACCGACGCGGCGCTCGACAAGGCGAAGTTCAAGGCCGAAGAGGCCATGGACAGCGCTCAGGCGCGGGTGGTGTCGCTATATGATCAGGCGACAGGCAAGGTGCGCCGGGTCGTGAACCGGACCGAGGACAAGGCCCGCGATCTCGCCTCGGACGCCGAACAGATGGCCGGAACGGCGGCGCGCAAGGTCGGGCTGACCGACGACAATATCGACGCCATGCGCGATACGGTCGACCGGGCGGTCCATTCCCGCGCGGCGCCGGGGATCGGTGTGGCCGGGGCCTTCGCCATCGGCATCGCCATAGCCTCGGCGCTGAAAGGCCGGTCGGACGATGACGAGTATGACGATTTCGACGATTATGACTACGTCTGACACTGCCGCGAGAACCTGAAAGGCCCGCTGTCACCGGCGGGCCTTTTGCGTATCAGGGCGGGCAGGGGCGCAGGCGGATGGGCACGCCCGGTTCGGCCCCGATCTCGGCGCAGCGCTCGCCGCTGCACAGCGTCCAGCCCGACAGCGTCGCGCCCGAGGCTGCCAGCAGCAATTCCGGCTGCGGCGGCAGGTCGGGTTGCCAGACCCACCAGCCATCCTCGCGCCGCGCATCCGGCCCCGGCTCCATCCCCGCGCCCGATCCCTTGACCGCGGCGCGAGTCAGGGTCAGCCCGTCGGAATTGACCGACCACTCCTCTCGCCACTCGATCCGTTCGACCGAATGGGTCCAGTGCAGGGAAAAGCTGCCGCCGGACAGCGCGATCATCGCCGCACCGGCCAGCAGGCAGCTCATGCCTGCGCGGCCAGCTTGCGCCCGCGCCACCAGATCAGCGCGGCGAACAGCGCGGTCAGCGCGAAACCGATCTGGTCGGTCATCGGCAGGGCCGCGATCAGCGTCAGCGCCCCGGCGATGGCCAGCAGCCTTTCCGGCACCGACAGGCGATGGCCCAGCCAGCCCACGACCGCAGCCCCCCACAGCCCGATCGACAATCCGCATTTCAGCACGATATAGGCCACCGCCAGCGGAAGCCCGATCGAATCGGCCAGCGCCCCGCCCGGCTGCAGCATCAGCGCCGGGGTATAGACCGCCATATAGGGAATCACGAAACCGGCCGCAGCGACCTTGATCGCCTCGAGGCTGATGCGGAAGCCCGATTCCCGCGCGATGGGGGCGGCGGCAAAGCAGGCCAGCGCCACCGGCGGCGTCAGATCGGCGAGGATGCCGAAATAGAACACGAACATGTGGCTGACGATCAGCGGCACGCCAAGCGCCAGCAGCGCGGGCGCGGCAATCGACGAGGTGATGATATAGTTCGGGATCGTGGGAATCCCCATGCCCAGCACGATGCAGGTCAGCATGGTCAGGATCAGCGACAGCAGCAGCGAGCTTTCGCCCACATTGACGATGAAGATGCCGAAGGTATTGGCCGCGCCGGTCAGGGTCATGGTGCCGATGATCACGCCCACCAGCGCACAGGCGACGCCCACCGGCAGCGCCGTCTTGGCCCCGTCGGCAAGGCTTTCGATCACCTGCCAGATGGTTGCGCGCCCGCCATTGCCGAACAGGCTGACGGCCAGCAGGGCGCCTACGATCAGCCACAGCGCGACCTCTTGCCGGTTGCTGAGCAGATAGGCGACCATCAGCCCGATGCCGACCCAGAAGATCGTCCGCAGCACGGTCGAGGGGAAGCCCAGCATCAGCGACGCGCCGAGGATCAGCATGATCGTCAGCGCCAGGCCGACCGCGCCCGCAAACAGCGGCGTGAAGCCGGAAAACAGCAGATAGACCAGCACCGCCAGCGGCAGGATCAGATACCACCCCTCGCGCAGCGCCCGCCGGGCCGAGGGCAGATCCTCGCGCGCCATGCCGCGCAGGCTGCGGCGCCCGGCCTCGAGATGGACCATCCAGAAGGCCGAGGCGAAATAGAGGATCGCCGGCACGATGGCGGCGCGCACCACCTCGACATAGGCGATGCCCAGCGTCTCGGCCATGATGAAGGCGACCGCGCCCATGACCGGCGGCATGATCTGCCCGCCCATGCTGGCCGTCGCCTCGACCCCCCCGGCGAAGGCGGGGCGATAGCCAAAGCTTTTCATCAGCGGAATGGTGAACTGCCCGGTGGTGACGACATTCGCCACGCCCGAGCCGGAAATCGTCCCCATCAGTCCGGAACTGACGACCGAGACCTTGGCCGCGCCGCCCATCTTGTGCCCGACAAGCCCCAGCGAGACGTCGGTGAACAGCTTGATCATCCCGGCTTTTTCCAGAAACGAGCCGAACAGGATGAACAGGAAGATATAGGTCGCGCTGACGTAAAGCGGCGTGCCATAGATGCCTTCGGTGCCGAAGGACATCTGCTCGATCACCTGATCCAGTCCATAGCCGCGGGTCTGCAATGCGCCGGGGAAATACTGTCCGAACAGCGCATAGATCAGGAAAAACCCGGCGACGATGGGCAGGGCCGGGCCCATCACCACCCAGGCGGCGGCAAAGACTGCGACAAGGGTGACGATGCCGACCACGATGTCGATATTGTTGATGCCCCCCGCTCGCAGCATCAGCGGCACATATTCCACCCATTGATAACCCGCGATGGCCACGCCCGTCAGCCCCATCACCCAGGCCACCACCTGCAGGGGCCGCGCCTTGCCATGCAGCAGCGTCAGCAGCGGAAAGCCCAGCAGCAGCAGGAAGCCCAGGTGGATCGAGCGCTGGATCTGGCTGTTCAGGTTGACGATATGGGCCGAGATCGCGATCTGATACAGCGAGAACGCCACCGCGATCCAGAACAGCGCGCGCCCCTGCGGGCTGCGCGGAAAGCTCTCGGCCAGCGGGTCATGCAGACCCAGATCCGTGTCGGGCAGGGTGTGCGGGTGGGAGTCGATTGTCATGTGATGCCTTCGCAGACGCGCGCGCAGCCTGTCCGGCTGCAGCGAAAGGGCCAACGGGAAAAGCGTCGGCCGGGGCGCCGAAACGCCCCGGCCGGTGACGTCATTCGGCCTTTACGCCGACCTCGTCATAGTATTTCTGCGCGCCCGGATGGACCGGCACCGGCATCCCCTGCAGCGCCTTCTGCACATCAATGTCATTGGCGGCGGCATGGGCGGCCTTCAGCTCGTCCACATTCTCGAACAGCGATTTGGTCATGGTATAGGCCGTGTCCTCGCTGACCGCGTCCGAGCTGACCAGGAAGTTGATGACCGCGACGGTGGACACCGCCTCGTCCTGCCCGCCATAGGTGCCGGCCGGAATCTCGCCCGCGACATAGGGCGCGCCCAGTTCGGTCGCGATTTCCTGCGGAATGGCGACCACGGTGATCGGGATCGAGGTGGACAGATCCTTCAGCGAGGCGACGCCCAGGCCCGCCGATTGCAGCGTCGCGTCAAGCTGGCGGTTCTTCATCAGCTCGACCGATTCCGCGAAGGGCAGGTATTCGACCTTGCCCAGATCGTCATAGCTCATCCCGGCGGCTTCCAGGATCGCGCGGGCGTTCAGCTCGGTCCCCGATTTCGGCGCGCCGACCGAGACCGATTTCCCCTTGAGATCCTCGAGCGTCTTGATGCCGGATTCGGCGCTGGCGACGATCTGGATATAGTTCGGATAGATCGCGGCGATCCCGCGCAGCTTGTCCAGCGGCTCGGCAAAGCCCGCATCGGCATCGCCCTCGACCGCCAGCTTGACGCTGTCGCCCAGCGAGAACCCGATCTCGCCCTTGCCCTGCTGCAGCAGGTTCAGGTTCTCGACCGAGGCCTTGGTCGACTGGACCTGCACCTTGGCGTCCGGCAGCGCCTCGGTATAGATTTTCGACAGCGCGACACCCATCGGATAGTAAACGCCCGAGGTGCCGCCGGTCAGCACGTTGATGAAATCGGCAGCCCCGGCGGCCAGCGGTGCCGCAGTCAGCGACAGCCCCAGCAGGGTCGCCGTCAGACGGTTGCGAATGGTCATGTAATTCCTCCCACGGTTCTTCTTGGATGCGCCAAGACTAGGGGTGTTTGGCCGCGGGGTCAAAAGGAAAGCCCCGCCGAGGGGGCCGGGCCGGATAGGCTGGACGAGCAGCGAAAACGCTGACAGATCAGGCGTTTGCTTCGCGGATCTTCTCGGACGCTTCCTTGTTGTAGGCGATGCCGGCCTTGTCGAACAGCTGGTCCAGCTCGCCCGACAGCGTCATCTCGGTCACGATGTCGCAGCCGCCGATGAACTCACCTGCGACATAAAGCTGCGGGATCGTCGGCCAGTCCGAAAACTCCTTGATTCCTTGACGGATATTCTCATCCGACAGCACGTTCACGTCGCGGTATTCGACGCCCATATAGTTCAGCACCCCGGCCACGCGGCTGGAGAAACCGCATTGCGGCATGTCCTTGGTGCCTTTCATGAACAGGACGACCTTGTTGTCGTCCAGGGTCTGCTGGATCTGCGCGCGGGCTTCGGTCATGTGGCTGTCCTCAATCGGGGGCTTTGGTGGTCAGGGCGAGAGCGTGCAACTGGCCGGCAGGGCCGTCCATCTTGCCGTCGAGCGCGGCATAGACGGCGCGTTGCTGCTGAACGCGGTTCTGACCGCGAAAGGATTCGTCGATCACTTCGGCGGCAAAATGGTTTCCGTCGCCGGCGAGATCGGTGATGGTGATCTGCGCATCGGGAAAACGCGCGCGGATCAGCGCTTCGATGTCTTTGGCTTCCATGGCCATGCTGCATTCCTTCACTTTCCAGAACATCTAGGCCACGCCCTGCTGCACTGCAAGGGGTGGGGCCGGGCCGGGGGTCGCGCAGCTTGGCAAAACAGCGCGCCTGACGGGGCGACGTGTCGCTGCTTCGGGTTCACGCACACGCCAGTTGCAGGACCGGGCTTCACTGCCTAGACTTGCCCGCAGCCAACCCCTGATCCGCAGCAGCCATGCCCCGCCTGTTTCTCTCTCTGATCTTCGTCGCCGCGGTCATTCTGATCGGCGCCGTCCCGCGTGGGGTCATGGCGCATGGGACCGGGGACGTCATGCCCTGCCATCAGGCGATGCAAGCGACCAGCACCGTCGATCACTGCGATGTGGAAACGGGCGCGCCGTCCGGCGCTTGCGGCGTGATCTGCATCGGATCGGTGGCGGATTGGCCGCAGCCTGCAATCTCCTTGCCGGTGCGGCTGCACCATGTGCTGCCGCGGCGTGCGGTCCCGCTGGTCCTGCGCGGGCGGCAGACCGACCCGGACGACCGTCCGCCGAAATCCATCTGAGCATCCGACCAGCCGGGCCTCGGCCCACCTAGCGATGTGCCCCTGACGGGGTGTGATGGATATCTGCGATGACATGTGACCTGACACGACGCGGCCCTCGGCCCGCGTTTGCAGCGAGGCCCGCCGCGTATGAGCGGCCGCGTCGCGACCACATGCCGCAGCTTTCCTCACAGCCGATCCTGTCGACCACATCCCCCTGAGACAGCCGCCATCTAAAGCGGTGGCGATCCTTCCCGGCGCGGCCGCCCCTAACGCCGCGCACCTTACGGAGCTTAAAGAATGAACAAATACCTGATCGGCACCCTCGCCGTTGCCGCCGTTGCGGTCGCGGGCTGGTATGGCGCGCAATCGCTGACCGCCGACGACCCCACGCCCGGCCCCGTGGCCGAGGGCGCGCCGATGGTCGAGGTCGCCGTCCCGGCCCAGCTTTCGGCGCAGGCCAAGCAGGGCGAGGGCTATTTCAACGTCGCCTGCGCCTCGTGCCACGGCGCCGATGCCGCCGGCCAGGACGGCATCGCCCCGCCGCTGGTGCACCGCATCTACGAGCCCTCGCATCACGGCGACATGGCCTTTGTCATGGCCGCCCGCGCCGGGGTTCAAGCGCATCACTGGCCGTTCGGAAACATGCCCCCGGTCGAGCAGAACCTGACCGATGGCGAGATCGGCGCGATCATCGCCTATGTCCGCGAGTTGCAGCGGGCCAACGGGATCTTCTGATGCCCGGTTATGCCGCCCCTGCGGATCGGGCGCGCGGATGAGGCGCCTTGCGGTCCTTTTGGCCGTGGTCGTCGCGGGTGGCCTCTGGTGGACCCGCGGCGACAGCGCGGTGGCGCGGGGCCGGGTGCTGTATGACAGCCATTGCGCCGCCTGCCACGGTGAGCGCCTGCAGGGCCAGCCCGACTGGCAAAGCCCCGGCCCGGACGGGATTTATCCCGCGCCGCCGCACGACGCGAGCGGGCATACATGGCATCATTCCGACGCCGAGCTGGACGCCTATATCGCGCTTGGCGGTGCGGCAGCGCTGGCGCGGGACGGGGTCCGCTTCGACAGCGGCATGCCGGGTTTCGGCGATGTGCTGAGCGCGGATCAGATCGACGATATCCTCGCCTATATCAAATCCCACTGGCCCGCCCGCGAGCGCCGCTTTCAGGCCGAACGCAGCGGCAGGACCGATGGCTGAGCGCCTTGCCAACCCCACCCGCCGCGCCGGCGGGAACCCTGCGCCGCCTCGCGGGCGTTGGGTCCGTGTCGCGGCGACCCCTGTGGCGCGGCGCCTGGGCCTGCTGGAGGGGCATCGCCATGACCCTGATCCTGATCATCTCGACGGCGCTGGCGGTCTCGGTCGGTCTGTCCTTCCTGCTGCTCTCCCGCAGCCAGCCAACCACCGCACCGCAAGCCGCGCCGTTTCTGGGCGGCGGCACGCCCGACACCCACGCCTGGCAGCGGTACCACTTTCGCGCCTACACCATGACGCTGGTCTTCATCGCCTTCGAGATGGAGATGATGTTCATGTATCCTTGGGCCGTGGTCTTCGTGACGGAGGGGCTGGTCGCGCTGGTCGAGATGGGAATGTTCCTTGCCATCCTGTCGGTCGGCATCCTCTACGGCTGGCGCGAGGGGGTGTTCCGGTGGCAATGAGCTGGCTCACCCGACTAGCCGCGCAGGCCGCCGTGCCGGTCTATCCGTGCATCGGGCCGGGGCTGCTGGCCGCGGTCGAGTGGCTGTTTCTCTCGCCCCATCTGCGCCGGACCGCGACGCCCCGCGCCGCTGCGATCCTGCTGGTCGCGGGCCAGATCCCGCCCCGGGCGCAAGCGGGGCTGGACCGCCTCCACGACCAATTGCCGCACCCCCGCGCCAGCCTGACATGGGACGGCGCGGGCGATTCGACGCCGGACCTGCGCCGCCTGTGGCGCGAGTTGCTGGCGGGGCGCGGCGATCAGCCGGACCGGCTGCCCGACACGCCGCCAAACGAATGGCGCGGCAAGGGCGATCACGGGCAGGGCGGCAAGGGCATGATGGGCGGCGTCCCCTATGGCCGGCCCATGGCCATGACGGCCAAGGATCTGCGCGACGGGCTGGAGCTTGACGCCTATACCGCCCGCTTCGGCCCCTTCGCGCCGATGCTGCCGCCGGGGCTGGAGGTCGAGATCACGCTGCAAGGCGATGTGATCACAAAGCTGACGCCCTGCGCGCCGCCGTTTGACCAAGGCCTCGACGCCTCGACCCCAAGCGCCTGCGCCGCACGGCTGCTGCACCTGCTGGGCTTGCCGCTCGACGCGCGGCGGGTGCGGACTGGCAAGCGCCCCATGGGGCTGGCGAGGCTGCGTGCCCTGCCGCCGGGGCTGGGAGAGGTCGCGCCGGACAACGATGCGCGCGCGCGGCTAACGGCTTGGCTGGCGGGGCGGGAGGATGAGACCCACATCCCGCCGCTGCCGGACCTGCTGACCGGGCTGGAATGGCATGAGGCGATGCTGGTGCTGAACTCTTTCACCCCCGACGCGCTGCGGCGCGCCTGTCTTGAGGAGGCCGAGGCATGACCGCGCTGCTGATCCTCTCGCTGCCCCTGACGCTGGCGCTGGGTGCCTGGCTCGCCGCCAGTCTCGACCGGCTCGCGCCCGCGCTGTGGGGGCTGCCCGCAGCCGGTCCGCTGACGCCGCTGCGCGAGGCGGCGGCGCTGCTGGCGCAACAGACCATCCGCACCGAGCGGCCCGACCGACTGACCCTGCTGCTGGCCCCGGCGCTCTACCTGACGCTGGCGGCGGTGGGGCTGTCGGTCGTGCCGCTGTGGCCGGGTGTGGCGCCCATCGAAAGCCCCGTCGGCATCGTCATCTGGGGCAGTTGCGAGGCGCTGACCATCATCGCCGTCTTCCTGCATGGCTGGTCGCCGAACGCGCCCTTTCCGCTGATCGGTGCCTATCGCTATGTCGCCATCGCGCTGCCGGTCATGCTGCCCTCGATGTTCGTGCTGATCGCGGCCGCGCTGCCCGCAGGGTCGCTGTCGGTCACCGCCATCGTCGCCAGTCAGGAGCCATTGTGGAACGTGTTGCGCCAGCCGATGGGCCTGCCGCTGTTTCTGCTGGTCGGGCTGACCCTGACCCTGCGCGGGCCGTTCGATTACGCCGACGGCGCGGACATCGCCGATGGCACCTCGGCCGAGGACAGCGGCGCGGGGCGTGCGCTGTGGCAGTTCGCGCGGCTGTCGATGCTGGTCGCCTTCTCGGCCATGGCGGCGGCGGTGTTTCTGGGCGGGCCGCTGGGTCCGTGGCTGCCGGGACCGGTCTGGCTGTGGCTGAAGACGGCGGCGGTGATGGCGCTGACGGTGCTGCTGGGTCACGCGGTGGCGCGCACCAGCCCCAGCCGGATGTTGGGCCTGCTGTGGGTGGTGGCGCTGCCGCTGTCCTTCCTGCATCTGGCGATTGCGGGGGTGCTGGCGCTGTGACCGATGTGCTGATCCTCGCGCTGGTTCTGCTGGCGATCTGGTCCGGCTGGCGGGTCTTTGTCACCGATTCCATGGTCCGCGCCTCGTTCTCGCTGATGCTTTCGTTCATCGCGGTGGGCGGCGTCGGCGTGCTGCTGTCGGCGCCCTATATCGGGGTCGCGACCGTCTTCATGATGGCGGTCGAGATGATGGTCATGGCGATCTTCATGGTCGCCTTCATGATGAACCCGGCCGGGTTGAACCCGATGCAGATGGTTCATCAGCACCGCCTGTCCATCGCGGCGGGGGTGCTGGCCTTTGTCGGGCTGTCGGCGGCGGTGCTGATGGCCGATCTGCCCGCCGATCCGGTGGCCGAGGACAAGCGCGTGGTCTTCGATCTGGGGCTGGAGCTGCTCGGCCCCTCGATGCTGATCTTCGAGACCGCCGGGGTGACGCTGCTGGCGACGATGGTGGGCGCGGTGATCCTGTCGTCGCGGCAGGGGCGCTACGGCCCCGCAGATCAGGGCGCGCGCCCGCCGGGGCTGAGCCGGGGCGGCGAGCCGGCGGGGCGGCAGCCGACCGAGACCGGCGGCCATCATGGGCATGGCCATGGCGGGCACGACCACGGCGGCGATGACCACGGCGGGCACGACAACGGCGGCGGGCATGACCATCACCACGGGCAGGACGACGAGCACGGCCATGACCACGGCAACGGCCATGACCACGCACAGGGAGGACATTCCGCATGACGCTGATCATCGTGCTGATCGGCGCGGCGGGGCTGATCGGGCTGGGGCTTTACGGCGCCCTCTCGCAGCAGAGCTTCGTCATGCTGATGATGGGGCTGGAACTGATGCTGAACGGCGCGCTGCTCGCCATTATCGGCTTCTGGTCGCAGGGCCTTGCCGGCGCGCCCAAGGGGCAGCTTCTGGCGATCATCGTCATGGCCGTGATGGCGGTCGAGATGGCGGTCGGCTTTGCCCTTGTCGTCGCCGTCTATCGCCAGCGGCAGGCCGACACGACCGAGGGCCTGGGGACGCTGAAATCATGATCTGGACGCTGGCAATCTGGCCGATCCTCGCCGGTCTGGCCGTCTGGTGGCAGGGCGACCGCGCCGCGCGGCAGACCGCGCTGCTGGCGGCCTTGGGGCTGGCGGTGACGCTGGCGCTGGCAATTGCGGCGGGCGAGTGGACCGGCGCGCTGGACTGGGCGCCGGGACTGACGCTGCGCGCGGGGCTGACGCCGCTGGCCCATCCGGTCGCGCTGATGGTGCCGGCAGTGGCGCTGGCGGTGATCCTGTTCGCCGCCGGGCATGAGCCGGCGCGGGGGCTGGCCCGCCTGATGGGGCTGATGCTGATCTTCACCGGCGCGATGGAGATGGTGGTCATCGCCGGCGACCTCGTCACCCTGCTGATCGGGTGGGAGATCATGGGCGCGGCCTCTTGGGCGCTGATCGGGCACAACTGGCGGCAGGCCGAGGCGATGCCCTCGGCCAATTACGCCTTCATCATGACCCGGGCGGGCGATCTGGGGCTGTTTCTGGCCCTCTTTGCCTGTTTCGCCGGGGCCGGGTCGGTGGATTATGCGGCGCTGGACCGGCTGCAGGGCTGGCCCTTGACCGCCGCCGCTTTTGGCGTGCTGGTCGCGGCGGCGGCGAAGGCGGGGCAGCTGCCCTTCTCGCCATGGCTCTTCCGCGCGATGGATGGCCCGACCTCGGTCTCGGCCTTGCTTCATTCCTCGACCATGGTCGCGGCGGGGGCCTATCTGGTCGCCCGGCTGGCCCCGCAGCTGTCCGCCGCGCCGGGGTTCTCGGCGGCGGCGATTGCCTTGGGGCTGGCGACGGCGCTGGCCGGCGGCGTCGTGGCGCTGCTGCAGATGCACGCCAAGAAGCTGCTGGCGGGGTCGACCTCGGCCCAGCTTGGGCTGATGTTCGCGGCCGCCGGGGCGGGGTTTCCGGGCGTGGCGATCCTGCATCTGCTGGTTCACGCCGTCTTCAAGGCGCCGCTGTTCTTTGCCGCCGGCATCGCCCATGCCCGCACCGACAGCTTTGATCTGCGCCGGATGCGGCTGGGCACGGCGCTGAGCGTCACCGCCGCCCTGACCGCACTCGCCGCGCTGGCGCTGGCGGGCGTGCCGCCGCTGGGCGGGGCGTGGAGCAAGGAGGAGATCGTCGCGGCCATGGGCACGCTGTCGCCCTGGCTCGCGCTGATCGCCATGGTCGCGGGCGGGCTGTCGGCGGGTTACGCGACGCGGTTCGCTGTGCTCGCCTATGGCTCGGGCGAGCCCGAGGGCGAGGCCGGCCCGTCCCGCGCCGCGCTGGCGGCGCTGGCCGCGCTGGCGGCGGCGACGCTGGCGCTGTCGGTGCTGTGGTGGCCGCCCGCGCATGAGGCGGCGGCGCGTGCGTTGGGTATCACGTGGCCGCGCGGCAGCACGGTGGAAATCGTCGGCTCGCTTGCCTTCGTGGCGCTGGGGCTGCTGATCGGCCTGTGGCTCGCGCGCCATCCGCAAGAGCATCGCGCGGCCGACTGGCTGGGCCTGCCCTGGCTGATCGACCGCGCCGTCACCCGCCCCTCGCTGGCGCTGGCGTCGGGGCTGGCGCGCGTCGACGATGAGGTGCTGGACGCCCTGCCGCGCGGTGTGGCGACGGGCGGACGCAGGGGTGCCCGCTGTCTGGCGCAAGCCGACGACCGCATCGTGGACGGCATCACCCGCGCCGCCACCATCGGAAGCCTCGCCCTGTCGCGCGGGTTCAGCCGCGCCGACGATCACGGCATCGACGGCATGAACCGGGGCGCCACCCGTCTGGGCTATGGCGCCGTCGCGCTGCTGGTGCGGCTGACCGACGGCGCGGCGACCCTGACCAGCCGGCTGGGCGAGGCGATCTCGGACCTGATCCCGGAGGGGACCGGCCGGCTGATGGGCATGGCCGGCAGCGATCTGCGCCGCCTGCAGACCGGGCTGTCGCATCATTATTATGTCATCCTTGTCGCGGGCTTTGCCGCAAGCGCCGCAATCCTGATCATCGGAGCCTGACCCGTGCTGAGCCTCTCGATCCTCATCCCGCTTATCGGCGCCTTGGCGCTTGCCGCCATGCCCGCAATGCCCGAGGCCACGGCCCGACGCATCGCCATTGGCGTGGCCGCCATCCCCCTTGCCCTGTTGCTGATCGTCTGGGCCGGTTTCCGGCCCGGCGCCGGCTTTCAATGGGTCGAAGAGATGCCTTGGATGCCCGGCCTCGGCATCGCCTGGCGGCTTGGCGTGGACGGGCTGTCGCTCAGCCTGACGCTGATGAGCGCGCTGCTGTTTCTGGCCGCCATCGCCTGGCCCATGGCGCCGCTGCCCCGTGCGCGCAGCTATTACGCGTGGTTCCTGTTCCTGATGTCGGTCTCGCTGGGGCTGTTTCTGGCGCTGGATCTGGTGATCTTCTACGTGTTCTTCGACCTCGGGCTGGTCGGCATGTATTTCCTGATCGGCCGCTGGGGTCATGGCGAGGCCGAACGCGCGGCGCTGAAGTTCTTTATCTATACCCTCGCCGGTTCGCTGCTGATCCTGATCGGGATCATCGTGCTGGCGCTGTCGATGCCGGTGCTGAGCTTCGACATGCGCGCGGTCATCGCCGCCGCCCCGCTGGACGGCACCGGGCTGACGGCGGTGCTGGTGCTGCTGGCCTTCGTCATCGGCTTCGGCATCAAGACGCCGCTGTTTCCGTTCCACACCTGGCTGCCGCCCGCCCATGTCAACGCGCCCGGCCCGGTCTCGGCGATCCTGGCCGGGGTGTTGCTGAAGATGGGGACATACGGGCTGATCCGGCTGGCGATGCAGATGATGCCCGCCACCTTCGCCGATTGGGCGATGCCGATCGCGGTGGTGGCGGTGATCTCGATCCTGTGGGGGGCGATCGTGGCGCTGGGGCAGAGCGATCTGAAGCGCCGCATCGCCTATACCTCGGTCAACCACATGGGCTACACCGTGCTGGGGATCGCGGTCGCGGGCTCGGCCCTGGGGTCAGAGGCCGCGCGGGCCATGGCGCTGACCGGGGCGGTGGTCGAGATGATCGCGCATGGGCTGATCACCGGCGCGCTGTTCCTGATCGCCGGCGCCTTTTGGCAGCGGGCCGAGGAGTACGAGATGGACAGCTATGGCGGGCTCGCGCGCCTCGCGCCCCGGTTGACCGGGGCCACCGTGCTGGCCTCCTTCGCCTCGCTGGGGCTGCCGGGGCTGGCAGGTTTCGTGGCCGAGCTGCACATCTTTCTGGGCGCCTTTGCGGTCTATCCCTGGCTCGCGGCCGTGGGCCTGATCGGGCTGCTGATCACGGCGGCGCTGTTTCTGGACATCCTGCGGCGCGTCTTCTTCGGCGATCTGCCCAAGGCGCGAGAGAGCTTCACCGACCTGACGCAGACCGAAATCGGCATCCTCGCCGGCCTTCTGGCGCTGGTGGTGCTGATCGGTGTCTGGCCCGGCTGGCTTCTGGGCCTGATCGGCGCCGCTTCGCTGCTGCCAATGGCGGGCTGAGATGCCGGTCGGCGACCTCGCCCCCGAACTCGCGGTCCTCGTGACGGCGGTGCTGGTGCTGCTGCTGGCGATGTTCATCCCGCAGCGGCGGCATGGGCTGTGCGCGGCGCTGGCGCTGGCCGGTCTAGCGGTGGCGGCGTTGATCGCTGTCGCGCAGTTCGACGCGCACCGGCTGACCTTTTCTGGCACCTTCGCGCTGGACGCGGCGACAGGGGCGGCGCGGGTGATGATCCTGACCGTCACCGCGCTGTGTGTGCTGCTGTCGCCCGGCTGGTTCGCCAGCGACCGCCGCCATGGTGAGGTCTACGCCATGCTGCTGTTTTCGACGCTCGGCGCCATGGCGATGGCCGGGGCGGCGGATCTGATGCAGCTGGTGATCGGGCTGCTGCTGTCGTCGATCACCAGCTATGTGCTGGCCGCCTATCACCGCGACTGGTCGATCTCGGTCGAGGCGGGGATGAAGTATTTCCTGATCGGCGCGCTTGCCAACGCGCTGATGGTGATCGGGGTGGTGCTGGTGCTGGGGATGACCGGCAGCACCGGCTATGCCGGGCTGAAGGGGGCGGCGCTGACGGATGCGCTGGCGCTGGTCGGGCTGATGCTGGTGCTGATCGGGCTGCTGTTCAAGCTGGGCGCGATGCCGGCGCATACATGGGTGCCCGATGTGGCCGAGGGCGCGCCAGCCCCCGCCGCGGCGTTTCTGACCACCGTGCCCAAGATCCCCGCCGCCCTCGCACTGATCCGGCTGGTCGCGCTGTTTCCGCCCGAAGGGGCGCTGCGCCTGCTGATCGCGCTGATCGCGGCGGCGACCATGACGCTGGGGAACCTCGCCGCGCTGTGGCAGGACGATGTGCGCCGGCTGATCGGCTGGTCCTCGGTCAGTCAGGCGGGCTATGCGCTGATGGCCGTGGCGGTGGTGGGGCTGTCGGGCGAGGCGCTGCCGGCGCTGATCGTCTTCATCGGCGCCTATGCGCTGGCCACGCTGACCGCTTTCGCCGTCGTCACCCATCTGCGTGGCCGCACCGGGCTGGGCGATTATGCGGGCCTGCTGAGGCAGCAACCGCTGGCCGCTTCGGCGCTGATCATCGCGTTCCTGTCGCTGGTCGGCATCCCGCCGCTGGTCGGGTTTCTGGGCAAGTTCGCGCTGTTTCTTGCTGCGATCGAGGGCGGCTTTGCCTGGCTCGCACTGCTGGCGGTGGCCAATTCGGTGCTGTCGCTGTTCTACTATGCCCGCGTCATCGCGCCGATGATCTTTCAGCCCGCCGCGGACGCGCCCGAAACGCTCGACCGCCACAGCAAGGCGGTGATGGTCGTCGCGGCGGCGGCGCTGGTTCTGCTGCCGGTGGTGGGCGGGCTGATCTGGCCGGCGCTGCCCGTGGGGCTTTTGCCATAGACGCCGCACTCCGTTGAAACAGTTGACGGCTGTCCTGCAATTCGCACTCTGTCAGCGGACCTCAGAAGGAAGCCCCCATGTCGATCGCCACGCCCGGCCCCTATAGCCTCGTTCCCTTTGTCAGCGTCGACGACATGATGCGTCTGATCGCTGACACCGGCGTGGAAAAGATGCTGCGCGACCTTGCGGACTATATCGAGGACGACTTCAAGCGGTGGGACAGCTTTGACAAGACGCCCCGCATTGCCGCCCATTCCGATGATGGCGTGATCGAGCTGATGCCGACCTCGGACGGGCTGACCTATGGCTTCAAATATGTGAACGGGCATCCGTTGAACACCCGCGACGGCCGCCAGACCGTCACCGCCTTTGGCGTGCTGGCCGATGTGGCGACCGGCTATCCCCGCCTGCTGACCGAGATGACGCTGCTGACCGCCATGCGCACCGCCGCCACCTCGGCGCTGGCCGGGCGCTATCTGATGCCGCAGGGTGCGCGGGTCATGGCGATGATCGGCAATGGGGCGCAGTCAGAGTTCCAGTGCCTCGCCTTCAAGGCGATCTGCGGGATCGACACGGTGCGGCTGTATGACATCGACGACCGCGCGACGCAGAAACTGGCCCGGAACCTCGCCGATGGCGGACTGCGGATCGTCGAATGCGCCTCGAGCCAGCAGGCCATAGAGGGCGCGCAGATCGTCACCACCTGCACCGCCGACAAGCAATATGCGACCATCCTGACCGACAACATGGTCGGCGCGGGCATCCACATCAACGCCATCGGCGGCGACTGCCCTGGCAAGACCGAACTGCATCCCGACATCCTGCGCCGCTCGCGGATCTTCGTCGAGTTTCCCGAACAGACCCGGATCGAGGGCGAGATCCAGCAGCTCGACCCCGACCACCCGGTGACCGAGCTTTGGCAGGTCTTTGCCGGGCAGGCCCCCGGCCGGCAGAGTTCTGCCGAGGTGACGCTGTTCGACAGCGTCGGCTTTGCGGTCGAGGATTTCTCGGCCCTGCGCTATATCCGCGACCGGCTGAAGGTGCTGCCCTATTTCACCGATCTCGACCTGCTGGCCGACCCTGACGATCCGCGCGATCTCTATGGCATGATCCGGCGGCGGGCCGAGGCGGTGGAGGTTTAAGGGTCGCGCGGGCCCGACGTGATGACCGTCTGGCGCGGCCCGACTGACAGCACCGACAAAGGCACCGCAAATCCAGCGCCGGGGCCGGTTCGTGATCCTGCTCGAATGGGACAGCGCCAGACAGCTCAGCCCTTGCCCCGCCCCGCCTTCATCGGCCTACCGGCGATATAGGTCTCGGCGATGGCGCGGTCGCAGCCCATGATCTGCAGGATGAACAGCTCTTCCGACAGGGTCTGAGCGCGGGCCATGCGCAGGGCCATGGCGGGGGTGGCGCGGGCGTTCAGCACCACCAGATCGGCGGCGCTGCCGGGGGCGAGGGTGCCGATCTCGTCCGCCATCCCCAAGGCCAGCGCATTGCCGCGCGTGGCCCAGTGGAACGCGGCAAAGGGGGTCAGCTTCTGGCCGCGAAGCTGCATGATCTTGTAACCCTCGGCCAGCGTCGCCAGCATCGACCAGCTGGTGCCGCCGCCGATATCGGTGGCGATGCCGCTGACCACGCCGGCCGCGCGCAGCCCGTCCGCGTCGAACAGGCCCGAGCCGAGAAACAGGTTCGAGGTCGGGCAGAACACCGCGCGCGCGCCGGTTTCCGCCATCCGCGCGATCTCGCGCGGTTCCAGATGAATGGAATGGCCCAGCAGCGTGCGCGGCCCGACCAGGCCATAAGTTTCGTAGACGTCCAGATAATCCCGCGCCTGCGGGTAAAGCTGCAGGGTCAGCGCGATCTCGTCGCGGTTTTCCGACATGTGGGTCTGGATGTGGCAATCGGGGTGTTCAGCCGCCAGCGCCCCCGCCGCCTGCAACTGCTCGGGCGTCGAGGTGATCGCGAAACGCGGCGTCACCGCATAGCGCAGCCGGCCGCGTCCGTGCCAGTCGCGGATCAGCGCCTTGCTGTCGTCATAGCTGGATTGCGCGGTGTCGTGCACGGCCGGGATGGCGCCGCGATCCATCATCACCTTGCCCGCGACAAGCGCCATCTCGCGGTCGAGCGCGGCGCCGAACAGCGCCTCGGCACTGGCGCGGTGCGAGGAGCAGAAGGCCACCGCGCTGGTGGTGCCATGCATCGCCAGCATGTCGAGGAAATGCCCGGCCATGGTCCGCGAATGGTCGGGATCTGCGAATTCAGCCTCGGCCGGGAAGGTGTAATCCTGCAGCCAGTCCAGCAATTGCGCGCCCCAGCTGGCCACGACCTGCAGTTGCGGAAAGTGGATATGCGGGTCGATGAAGCCGGGCAGGATCAGATGCGGGCGGTGATCGATCTCGGCCAGACCGTCCTGACGCAGGGCGCTGTAATCGCCCACCGCCTCGATCCGGCCGGCGTCGGTGACGATGGCGCCGTCTTCGATATAGCGGTGATGGTCAGCGGTCTCGGCGGGGTCGGCGTGGAAATCGAGGATGCGGCCGCGGATCAACTGACGCATGGGGTCTCCGTTCGGGCATGGGCGGACAGGCGGACGAGCAGCTCGGCGGCGGTGAAGGCCGCGATGACGGCGGGGCGCTTGTCGGGGTGGCGGATGCCGCCATCGGGGCCGGGCAGGGCGCCGATGGCGCAGACGAGGCGGGCGGGATCGACCTGCTGCCCCCTGGCAAAGCGGCGGAACTGGGCGCGCTTGCTGGCGCTGCCGATCATGCCGACATAGGCGAGGTCGGGGCGGCGCAGCGCCTCGACCGCCAGCAGGAAATCGAGCGCGTGGTCATGGGTCAGGATCACCACCGCGCTGCCGGGTTCTGCCGCCCGGATCTCGGCCTCGGGCAGCACGCTGAGGCGGGTGTCGAGATGGGCGGGGGCGAGGGACAGCTCGGCCTCGCGGCTGTCGATCAGGGTCGGGCGGATCGGCAGCGGGTCAAGCGCCAGCGCCAGCGCCCGCCCGACATGGCCGGCGCCAAAGATCAGCGCGCGGGGCAGGGTCTGCGGCGTGGGCTCCCCCCGGTCGAGGCCCAGCCAGACCCGGCCGCCGCAGCATTGCCCGATCTGGGGGCCAAGCGGCACATCCATCTGCGCGCTGTCCTCGCCCCGGCGCAGCATCTGCCGCGCCCGGTCGATGGCCATGTATTCCAGCTGCCCGCCGCCGATGGTGCCCTGCAGGGTCTCAAGGCCCACGAACATCTCGGCCCCTTCCTCGCGCGGGGTCGAGCCGAGGGCGCGCAGGACGCGGACGCGGATCATCTGCGCAGCCTCTCGATCGCCATCAGCACGCGCTCCGGCGTGGCGGGGGCGTCGAGCAGCGCCGGCTGGCCGGTGGGCGAGACCGAGGCCACGGCCATGTTGATCGCCTCGAACACGCTGATCGGCAGCATGAAGGGCGGCTCGCCCACGGCTTTCGAGCCCTTGATCGTGCGTTCGGCGTTTTCCGACCACTCGGCCAGCTTGACGTTGAAGATGCGCGGCCGGTCCGAGGCGAGCGGGATCTTGTAGGTCGACGGCGCATGCGTCCGCAGCCGCCCCTTGTCGTCCCACCACAGTTCTTCGCTGGTCAGCCAGCCTGCGCCCTGGACGAAGGCGCCCTCGACCTGGCCCTTGTCGATGGCCGGGTTCAGCGAGCGGCCTACATCATGCAGCACATCGCTGCGGTCGATGACATATTCGCCGGTCAGCGTATCGACCGAGACCTCGGACACCGCAGCCCCGTAGGCGTAGTAATAGAAGGGCCGGCCGCGTCCGGTCTTGCGGTCCCAATGGATGTCCGGCGTGCGGTAATAGCCGGCGGCGGACAGATGGATGCGGTCCAGATAGGCGGCCTCGATCACCTCGGCAAAGGGGATGACATCGGCGCCGGCGATGACGTGGCCGGCCTCGAACCGCACATCCGCCGGGGCCACTTCGCGGGTGCGGGCCACGAACTCGACCAGCCGGGCGCGGATCTGTTCGGCGGCGTTCAGCGCGGCCATGGCATTCAGGTCGGTGCCGCTCGACGCCGCGGTGGCCGAGGTGTTGGGCACCTTTTCCGTCGTCGTCTTGGTGATCTTGATCCGCGACAGATCGACCTGAAACGCCTCGGCCACGACCTGCGCGACCTTGGTGTTCAGGCCCTGACCCATCTCGGTCCCGCCATGGTTCAGGTGGATCGAGCCGTCGGTATAGATGTGGATCAGCGCGCCCGCCTGGTTGAAATGCGTGGCGGTGAAGCTGATGCCGAACTTGACCGGCGTCAGCGCGATCCCCTTGCGGATGACGCCGCCCCTGGCGTTCCAGTCCAGCACCGCCTGACGGCGCGCGTGATAGTCGCTGCTGGCTTCCAACTCGTCCAGGATGCGCGGCAGGATCTGGTCGGTGACCTCTTGATGATACGGCGTCAACTGCCCGTTGCGATACAGGTTCGCGCGCCGGACCTGCAGCGGATCAAGGCCGAGGCGATAGGCGATCTGTTCCACAATCCGCTCGGCCACGATGACGCCTTGCGGGCCGCCGAAGCCGCGAAAGGCGGTGTTGCTGACGGTGTTGGTGCGCATCGGATGGCTGCGCAGCTCGACATCGGGATAGAAATAGGCGTTGTCGGCGTGAAACAGCGCCCGGTCGGTCACCGCGCCGGACAGGTCGGCAGAGAAACCGCAGCGGGCATACCAGTCGCCGCTGACGGCTAGGATGCGGCCCTGATCGTCAAAGCCGACCTCGTAATCGACCACGAAATCATGGCGCTTGCCGGTCGCGGTCATGTCGTCGTCGCGGTCGGGGCGCAGCTTGACCGCGCGTCCCAGCCGCTTGGCCGCCACCGCCGCCACGCAGGCGAACAGGTTCATCTGGGTTTCCTTGCCGCCAAAGCCGCCGCCCATGCGGCGCACATTGACGACGACCGCACTGGCCGGAACGCCCAGCACATGCGCGACCATATGCTGCACCTCGGTCGGGTGCTGGGTCGAGACGTGGATCGTGACCTCGTCATCCTCGCCCGGCAGCGCCATGGCGATCTGGCCTTCGAGATAGAAGTGATCCTGCCCGCCGATCCGCATCCGGCCCGAGATCCGGTTCGGCGCGGCTGCCAGCCCGGCGGCGGCATCGCCGCGCTTCAGGGTCAGCGGCTCGGTCACGTAGCCCATGCCCGCGTCGCGGGCTTCGATGGGGTCAAGCGCGTGGGGCAGCACGTCATAGTCGATCCGCGCCTTGTGGGCGGCGCGGCGGGCCTGATCGCGGGTCTCGGCCAGCACCGCAAAGACCGGCTGGCCCCAGTACCGCACCTCGCCATCGGCAAAGACCGGGTCGTCGTTCTTGCCGGTGGGCGCCACGTCATTGACGCCGGGCAGGTCGGCGGCGGTCATCACCCCCAGCACGCCGGGACTGGCCAGCGTGTCGGTGAAATCCATCCCGGTGATCTTGCCATGGGCGCATTGCGACAGGCCCAGATAGGCGTGGATCAGCCCCTGCGGCTCGGGCAGGTCGTCGGTGTAATCGGCGCGGCCGGTGACATGCTTGATCGCGCTGTCATGCGGGATCGAGCTGTGGGCATGGCCCAGTTGCTGGTTTGCGTCCTTCATCGTCAGGCCCCCACTGCTTGATCCAACCGGACCGGCAGTCCGGGTTCCGAGCGTTCCAGCCAGAAGCGGCGGAACAGGTTCGCCGCCACCGTCGCGCGATACTCGGCCGAGGCGCGCATGTCCGACAGCGGCGTGAAGTCATCGGCCACGGCGCGCGCGGCGGCGTCAAAGGCGGCCTCGGCAAAGGGCTGGCCGCGCAGCGCGGCCTCGGCCCCGGTGGCGCGTTTGGGCACGCCCGCCATGCCGCCGAAGGCGATGCGCGCATCGGTGATCATACCCCCATCGACGGTAATCGCAAAGCCTGCCGCGACCGAGCTGATGTCGCTTTCGCGCCGCTTGCTGATCTTGTAGGCGGCAAGCTGGGCGTTTTCATCGACCGGAATGACGATGGTTTCGACGAACTCATCCGCCGCGCGGTCCTGCTTGCCGTAGTCGATGAAGAAATCCTCGATCGCGATCTCGCGCCGGTTGTCGCCACGGCGCAGCACGATCCGCGCGCCAAGCGCGATCAGCAGCGGGGGCGTGTCGCCGATGGGCGAGCCATTGGCGATATTGCCGCCGATGGTGCCCATGTTGCGCACCTGCCAGCCGCCGATCCGCAGCCAGTATTCGCGCGCGGCGGGCAGATGGCGGGCGATCAGGGGCAGCGCCTCGGTATAGGTGACGCCCGCGCCAAGCCGGATCTCGCGCCCGGAGGCGGTGTCGGTGATCTCGATATCCTTCATCAGATGCCCGATGAAGACGGCGGGCGAGATGTCGCGCAGGAACTTGGTCACCCACAGCCCGACATCGGTCGCCCCGGCAATCATGCGCGCGCCCGGATATTCGGCCAGCACCTTGGCCAGATCGGCGCTGTCGGCGGGGATGATCGCCTGCTGACCCTGCTTTTCCAGCGTCACCCGCTGACCCCACATCGCGCGCAACTGCTGCGCGACCCGGTCGCGTTCCACCGCCAGCCGGTCGGCGGTCTGGCCGCCCGCATCCATCGCGGCGACCGCTGCCTTGATGATCGGCTCATAGCCGGTGCAGCGGCACAGATTGCCCTGCAGCGCAGTCTCGATCCGGGCCGGGCCGGCATCGGGATCGGCCATCCACAGCCCATACAGCGACATGACGATGCCGGGCGTGCAGAACCCGCACTGGCTGCCATGATGGTCGATCATCGCCTGCTGGATCGCGTGCAGCCCGCCGCCGGGGGCAGACATGCCCTCGATGGTGACGACATGGCAGCCATGGACCGAGGCGAGAAAGCGGATGCAGGCATTCACCGGCTCATAGATCAGCCCGTCCGGGGTCAGCCGGCCGACCAGCACGGTGCAGGCGCCGCAATCGCCCTCGGCGCAGCCTTCCTTGGTGCCGGTCAGGCGGCGGGTCAGGCGCAGGTAATCCAGCAAGGTGTCGGCGGGGCCGACCTCGGTCAGCGCGACCTCGGACCCGTTCAGCAGAAATCTCATCTGATGTTCCATGGCTTCCCCTTGCTGTGGACTGTCCCGAGCCTTCAGCATAGGCGCGAAAAACCGTTTGCGAAATCGGCCGCGTCGCGGAAGACTTTAAACGCATCGTATAAAAAGGTCCTGATCCATGCCGTATATCGAAAGCCTGCGCGTGTTCTGCCGCGTGGTCGAGCTGGGCTCGATCACCTCGGGCGGGCGCGATCTGCGGCTGTCGCCTGCCGTCGCCTCGAACCGCATCAAGGAGCTTGAGAACCGGCTGTCGGTGCGGCTGCTGAACCGCACCACCCGCACCCTGACCCCGACCGAGATCGGGCGCGCCTTCTATGACCACGCCCGCCGCGTGATCACCACGCTGGACGAGGCGGAATCCATGGTCGCCAGCCTGTCCGGCACGCCGCAGGGGGTGCTGCGGCTCAGCGCGACGCTGGGGGTGGGGCGGCGGCTGATCGCGCCGCTGATCCCGCAATTCTGCGCCGAACATCCCGGCGTCGAGCTGCGGCTGCGGCTGTCGGACCGCAACATCAACCTGATCGAGGACGGGATCGATCTGGGCTTCGTCCTGGGCCAGCCGGCGGATTCAGCGCTGAAATGGCGCAAGATCGCCGACGCGCCGCGGGTTCTGGTGGCGACGCCGGGCTATGTCGAGACCCATGGCGCGCCCGCCTCGCCCGACGATCTGGCGAACCACAACTGCCTGCTGCTGCGCTATCCGCGCAGCCCGGAATATTTCTGGGTGATCGAGACCGCGCAGGGCGCGCGAAAATTCATGGTCAAGGGGCAGTTCGATGCCGATGACGGCGATGTGCTGCGCGACTGGGCGCTGGCCGGTCACGGCATCGCCAACCGCCCGCGCTACGAGGTGGCCGAGGATCTGGCCGAGGGGCGGCTGGTCGAGATCCTGCCCGAAACCCCGCCGGTCACGGCGCAGTTCGGCGTGCTGATGCCGCATCGCCGCCTGCAGGACCCGAAGCTGCGCCTGTTCGTCGATTACGCGGTGCAGGCGCTGAAATCGAAGCTGTAGCGGGCCGCAATCGCGCGGCCCGCTGAGGCTTGGATCAGATCTCGACCTGCACGGCGATGTTCTGCTGCCGCGCCAGATCGAGGGCGGCGGCGGCCACGGCCAGATCCTGCAGCCCCACGCCGGTGCCGTCGAAGATGGTGACCTCGGCCCCGCCGCGCCCCTCATGCGCGCCGGTGATGACATCGCCGATGGGGGTGATGTCGCCGGCCGCGATCAGACCCGCCGCCACCGCGTGCTGCGCCTCGCCGATGCTGGCCGATTGCGCGACCTCGTCGGTGAAGACGCGGGCGCGGGCGAGCAGCGCCGGGTCGAGTTCCTGCTTGCCCTTGGTGTCGGTCCCCATCGCGGCGATATGGGTCGGGCCTTGGACGTGGTGGTCCAGCAACAGCGGCTCGAAGGCCGAGGTGATCGAGATGATGACATCGGCCTCGGCCCCCAGCCGGTCCAGATCGACCGCCTCGAAGGGCAGGCCGATCTCGGCGGCGGTCTCGGCCAGACGCGGCAGCATGGCGGGGTCGTGGTTCCAGCCGATGACCCGCTGGAACCCGCCGATCCGCGCCGCGGCGCGCATCTGGAAGGCCGATTGATGCCCGGCCCCGATCATGCCCAGCACGCTGGCGCCCTTGGGCGCCAGATGCCGGATCGACACCGCGCTGGCGGCGGCCGTCCGCAGCGCGGTCAGCAGGTTGCCGCCCACCGCAGCCTTGATCCGGCCGGTGTCGGGATCGAACAGGAAGATCGTCGACTGGTGGTTGATCAGCCCGCTTTCGTGGTTGTGCGGCCAGTACCCCCCCGCCTTCAGCCCTAGCGCCATGCCGGCGGCGTCGAACCCGCCCTTGAAGCCATAAAGCGCGTCCTGATGGCCAAGCGCCTCTCGGATCACCGGAAAGTTTCGCGCCTTTCCCGTGGTCATGGCGGCAAAGACGTTCTCGACGGCGTCAAAGGCGGCTTCGGGCGTCATCAGCCCGGCGATCCGATCCTCGGCCAGAACCCACATCAATAGCCCTTTCCGCGCGCCGAGACCGGCCACAGCGTTTCGACCTTGCCGTTGCGGATGCCCACATACCAGTCATGGACGTTGCAGGTCGGGTCGCAATGGCCGGGGACAAGTCGCAGCTTTTCATTGATCGCCAGCACGCCCTGCGGGTCGTCGACGACGCCATGTTCATCGCTGCATTTGATGTATTTCACATCGTCGCGGCCATAGATGAAGGGCAGTCCGCTATCGACCGACTGCGCCTTGAGGCCGGCATCCACGATGGCCTTGTCGGGCTTGGCGTGGCTCATCACCGAGGTCAGGATGAACAACGCGTTTTCCCACTCGCCCTGGTCGATACGGTTGCCGTCCTGGTCATGGATGCGGCCGTAATCGGCGTCCATGAAGGCATAGCTGCCGCATTGCAACTCGTTGTAAACGCCCGAGTTGCTTTCGAAGTAATAGCTGCCGGTGCCGCCGCCCGAGACCAGTTCCGGCTTCAGCCCGATTTCGGTCAGCGCCTCGACCGCGTCGGTCACCTGCGCGATGGCGGCGTCCAGCTTGGCCTTGCGGGCGTCGAAATCGTCCATGTGCTGCATCGCGCCCTGATAGGCCTGCAGCCCCTTGAAGGTCAGGCCCGGCGCGGCATCGGCGGCCTTGGCGATCTCGACCACGGCCTCGGTCGTGGTGACGCCGCAGCGCCCCGCGCCGCAGTCGATCTCGACAAAGACGCCCAGTTCGGTGCCGTGCTTCTGCGCGGCGGCGGACAGGTCGGCGATGTTGTCCACGTCATCGACGCAGACGATCATCTCTGCCCCCAGCTTGGGCAGCCGGGCCAGCCGGTCGATCTTGGCCGGGTCGCGGACCTGGTTCGAGACGAGGATCTCCTTGATCCCCGCGCGGGCAAAGACCTCGGCCTCGCTGACCTTCTGGCAGCAGACGCCGACCGCGCCGCCCAGTTCCATCTGCAGCCTCAGCACGTCGACGGATTTGTGCATCTTGCCATGGGCGCGGTGGCGCATGCCGTGGTCGCGGGCGTAATCGCCCATCTTCTTTACGTTGCGTTCCAGCGCGTCCAGATCGAGGATCAGGCAGGGCGTCTGGATGTCGGCGACATCCATGCCGGGCAGGGCGGGGACGTCAAAGCCGACTTCCATGCCCTCGAAATTGGTGGGTGCGTTCATGCCGATTCTCCTTGGGTCCAGGGCAGCTTGTCCAGATCGACATTGCCGCCTGTGATGATGACGCCGACGCGCTTGCCGGCGAATGCGTCGCGGTGTTTCAGGATCGTGGCCAGCGGAACCGCGCTGGACGGCTCGATCACGATCCGCAGATGCTTCCAGGCCAGCTTCATCGCGTCGATGATTTCCTGCTCCGAGGCGGTATAGATCTCGGAGACGTGGTTGCTGACGAAATGCCAGGTCAGGTCCTTCAGCGGCACCAGCAGCCCGTCGGCGATGGTCTTGGGCGCGTCATCGGCGATGATGTGCCCGGCCTTGAAGCTGCGATAGGCGTCGTCGGCCTGCTCGGGCTCGGCTGCGATGACGCGGGTTTCCGGCGCCAGCGTGGCCAGCGTCAGGCAGGTGCCCGAGATCATGCCGCCGCCGCCGATGGGGGCCATGACGATGTCCAGCCCATCGGTCTGCTCGACGAATTCGCGCGCGCAGGTGCCCTGACCGGCGATCACGCGCGGGTCGTTATAGGGGTGGACGAAATCGCCGCCTGTCTCGGCCTGCACGCGGGCAAAGGTCGCCTCGCGCGACGAGGTCGAGGGATCGCATTCGGTGATCCGGCCACCATAGCGGCGCACAGTGTCCTTTTTGGCCTGCGGCGCGGTGCGCGGCATCACCACGTTGCAGGGGATGCCCCGCAGCATCGCCGCATAGGACAGGCAAGAGGCGTGATTGCCCGAGGAATGGGTCGCCACACCGGCCTTGGCCTGTTCGTCATCCAGCCCGAAGACGGCGTTAGAGGCGCCGCGGACCTTGAAGGCCCCCGGCTCTTGAAAGTTCTCGCATTTGAAGAACAGCTGCGTCCCGGTCAGGTCGTTCAGGTAATCCGACACCCGAACCGGCGTCCGGCGGATATGCGGCTTGATGCGCTCATGCGCGTCCAGCATGTCCTGATAGGTGGGGATATACATCGCGGCGTCCTTCATCACGCGGCCTGCTTGCGGGCCTGCGCGGCCGAGCTGCGGTAATGTTCCTGCGCCGCGGCCACCCCGCTGCCCAGTTCGACCGGCAGCCCCAGATCGGCCATGACCATTTCCGCGACCGACAGCCCCGACAGCGCCATGGCGTCGGTCAGGCTGCCCAGATGACCGATGCGGAACACCTTGCCGGCGACGTCGCCCAGCCCGGTGCCGAAGGCCATGTCATAGGTGTTCAGCGCATGGCTGACGATGCGGTTGGCGTCAAAACCCTCGGGCGTGCGGATGGCGCTGACGCTGTCGGAATACAGGTCCGGGCTTTTCGCGCACAGCGACATGCCCCAGGCGTGGACGGCCTTGCGGACGCCCTCGGCGATGCGGTGGTGGCGGGCAAAGACGTTTTCCAGCCCCTCGCCCAGCAGCATCTCGGTCGAGGTCTTCAGCCCGTTCAGCAGGCCGACCGGCGGGGTATAGGGATAGGCGTTGTTCTTGTAGCCCTTGGCCATGTCGCGGATGTCGAAGAAGGTGCGCGGCAGTTTCGCGCTTTCCACCGCCTCGAGCGCCTTGGGCGAAAAGCCCACGATGGCGAGGCCCGGCGGCAGCATGAACCCCTTTTGGCTGCCGGTGACGGCGACATCGACGCCCCATTCGTCCATGCGGAAATCATAGCAACCGATCGAGCTGACGCCGTCGACCAGCAGCAGCGCCGGGTGGTTCGCGGCATCCAGCGCCCGGCGCACGGCGGCGATGTCCGAGCGGACGCCGGTCGCGGTCTCGTTATGGGTGGCCAGGACGGCGCGGATCTTGTGGTCGCGGTCCTTGCTCAGGATGTCCTCGAACGTGTCGGCGGGGATGCCCTCGCCCCATTCGCAGGTGACGACCTCGACCTCGAGCCCGTGGCGCTGGCACATGTCGATCCAGCGATGGCTGAACATGCCGTTGCGCGCGGCCAGCACCTTGTCGCCGGGCGACAGCGTGTTGGTGATCGCGGTCTCCCACCCGCCGGTGCCGGTCGAGGGGAAGACGAAGACCTCGCCCGAGGTGGTTTTCAGCACCTTCTTCACGCCGTCCAGCGCGGGGTGCAGGATCTGGCCAAAGACCGGGCTGCGGTGGTCGATGGTCGGCATGTCGACCGCCTTGCGCAGCACCTCGGGGATATTGGTCGGGCCGGGGATGAAGATCGGGTTCTGGTTGTTCATGCGGTGTCCTCCTGCGGTTCATCCATGACTAGCAGGCGGGCGGCGCAGGCGGCAATTATTCCAGATCGGGCGGTGCGGGGGCGGTTTCCGCAGGGAAAGCAAGCGTAAACAATGAGGTAGTGTTTTTCATATCGCGGGCTGTATTTTCACCTTTGTCGCGAAGGTTCGACAGGCAGCGCCTGACAATCCCGTTTCGGCATGAAAAAACGCCCCCGGGCGATGCCGGGGGCGCAATCCGTGCCAAGGGGGAAGGCGCGGAGTTTCAGGCGCCGTAAAGCGCGTATTTCAGCACGAACAGACCTGCCACCAGCCATGTCGCCAGATGCACGTCCCGCGCGCGGCCGGTCAGCAGCTTGATTACGGCATAGCTGATGAAGCCGAATGCCAGACCCGTCGCGATCGAATAGGTGAGGGGCATGGCGATGGCGGTCAGGACGGCGGGCGCGACCTCGGTCACGTCGTCCCATTCGATCTCGGCCAGTTCGCGCATCATCAGCGTCGCGACATACAGCAGCGCCGGCGCGGTGGCATAGGTCGGCACCGACCCGGCCAGCGGCGCAAAGAACATCGCCAGCAGGAACAGCACCGCCACCGTCACCGCGGTCAGCCCGGTCCGGCCGCCCGCCTGCACGCCCGAGGCGCTTTCGACATAGGCCGTGGTCGACGAGGTGCCCAGCAGCGAGCCGACGGTGATCGCGGTCGAATCCGCCATCAGCGCCCGGCTGAGGCCCTTGTTGGTGTGGGCCGGCCCCTCGGTCAGCAGGCCGGCGCGCTTGGCGACGCCGATCAGCGTGCCGGTGGCGTCAAAGACCTCGACCAGCACCATGACCAGGATGACGTGGAAGATGCCGATGGTCAGCGCGCCCGCGATGTCGAGCTGCATGAAGGTCGGCGCGATCGATGGCGGCATCGACACGATCCCGCCAAACTCGCTGACCCCAAGCGCGATGGCCGCCAGCGTCACCACGATGATCCCGATCAGGATCGCGCCGCGCACCTTCCAGGCGTCCAGCGCCACGATCAGGAAAAAGCCGGCAATGGTCAGCAGCGTGCCGGGGTTGGTCACATCGCCCAGGCCGATCAGCGTCGCCGGGTTGTCGACGACCAGGCCCGAGCTTTGCATCGCGATGATGGCCAGAAACATCCCGATCCCCGCCGCCACGCCGCTGCGCATCGAATGGGGGATGCCCGCGATCAGCCAGCGGCGCATTCCGGTGACGGACAGGATCAGGAAGATGATGCCCGAGATGAACACCGCCCCCAGCGCCTGCTGCCAGGTAAAGCCCAGACCGGCGACGACGGTGAAGGCGAAGAAGGCGTTCAGCCCCATGCCGGGCGCCATGCCGATGGGCCAGTTCGCCCACAGCCCCATCACCGCCGAGCCGATGGCCGCGGCCAGGCAGGTGGCGATGAACACGGCGTCGCGGTCCATGCCGGTGGTGGACAGGATGTCGGGGTTCACGAAGATGATATAGGCCATCGTCAGGAAGGTCGTCAGACCTGCGATGATCTCTGTCCGGACGCTGGTGGCGTGCTCGGACAGCTTGAAATAGCGTTCCATGGTTCTCCTTCCGCATGGCGGCTGCTTGGCGCGGTCACGGAAAGGTTACGGTCGCATGTGGACACGCGACAATGGGCCGCATCGTGACGCTGTTTCAACGTATCGTTGAAACCCCTCGACGGGAAGTGGGATTGTGCATCGAATTGTCGCGTAACCCACCGGCATTGAATAGCCTTTTGGTCCACGGCGTTATAGGCTGCGGGGCAGGATCGCGGGGCAGGGCAGGGGGTGCGCGGATGGATGGAGACTGGATCGACCGCTTCAAGGGATTGTCGAGACTGCCCGAGGATATCCGCCGCGATCTGGTCGCCGGCAGCCGCATCATGACCGTCCCCGAGGGCGCGCTGGTCTTTTCGGCCGGTCAGCAGGCCGACAATCTGCTGCTGCTGCTGTCGGGCACGGTCCGGGTGCAGCAACGATCGGACACCGGGCGCGAGGTGACGCTGTATCGCGTCCATGCCGGCGAAAGCTGCGTGCTGACCACCGCCTGCATGCTGGCCTTCGAGGAATATGCCGCCGAGGGCGTGGCCGAGGCGCCGGTCACCGCCGCAGCCATACCGCGCAAGCTGTTTGACGATCTGCTGGCGCGGTCCTCGGTCTTCCGCGAATTCGTCTTTGCCGCCTATTCGCGGCGCATCACCGATCTGTTCACGCTGATCGACGACATCGTCTTTCAGCGCATGGATGTCCGGCTGGCCGCGCGACTGCTGGAACTGGCGGGCGAGGGCGACACCATCCGCACCACCCATGCCGGCCTTGCCGCCGAGCTGGGCACCGCGCGCGAGGTCGTCTCGCGCATCCTGGCCGAGTTCGGGCGGCGCGGCTGGGTCGATACGCAGCGGGGCGAGGTGCAGCTGACCGACCGGCCGGGGCTGGAAGGTCTGGTCCGCTCGGCGGCCGAGCGTTAGCGGCGCGGGGCGCAGCGGCTTGGTGACCTTGTCACCGACAGGCGGCGCGAATCATGGCAGAACCATGCGCGAACGGATCTTTCCGACATGAATTTGCAGACAGGAGTGGCGATCATGGACAAGAATATGGGCAAGACGGACCGCACCCTGCGCCTTGTGCTGGCGGTGGTGCTGGCGGCCGTGGCGCTGACCGGCGCGGTCAGCGGCTGGCTTTACTGGGCCGCGATCCTCGTCGCGGTGGTGATGGCGGTGACGGCGCTGGTCGGGAACTGCCCGGCCTACAGCATCCTCGGCATCAAGACCTGCACGGTGAGGGACTGACATGGTGACGCAATTCACACCCTGGCTGTCGCTGGCGGGCGGCGTGATGATCGGGCTGGCCGCGACGGCGCTGATGGCGATGCTGGGGCGCATCATGGGCGCCTCGGGCCTCGTCTCGGGGCTGCTGCGCCCGACCTCGGGGGCCGAGTTCGGCTGGCGCGCGGCGCTGCTGGCCGGGATGGTCAGCGGGCCGCTGGTGCTGCTGGCGCTGACCGGCTCGATGCCGCCGCTGCAGGTGCCCTCATCGCCGATGATGCTGGTGCTGGGCGGGCTGCTGGTGGGCGTGGGCGTCACCTATGGCTCGGGCTGCACCTCGGGTCACGGGGTCTGCGGCAACGCGCGGCTCTCGCCCCGGTCCTTCGTCGCGACGGTCAGCTTCATGCTGGCGGCCTTCGTGACTGTCTTTGTCGTCCGGCACCTGCTGCCCGGACTGGTAGGAGGCTGAGATGCGTCTGATTGCGACCTATCTGATCGGGCTGGTCTTCGGGATCGGCATCATGATCTCGGGCATGGCCAACCCGGCCAAGATCCTGAACTTCTTCGACTTGGCGGGAAACTGGGACCCGTCGCTCGCCTTCGTCATGGGCGGCGCGCTGATCACCACCTTCATTGGCTATCGCCTGGTGCTGGCGCGGCCCGGCCCGGTGCTGGCCAAGAGCTTCCAGCTTCCGACGTCGAAAACCATCGATGCGCGCCTGGTCGGCGGCTCGGCCCTGTTCGGGATTGGCTGGGGCATCGCGGGCTTTTGCCCCGGTGGCGCCCTGCCGGCCCTTGGCACCGGCCGGATCGAGGTGGTGACCTTCGTCGCCGCCCTGGCCGCCGGCATCCTTCTGGCGCGTTACATTCAATCGGCGGGCGCGACGACTGCCCGCCAGAGTTAAGCGGAGAATGACATGTCGAGTTACCCCGTGAACATGCAGACCCGTCCCGAGGTGCAGCCTTTCTTTGACGAGGCCACCAACACCATCAGCTATATCGTGCGCGATCCGGGCAGCGATGCCTGCGCGGTCATCGATTCCGTCATGGATATCGACTATGCCGCCGGCCGCATCACCAGCGACCACGCCGACCGCATGATCGCCGCCATCCGCGAGCAGGGGCTGCGGCTGGAATGGATCATCGAGACCCATGTCCATGCCGACCACCTGTCCGCCGCGCCCTATATTCAGGAAAAACTGGGCGGAAAGATCGGCATCGGCGCCAATATCCTGACCGTGCAGGACACCTTCGGCAAGATCTTCAACGAAGGGACCGAGTTCCAGCGCGACGGCAGCCAGTTCGACGCGCTGTTCAACGACGGCGACAGCTACAAGATCGGCGGGATGGAGGCGTTCACCATCTACACCCCCGGCCACACCCCGGCCTGCATGACCCATGTCATCGGCGACGCGGCCTTTGTCGGCGACACGCTGTTCATGCCCGATGGCGGCAGCGCGCGGGCCGATTTTCCCGGCGGCGATGCGGGCGTGCTGTATGACAGCATCCAGAAGGTGCTGTCCCTGCCGGACGAGATGCGGCTGTTCATGTGTCATGACTACGGGCCCAACGACCGCGAGATCCGCTGGGAAACCACGGTGGCTGAGCAGAAGGCGCATAACATCCATGTCGGCGGCGGCCGCACGCGCGAGGAATTCGTGGCCCTGCGCGAGGCCCGCGACGCCAGCCTCGACATGCCGCGGCTGATCATCCCCTCGCTGCAGGTGAACATGCGCGCGGGCGAGGTGCCGAAGGACCGCGACGGCCGCCCCATGCTGAAAGTGCCGGTCAACACGCTGTGACCCGTGACCCGCGCCGCCTTGCCCCTGTGCCGCTTTGGCACCGGGGCAGGGCATTTCCCGCCGAACGCCCTGCGGGGGCCGGTCCTGCCCGCCCCCGCTTTGCTTTGCCCCAGATGACAACCCAAGGCTGACGCCATGCTGCGACGCTATTTTCCGATCCTGAGCTGGGGCCGCGTCTATACGCGGCAGACGCTGGCCAATGACATGCTGGCGGCGGCGATCGTGACGGTCATGCTGATCCCGCAATCGCTGGCCTATGCGATGCTGGCCGGTCTGCCGCCCGAGGCCGGGATCTATGCCTCGATCCTGCCGATCATCCTCTATGCCGCGCTGGGCACCAGCCGGGCGCTGGCGGTGGGACCGGTCGCGGTGGTGTCGCTGCTGACCGCATCGGCGGTGGGGCAGGTGGCGGCGCAGGGGACGGCCGGCTATGTCGCGGCGGCGCTGACGCTGGCGCTGCTGTCGGGGCTGATGCTGCTGGCGATGGGGCTGCTGCGGCTGGGGTTTCTGGCCAATTTCCTCAGCCACCCGGTGATCGCGGGGTTCATCTCGGCCTCGGGGCTGCTGATCGCGGCGGGGCAATTGCAGCATCTGCTGGGGGTCAGCGCGGGCGGGCAGACCCTGCCGCAGATCGTCATGGCGCTGATCGCGCAGCTGGGGCAGATCAACCCGGCGACGCTGGTCATCGGGGTGGCGGCGACGGGGTTCCTGTTCTGGGTCCGCAAGGGCATGCGCCCGGCCCTGCGCCGGCTGGGGCTGTCCGACAGCGCCGCCGGCATCGCGCAAAAGGCCGGGCCGGTGGCGGCGGTGATCGTGACCACGCTGGCGGTCTGGGGGCTGGGGCTGCAGGACCGGGGCGTCAGCATCGTGGGCGCGGTGCCGCAAAGCCTGCCGCCCTTGACCCTGCCGGCGCTGTCGCCCGATCTGCTGGGCGCGCTGCTGGTGCCGGCGCTGCTGATCTCGGTCATCGGTTTCGTCGAATCAGTTTCGGTGGCGCAGACGCTGGCGGCCAAGCGGCGCGAGCGGATCGACCCGGATCAGGAGTTGATCGCCCTTGGCGCCGCCAATCTGGGCGCGGCCTTCACCGGCGGGCTGCCGGTGACGGGCGGGTTCTCGCGTTCGGTGGTGAATTTCGACGCGGGCGCCGAGACGCCTGCGGCCGGGGCCTTTACCGCGATGGGGCTGGCGGTGGCGGCGGTGGCGCTGACGCCGCTGATCTATTTCCTGCCCACCGCGACGCTGGCCGCGACCATCATCGTGGCGGTGCTGTCGCTGGTCGATCTGTCCATCCTGGGCCGGACCTGGCGCTATTCCCGCGCCGATTTCGCCGCCGTGGCCGCGACCATCGCGCTGACGCTGGGCGTAGGGGTCGAGGCGGGGGTGGCCTCGGGCGTTCTGATCTCGCTGCTGCTGCATCTCTACAAGACCTCGCGCCCGCATGTGGCCGAGGTCGGGCTGGTCCCCGGCACCCAGCATTTCCGCAACATCAACCGCCACGAGGTGCTGACCGATCCCGCCATCGTCACCCTGCGCGTCGATGAAAGCCTGTTCTTCGTCAATGCCCGCTATCTCGAGGATCTGATCCAGCGCCGGGTGACCGAGGGCAGCGCCATCCGCCATGTCGTGCTGATGTTCTCGGCGGTGAACGCGGTGGATTTTTCGGCGCTGGAAAGCCTCGAGGCGGTGAACGAGCGGCTGCGCGACATGGGCGTCTCGCTGCACCTGTCCGAGGTGAAGGGACCGGTCATGGACCGGCTGCGGGCGACGCATTTCCTGCGCGACCTGACCGGGCAGGTCTTTCTGTCGCAGTTCGACGCCTGGCAGGCGCTGCACCAGACCCCGCGCAACTTGGCCCTGCGCGCCCTGCCGTAAGGTCGGCACCGGCTGGACGCGGGGGCGGCGCGGCGATATATCGGAAAGCAGTCCCGCACGGAGCTTGCCTGCCATGCCGCGTCCTGCCCGTCCTGTCGCCTCGCCCCAGACCCGCAAGCGGGTCCGCTGATGCCCGCGCCCCTGACCGAGATCGAGGATCTGCGCCGCCTGCATCAGGCCCGCGTCCCGCGCATGTTCTATGACTACGTCGATGCCGGGGCTTGGACCGGCCAGACCTATCGCGAGAATCAGACCGATTTCTCGCGCCTCTATCTGCGGCAGCGGGTGGCGCGCGACATCTCAAAGCGCAATCTGCCGACGACGATGATGGGGCGCGAGGTGGCGATGCCGGTGGCGCTGGCCCCGGTCGGGCTGCTGGGGATGCAGCACGCCGATGGCGAGATCCATGCCGCCCGCGCCGCGCTGTCGCGCAACGTGCCCTACACCATGTCGACCATGTCCATCGCCTCGCTGGAAGACATCGCCGAGGCGACCGGCAAGCCGTTCTGGTTCCAGCTTTACACCCTGCGGGACGAGGCGTTTCTGGAAAGCATCCTTGACCGCGCCCGCCGCGCGGGCGTGGAGCTGCTGGTCCTGACGCTGGATCTGACCATTCAGGGGCAGCGCCACAAGGATCTGAAGAACCGCATGACCGCCCCGCCCAAGCTGACGGCGGCGAACCTGCTGAACATCTCGCGCCACCCGGCCTGGGCGATGCGGATGCTGCGGACAAGGCGGCGCAGCTTTGGCAATATCGTGGGCCACGCCAAGGGCGTAAACGATCTGGGCGATCTGGCGGCATGGACCTCCAGCCAGTTCGACCCGACGCTGGACTGGGCGCGGGTGGAACATATCGTGCGGCTCTGGGGGGGCAAGGTGCTGCTCAAGGGCATCAACGACCCCGAGGATGCGCGGCGCGCCGCGCAGACCGGCGCGGACGGGCTGATTGTCTCCAATCACGGCGGGCGGCAGCTGGACGGCACGCCCTCGACCATCCGCACCTTGCCGCAGATACTGCGGGCGCTGGACGGGGCCATGCCGGCCTATCTGGATGGCGGCATCCGCTCGGGTCAGGACGTCATCAAGGCGATGGCCGTGGGCGCGGCGGGCGTGTTCATCGGGCGCGCCTATGCCTATGGGCTGGGCGCGATGGGACAGAGGGGGGTCGAGGCCGCGCTGGACATCATCAAGCGCGAGATGGACCTGACCATGGGCCTGTGCGGCATCAACGACGTGTCCGAAATCGGCCCCCAGATCCTGTGGTCCGAGGATCTGGCCTGAGCTTTTCCGTGCCACGGCCTGCGCCGGTTTGCGCGCCGATGCCTCGACCTTTCCCCGCGACGCCGCTGTAAACGCTGCATGGACTGCCGCGCGCGGCGGCTCGGCCACAGCCGCCCAGCACGCCACATCGCCCCCTTTTCACCGCCCCGCAAACCCCCTATGCCGTCGCGATGGCGGATGACCCGCTGGCACACTGGAAAAGGCAGCATGTCCCAGATCACCACCCTGACCACGACCGAGGCGCTGGCCGCCTTTTGCGCCGACGCCATGACGCGGCCATATGTCACCCTCGACACCGAGTTCCTGCGCGAGCGGACCTATTACTCGCGGCTCTGCCTGATCCAGATGGCGCTGCCCCCGGCCTCGGACGCCAAGACCGAGGGCGGGCCGGCGGTGCTAATCGACCCGCTGGCCCCCGGCCTCTCGCTCGAGCCGCTTTACGACCTGTTCCGCCATCAGGCGACGGTCAAGGTCTTCCACGCCGCGCGGCAGGATCTGGAGATCTTCTTCCACGATGCCGGCGTATTTCCGACCCCGCTGTTCGACACCCAGATCGCCGCCATGGTCTGCGGGTTCGGCGAGCAGGTGGGGTATGAGACGCTGGTGCGCAAGATCGCCAAGGCCAATCTGGACAAGTCCTCGCGCTTTACCGACTGGTCGCAGCGCCCGCTGTCAAAGGCGCAGCAGGAATACGCCATAGCCGACGTGACCCATCTGCGCGCCATCTATGAATGGCTGGCGACGCAGATCGACAAGACCGGCCGCGCCCCCTGGGTCGCGGAAGAGGTGGCGACCCTGCTCGACCCCGAAACCTACATCACCCGCCCTGCCGAGGCGTGGCAGCGCATCCGCACGCGCTCGCACTCGCCGCGCTTCATGGCCGTGGTCCGCAAGCTGGCCGAGTTCCGCGAGGATTACGCCCAGACCCGCAACATCCCGCGCTCGCGCGTGTTCAAGGATGACGCGCTGGTCGAACTGGCCTCGACCCGGCCGGTGAACGAAAGCGATCTGGGCAAGTCGCGGCTGCTGCTGCGAGAGGGGCGCAAGCCGGACGTCGCGCAGGGCATCATCGCGGCCGTGCAGGCGGGGCTGGACGATCCCGACCCGCCGCGCCTGCCGAAGGAGACGCCCGGCGCGCCCGGCAATGGCGCCCTGGGCGAATTGCTGCGCGTGCTGCTGAAGGCCAAGGCCGAGGCCGCGGGCGTGGCGCCCAAGCTGATCGCGTCCTCCTCGGATCTGGACGCCATCGCGCAAGGGCTGCGCGACCTGCCGGCGCTGCAGGGCTGGCGCGCCGAGGTCTTCGGCAAGGACGCCATCCGCCTCGCCGAGGGTCGCATCGCCCTCTCCGCCGCCGGCGGCGCGGTGCGGGTGGTGGAGATCTAGAGCGCGGTTGACGGGAAGCGGGTGGCGCTTGGGCTGGGCCGAAAGACTGGTCTGGGAAGCGTGTCGCGAGCGGACCGGGAGGAAGATCACAACGCTTCCGCGAGCGGCATTTTTGCTCGCGGTATCGAAGCCGGGGAAGCCTTTAGACATCGTTTTGAGCGGCCGGTGTGGGGCACCGTGACGAACCGCGTCTCAGCGACCCCTGCTATCGAACCGGCGCATGAGCGCCGTTCAACTCTTCCCCTTCCGCTCCGCCCAAGCCTTATACAGCTCCGGCGCCTCTGCGTCCGGGGGCGGCAGGCGCTCGATCCTCGCCCAGCTTTGCTCGTCGATGGGCGGGGACAGCGCCTTGGTCGCCGCGGCGCTGGAGAGGCCGAAGGGCGCGCCGTTTTCGTTCGAATAGGCATAGACCACGCGCGAGATGCCGGCCACGCGCATGGCCGCAAGGCACATCGGGCAGGGCTGGCCGCTGGCATAGACGGTCGCACCGCTCAGGTCGATGGTGCCAAGCGCCGCGCCCGCCTCGCGGACCGCGAGCAGCTCGGCATGGGCGGTGGGGTCGTGGTCGGCCTCCATCCGGTTGGCCGCGCGGGCGACGATGCGGCCATCCTTGATCAGAACCGCGCCAAAGGGCTGCCCGCCGGCGGCCACGTTCTCGCGCGCGGCGGCGATGGCCTCGTCCATGAATGACTGATCGCTCATGCTGATATCTCCTCTCGGCTGCGGCAACAGGTGCGCCTGCGGGGCGCGTCATGACGCGCGCCGCAGATGCGCTTGCCAGCATGTCCCGGAATGGGTCGCGGGTAAAGCCGGGGGAGAGGGGTCGGACGCACCGCAGTTTTGCGCAGTGGCGGCGGCCATCCGGCAGCGCCGCTCGATCAACAAGCTGCGGCGCGAGCACAGGACTGGGCGGCGGCCGCTGGCCCTGACTTGGGCCGGGCTGTCGCGGCCCAAGCGCGGCCCTGTCCCTGACACGCTGCGGCGTCCGACGGAGCGGACCGCCGCAGCGCTTGGCGAACCCCGCTTAGCCCGCCTGAACCTGCCCGCGCGCGAGGGCGGACATGCGGCGATAGCCGGCGGTGCCGTGCCAGAAGCCGTTGCTGAAGACCTTGTCGGTGCACAGCTCCTGCAGCCTTGCCTCGGCCTCGGGCGCGTCCAGACGGGCGTCGGCCACGTCGCGGAACAGATGCGCCACGGCGATCATGTCGACGGTCTGGGGCATCAGCCGCAGATGAGTGACGTCCATCGCCTGCATCTCGGGCAGTTCCGGCAGCAGGTTCAGATAGGTCTCGGACTGGGTCTGGATGCCGTTCACGCGCAGGATGGCGCGGTCGTCGCGGGTGCGCAGCGCCATGCCGTCGGGGTCGTCCTCGCAGACGAACAGGCAGTTGTCCTTGGTCCGGCCATGGGCGCGGGCGTGATAGCAGCGCGCCGAGACCGCCAACGAAGCGCGGCCAAAGACCTGCACCTCGACCCCCAGCCCCAGGGCGCGGGCGGCGCGGGTGGCGTTCGCGACCGCAGGCGCGGGCAGTTCCGAGGGCAGGCAGACATGGGTCGCGCCCTGCCGCGCCATCCAGTCGATCGTCGCCTCGTTATAGGCATTCATGAACGGCCCGATCCGGTGCGCACGGCCAGCGCGGGCATAGAGGCCGGCGGCGTTGTTGATCTCGATCTCGGGGGTGTCCATGCCGGCCAGATCGGCGGTGGCCTTGCGCTCGCGCTTCAGCATCACCTCGGCCAGCGAGGACAGCACGACGCGCTTGCCGGCGCGTTCCAGCCGCTCGATGGTGGCGGGGATGTCGGCCTCGAAGAACGGCGCGCGTTTCGAGCAGATCACCTCGCCCAGATAGACCTCGTCCACCGGCGCCTCGTCAGCGATGCGGGCATAGAAATCGGTCCGCGCCTCGGGGGTCCAGTGATAGGCAATCGGGCCCAGGGTCAGTTTCACGCTCATCACATCACCGCCATTTCTTGGTTTCAAACGCGCCGAGGGTCTGCTTCTGCCCTTCGGTCAGCGCGACGAGATCGGCGATATTCGCCTCGCGCCCGGCCCTGATGTCGTCGATGGCGCGGCGGAAGGCCGCGACCACGTTGCGGACATAGGATTTCGACCGCTGCCGGCCCTCGATCTTGAAGGCATGAACGCCCGCATCGATCAGATCGGGCAACAGGCGCGAGAGGTTCAGGCTGACCGGCTCCTCGAAGGCGTAATAGCCCTCGGGGCGGTGGGGGGCGGTATAGCGGCCCTTGCAGATGGTGGGGTAGCCCGCGTTTTCCTGCGCGCCGAAGCGGTCGATGGTGAAACCGGCCAGCCGGCTCGACATCTCGCCCGTGGCATCGTCGCGGACATATTCCACATCCGAGGCGGGCGAGCAGACGCCGTCCATATTGGTCGATTGCCCGGTCAGGTAATTGGTCAGGCTGCACCGGCCCTCGACCATTAACCCGTGATTGCCGAAGATGAAGGTCTCGATCTCGCAGGGAATCTCGCGCCGGATCTCGCGGATCTCGGGGATGGTCAGGATGCGCGGCAGGACCACGCGCTTGACGCCGAAATTCTCGCAGTAATAGCGGATCGCCTCGGGCGAGGATGCCGCGGCCTGCACCGACAGGTGCAGCCGGACCTGCGGATGGGTGCGGGCGATATATTCCGCCACCCCCATATCGGCCACGATGAAGGCATCGACGCCCAGCCGCGCGCCGGTGTCCGCGGCCTGCTTCCACAGGTCAAACTTGCCCGCCGGGGGATAGGTGTTCAGTGCCAGCAGCACCTTGGCGCCGCGGGCATGGGCATAGGCCACGGCCTCGGCCAGTTCTTCGGGGGTGAAGTTCAGCCCCGGAAAGTTGCGCGCATTGGTCGCGTCCTGAAAGCCGCAATAGACCGCATCCGCGCCCGCATCGACAGCGGTGCGCAGCGCGGCGGGCGTGCCGGCCGGGCAGATGAGTTCGGCGAGTGTCATGCGTCAGACCCCGTTCTGGTGATTGTGATAGCTGCGCCGCAGCCGGTTCAGGATGGCGCGGCCGGGGGCGCCGAACAGCGCCGCCGCCTCGTCCGCGATCGAGCCGTCGACATCGTCCAGCGCATTGCGCAGGCGGACGACGGCCTCGGTATCGCCGGTGATCGTCAGGTCGCGCGAAAAGAAGGCCGCATCGCCATCCTCGTCGGAATCGACCAGTTGCAGCAGCAGCATGAAGCCGCCCCGGATCGTGGCCCCGGCAGGCGGCAGCGCGTCGCGCGGCACGGCGCGAAAGATCAGCCGCTCGGGGTCGGGGCGCAGGTGCAGCGCAAAGGGCAGCTCGATGGGGTCGATGACGAAATCGGTCTGCCGATGCGCCCCCAGCCGCGCGAACAGCGAGGCGTGGTTCTGCGCGATCTTGCGCACGGTCCGGTTCAGCAAGGGCTGGACCATGACGCAGGCGATCCGCGCCAGCGGGCCGCTGCGGCGGGGGGGCGCGTCCGCGCGGGCGCCGGTCTGGCCCGCATCCGAGCCGTCGCGGGGCAGGGGGGCCGCGGTCGAAAAAGCGTTGTCGGTCACGAAACCATCCTTTCGCAATTGCGCCGGAACCGGCCCCGAACCGCGTCGCATGGGTCGGGCCGGGCCTGTCGCCTTCGGACCTAGCAGCGGGCAATCGCGCCGGACAATCGCCAAATGCCCGGCTGCGACCCTGCGCCGCAGGAGGGGGCAGCGACGGTTTGACGCAGCAACCAGAGCTTGATCGAATCCCGGACCCATGCACTAACTGTGGTATCAGGTTAAAATATGACCACCACATATAGATTATCGGGGAACGATATGGCGGGACACCCTTTGCAGATCATCAAGCGGAACGGCGCGCTTGTCCCCTTTGATCGCCACCGCATCCGGCACGCGATCGCCAGCGCAGGAGAGGCCACGAAAGAGTTCGCCCCGGCCGAGGCCGAGGCCCTGACCGCGCAGGCCGAGACGGTCATCGCGCATCGTTTCGACGGCGGCACGCCCACGGTCGAACAGGTGCAGGACATCATCGAACAGGTGCTGATCACCGCCGGTCGGGTGGACACGGCCAATGCCTTCATCGCCTATCGCAGCCGCCATCAGAAGGCGCGGCAGGGGCAAAAGGCGCTGGTCGATGTGGCCTCGTCGATCAACGAATATCTGGACCGGTCCGACTGGCGGGTCAATGCCAATGCCAATCAGGGCTATTCGCTGGGCGGGCTGATCCTGAACCTGTCGGGCAAGGTGGTCGCGAATTACTGGCTCTCGCATCTCTACCCGCCCGAGGTGGGCGAGGCGCATCGCGAGGGCGACATCCACATTCACGATCTGGACGTGCTGGCCGGATATTGCGCCGGCTGGTCGCTGAAAACCCTGCTGGTCGAGGGCTTCAACGGCGTTCCCGGCACCATCGAATCCCTGCCGCCCCGGCATTTCTCCAGCGCCGTGGGCCAGATCGTCAACTTCCTTGGCACGCTGCAGAACGAATGGGCGGGGGCGCAGGCGTTCAGCTCGTTCGACACCTGTATGGCGCCCTTCGTCCGCAAGGACGCGATGAGCTACCCCGAGGTCCTGCAATGCATGCAGGAGCTGATCTTCAATCTGAACGTGCCCTCTCGCTGGGGGACGCAGACGCCGTTCACCAACCTGACCTTCGACTGGGTCTGCCCCGAGGATCTGCGCGACGAGGTGCCGCTGATCGGCGGCGAGCCCATGCCCTTCACCTATGGCGAGTTGCAGGACGAGATGGACCTGATCAACCGCGCCTATATCGAGGTGATGACCGGCGGCGATGCCCGTGGCCGGGTCTTTACCTTCCCGATCCCGACCTACAACATCGCGCCGGATTTCCCCTGGGACAGCCCTAATGCCGAGCTGCTGTTCGACATGACGGCGAAATACGGGCTGCCCTATTTCCAGAACTTCATCAATTCCGACCTCAAGCCCAACATGATCCGGTCGATGTGCTGCCGGCTGCAACTGGACCTGACCGAGCTTCTGAAGCGCGGCAACGGGCTGTTCGGCAGCGCCGAGCAGACCGGCTCGATCGGGGTGGTGACGGTCAACTGCGCGCGGCTGGGCTATCGCTACAAGGGCGACGAGGCCGCGCTGTTCCGCCGCCTGGACGAGCTGCTGGAACTGGGCCGCGTCAGCCTGGAAATCAAGCGCGAGACCATCCAGCGGCTGATGGATGACGGGCTTTACCCCTATACGCGCCGCTATCTGGGCACGCTGCGCAATCACTTCTCGACCCTCGGGGTGAATGGCATCAACGAGATGATCCGCAACTTCACCGACGACGCCCATGACATCACCAGCGAATGGGGCCACGATTTCGCGGTCCGGCTGCTGGACCACATCCGCGCCCGCATCACCGAGTTTCAGGGCCAGACCGAGACCATGTTCAACCTCGAGGCCACGCCGGCCGAAGGCACGACCTATCGTTTCGCGAAAGAGGACCGCAAGCGCTTCCCCGGCATCTTGCAGGCCGGCACCGACGAGAACCCATACTACACCAATTCGAGCCAGCTTCCCGTCGGCTATACCGACGACCCGTTCGAGGCGCTTTTGCAGCAGGACGACCTGCAAAAGAAATACACCGGCGGCACGGTGCTGCACCTCTATATGGGCTCGCGCCTCAGTTCGGGCGAGGCGGCGAAGAAGCTGGTGCAGCGGGCGCTGTCGCGGTTCCGCCTGCCCTATATCACCGTCACGCCGACATTCTCGATCTGCCCGACGCATGGCTATCTGGCGGGCGAACACGCCTTCTGCCCGAAATGCGATCAGGAACGTCTGGCCCAGAAACGGCAATCCGCCGCTCACGCAGCCTGAAGGAGGCAAAGATGACCAAACAAGACATCACGCTGGAAGATCACGAGCGCCAGCCCTGCGAGGTCTGGACCCGCGTCATGGGCTATCACCGCCCCGTCTCGTCCTTCAACAAGGGCAAAAAGGGCGAACATGCCGAGCGCCTGTTCTTTACCGAGGCCGCGCTGACCGCCGCGCCCGCCGGGGACACCCGTGCCGCCTGAACTGCGCATCGGCGGGCTGACCCGGCTGTCCACCTGCGATTGGCCGGGTCAGCTTGTCGCGACGGTCTTTACCCAAGGCTGCCCCTGGGACTGCCACTATTGCCACAATCCCGACCTGATCCCGCCCGACCGCCCGACCGAAGTCAGCTGGGCGCAGGTGCTGGGTTTTCTGGCGACACGGCGCGGGCTGCTGGACGGAGTGGTGTTTTCCGGGGGCGAGCCGACGCTGCAACCGGGACTGCCTGCGGCGATGCAGCAGGTCCGCGATCTGGGCTTTGGCGTCGGGCTGCACACCGGCGGACCCTATCCGCGACGGCTGGCGGCGGTGCTGCCGCTGACCGATTGGGTGGGGTTTGACGTCAAGGCACCTTTCGATGATTATGCCCGCATCACCTGCGTCGATGGCAGCGGCGCCAAGGCGCGCGAGAGCCTGGCGCTGATGCTGAACAGCGGCGTCGCCTGCGACATCCGCACCACCGTCGACGCGGCGTGGCTGGATGCCGACGCGCTGTCCCGGCTGGACGCGGATCTCGCGCCCTTCGGCATCGCCACGCGGCGCCAGCCCTACCGGACCGAAGGCACCCGGCCGGACCGGCAGCGCATGACCTAAGGGTGCCGGGCGCGTGCGCCAGAAAGGTTGACCCCGTGTCCGACACCCTGACCCTGACCGAGGCCCAGATTCACGCCCTCGCCTTTGATTTCCTGCGCTTTCACGGGCTGGCCGCCGATCAGGCGCAGGCGATGGCGCAGGTTCTAACGCAGGCGCAGCGCGATGGCGGGCTGTCCCACGGGCTGCAACGCCTGCCGGGGACGCTGGACACCATGTCCCATCCCGCCTTCAACCGTGACGCGGTGCCGGTCATCACGCAGGTCACGCCTGCGGTGAATTGCGCCGATGCCGGGTTCGGATTTTCCATTCTCGCCAGCATGAGCGGGCTGGACCCGCTGATCGACAGCGCGCGCAAGCTGGGGCTCGCGATGCTGGCGGTCAATAACGGCTTTCATTCGACCGCGCTGTGGCCGGTGGTGGAACGGATCGCGGAACAGGGGCTGGTCGGGCTGTCGATGAACCCGACGCGGGACTGGGTGGCGCCGGCGGGCGGGACGCGGCCGGTGCTGGGCACGAACCCCATCGCCTTTGCCTGGCCGCGACCGGGGCGCGCGCCCTATGTGTTTGATTTCGCGACCACCGCCGCCTCGCGCGCCGATATCGCGCTGCATCGCCAGCAGGGCAAGCCGGTGCCCGAGGGCTGGGGGCTGGACGCAGAGGGGCGCGACACCACCGATCCGGCGGCGGTGCTGGCGGGGGCGATGCTGCCCTTTGGCGGGCACAAGGGGTCCGCGATTGCGACCATGATCGAGCTTCTTTCGGGGCCGTTCATCGGCGACCGGACCAGTGCGGCCTCGGCGCGCTTCGATCAGGGCCATGACGCGGCGCCCTGCCATGGCGAGCTGATCCTCGCCCTCGACCCGGCGCTGCTGGCCTCGCCGGATGATATCGCTGCCGCCGAGGCGACGCTGGACGCGATCACGGATCAGGGGGCGCGGCTGCCCGGCGCGCGGCGCCATGCCATCCGCGCGCAGAACCTGCGCGACGGTATCCCCGTCGACCGCGCGCTTTACGACCGGATTCGCGGGATGATGAAAAGCGAGGGGTGAGGCGGGGCAGGGGCAAACTGCGTCCAGCCTGATAGGACAGGGCGGTCGGTTGTTCTTACAATAGACCCGCAGGCGCGGTCTGAACCTCCCGCAGATCAGCCGCTACGCCCGCGTCGGATCATAGGCCAGCAGGCGCAGCGCGTTCATCGTCACCAGAACCGTCGCCCCGGTATCGGCGAGGATGGCGATCCACAGCCCGGTGATCCCCAGCAGCGTGGTGACCAGAAACACCGCCTTCAACCCCAGCGCGATCGAGACGTTCTGGCGGATATTCCGCATCGCCGCCCGCGCCAGCCGGATCATCGCCGGGATATCCGTCACCCGGTCGCGCAGGATCGCGGCATCCGCCGTCTCGAGCGCCACATCGGTGCCCGAACCCATCGCCACACCCACGCTCGCCTGTTTCAGCGCCGGGGCGTCGTTGATGCCGTCGCCGACCATCATCACCCCCTGATCGGCCATGCCGGCAATCGCCGCCAGCTTGTCGGCGGGCAGCATGCCAGCGCGGTAATCGCTGCCCAGAGCCTCGGCAATGGCGGCGGCGGTGCGCTGGTTGTCGCCGGTCAGGATCGTCCCGCTCAGGCCCATGGCGTGCAACTGCCGGATCGCCTCGCCCGCATCGGCGCGCGCCTCGTCCCGCAGCGCGATCAGGCCAAGCGCACCGTCCGGCGCCGACAGCACCACCACCGTCTTGCCCGCCGATTCCATCGTGGCGATCTGTTCGCCGGCACCGTCCGCCAGCAGCCCCTGTTCGCTGGCCTCGCGTGGGCTGGAGACATGCAGCAGCCGTCCCTCGACCATGGCCGAGACGCCGCGCCCGGCCTGTGCGCGCGCGTCCTCAGCCCGCGCCGGCGTCAGCCCCTCGGCCCGTTGCAGGATCGCCCGCGCGATGGGATGGCTGGAATCGGATTCGACCCCGGCCGCCAGCCGCAACAGCTCGGTCTGGTCCAGATCGGACAGCGGCACGACATCGGTCACCTGCGGGCGGCCATGGGTCAGCGTGCCGGTCTTGTCGAAGGCCACGGCGCGGATCTGCGCCGTCGCCTCGATCACCGCGCCGCCCTTCATCAGCAGCCCGCGCCGCGCGCCCGACGACATCGCCGAGGCAATGGCGGCGGGGACCGAGATCACCAGCGCGCAGGGGCAACCGATCAGCAGCAGCGCCAGCCCGCGATAGATCCAGTCGCCCCAGGCTGCGCCGAAAGCCAGCGGCGGGATCAGGATCACCGCCACCGACAGCCCGACCACCAGCGGCATGTACCAGCGGCTGAAGCGGTCGATGAAGCGTTCGGTGGGCGCGCGGGCCTCTTCGGCATCCTCGACCAGGCGGATGATGCGGGCGATGGTGTTGTCTTCGGCCGCGCGCGAGACGCGGACTCGCAGCGCGGCCTCGGTATTGATGGCGCCGGCAAAGACCTCGTCGCCCGGACCGCGCGGCTGCGGGACGCTTTCGCCGGTCACCGGGCTTTCGTCGATGCCGCTGCTGCCGGTCAGGATCACCCCGTCGGCGGGGATGCGGTCGCCGGGCCGGACCAGCACGGTCTGGCCGACCTGCAGGCTGTCGGCCGGGACCTGCTGGCTGCGTCCGTCGGATTCCAGCAGCGCGGTCTTGGGGACCAGTTCCGCCAGCGCCCGGATGCCTTGGCGGGCGCGGCCTGCGGCCACGCCCTCCAGCACCTCGCCCACGGCGAACAGAAAGACCACCAGCGCCGCTTCTTCGGCGGCGCCGATGAAGAGGGCCCCGATGGCGGCAATGGTCATCAGCGATTCGATGGTGAAGGGCTGTCCCAGCCGCAGCGCCGCCAGCGCCCGCTGCGCCACCGGCGCCACGCCGATCAGGCAGGCCGCGACAAAGGCCCAGTCGCGCCACTGGCCGGGCAGCAGAAAACCAAGCGTCCAGGCCGCCGCCAGCAGCAGCCCGGTCAGGATCACCAGCCGGCCCTTGGCGGTGGCGTACCAAGGCCCCGGCTCGACGTCGTGGTCATGGGCATGGCCGTGCGCCGCCGCCTTGCGGGCGGCGGGGGCCGCGATGCCGAAGCCCAGCGCGCGCACGACGTCTTCGACCTCGTCCCGGCGGGTCTGGTCGGGGTCGAGGCGCAGCCGCAGCTTTTCGGCCATGACGTTGACGCTGACCGCGCTGACACCGGGCAGGCGGTCGAGTGCGCCGGTGATCCGCGTCGCGCAGGACGCGCAATCCATGCCGGTGACGGACCATTCGCAGGTCGTGTCGGGGAGGGGGTCGTGCTGCATCATTCTCTCCAAGCGTCTTCGGGATGGACCGGGACTGCCAGGCAATCTAATCTCTCTAGCAACTAGAGGTTCAAGGGCTGAATCATGCTGAGCATCGGAAAACTTGGCGCGGCGGCGGGGGTGAAGGTGCCGACGATCCGCTATTACGAGCAGATCGGCCTGCTGGAGGCGCCCGAACGCAGCGCCGGAAACCAGCGGCTGTATCCGGCAAGCGCGCTCGACCGGCTGCGCTTCATCCGCCATTCGCGCGAGCTGGGCTTTCCGCTCGACGCGATCCGAGAGCTGCTGGACCTCGCCGACCGCCCGGACCGGCCCTGCGCCGCCATCGACGCCATCGCCGCGCGCCAACTGGCCGCGACCCGCGCCCGAATTGCCCGGCTGCGCGCGCTCGAGGGTGAGTTGCAGCGGATGCTGGCCGGCTGCGCGACCGGGCGGGTGTCCGACTGCCGGGTGATCGAGGTGCTGGGCGACCACGCGCTATGCGCCGAGGATCACGGCGCGACCGACCCCGAAGGCTGAGCGCGGGGCCGGCAGTCACCCCAGCGGCGGGATGTCGCCCTGCTGGCGTTCCGCGTGGAAGCCGGTCACGAACGTGTCCAGCGTTCCGGCGGCGATGGCGTCGCGCAGCCCCTGCATCAGCGTCTGGTAGTAATGCAGATTGTGCCATGTCAGCAGCATGCCCGAGATCATCTCTTGCGCGCGAAAGACATGGTGCAGATAGGCGCGGGAATAGCCGCGGCAGGCCGGGCAGGTGCAGCTTTCGTCCAGCGGGCGCGGGTCGTCGGCGTGCCGCGCGTTCTTGATGTTGACCTGCCCGCGCCGCGTCCAGGCCTGCCCGGTCCGACCCGAGCGTGAGGGCAGCACGCAATCCATCATGTCGACCCCGCGCTGCACGGCGCCCACGATGTCGTCGGGCTTGCCGACCCCCATCAGATAGCGCGGCTTGTCCGTGGGCAGCAGCTCGGGCGCGTAGTCGAGCACGCCGAACATCGCCTCTTGCCCCTCACCCACGGCCAGTCCGCCGATGGCATAGCCGTCAAAGCCGATCCCGCGCAGCGCTTGGGCGGATTCCTCGCGCAGATGCCGGATGACGCCGCCCTGCATGATGCCGAACAGCGCATGTCCCGGCCGGTCGCCGAAGGCATCGCGCGACCGCTGCGCCCATCGCATCGACAAGCGCATTGCCTCGGCCTGACGATCCTCGGTCGCGGGCAGGGCAGGGCATTCGTCAAAGGCCATGACGATGTCGCTGCCCAGCAGGCGCTGAATCTCCATGCTGGTTTCGGGCGACAGAAAGTGCCGGCTGCCATCGACATGGCTGGCAAAGGTGACTCCGTCCTCGGTCAGCTTGCGCAGATCGGCCAGCGACATGACTTGAAAACCGCCGGAATCGGTCAGGATCGGCCGGTCCCAGTTCATGAAGCGGTGCAACCCGCCCAGACGCGCGATCCGCTCGGCGCCGGGGCGCAGCATCAGGTGATAGGTGTTGCCAAGCAGGATGTCGGCGCCGGTCGCGCGCACCGATTCCGGCAGCATTGCCTTGACGGTGGCGGCGGTGCCCACCGGCATGAAGGCCGGCGTGCGGATCTGGCCGCGCGGCGTGTCGATCACCCCGGTCCGGGCGCGGCCATCGGTGGCGTTCACGGTAAAGGAAAAACGGCTCATCTGCGGACCCTGTTGCGGCAAGGCGTGGTTCTAGCGCGGCGCGTGGCCAAGCGAAAGCCCTGCGGCATGACCCGAGGCCCAGGCCCATTGAAAATTGTAACCGCCGAGCCAGCCGGTCGCGTCCACCGCCTCGCCGATGAAATAGAGCCCCGGCTGCCCGCGCGCCTGCATGGTTTTCGCGTCCAGCCCGCGCGTGTCGATCCCGCCCAGCGTCACCTCGGCCGTGCGATACCCCTCGGAACCAACCGGCCGCAGCCGCCAGCGATGGACGCGCTCCGCGATGCGGTTAAGCGTGGCGTTGTTCTGGTCCGCCAGCCGCGCCCCGGTCAGTTGCAGCTCTTCGGCGATCGCCTCGGCCAGCCGCGCCGGCAGATGCGCGCTCAGCACCGTCGCCACCGCGATGCGCCCGCCTTGCCCGCGCCTGTCGCGCAACTCGGCCGCCAGATCGAGGCCCGGCGCCAGATCGACGTGGATCTCGTCCCCCGGATGCCAAAAGCTCGAAATCTGCAGGATCGCCGGACCCGACAGCCCGCGATGGGTGAACAACAGCGCATCGTCGAAGCGCGTCTTGCCGTGGGTGACGCTGGCCGCCACGGACACCCCCGCCAGCGGCTTGGTCCGCGCCAGATCCTGTTCGGCAAAGGTCAAGGGCACCAGACCGGGCCGGGTTTCGATGATCTTCAGCCCGAACTGCCGCGCCAGATCATAGGCAAGCCCCGTCGCCCCCATCTTCGGGATCGACTTGCCGCCCGAGGCCACCACCACACGCCCCGCCCGGACCAGGCCGCGAGTCGTCTGGGCCAGAAACCCCGCGCCGTCACGCGCCAGCCCCGAGAGCGTTGTGTCGAGCCACAGCTCTGCCCCGGCCATCCGATCCACCAGCATGTCCGTGATCTGCGTCGCCCGCCCGTCGCAGAACAGCTGCCCCAGCGTCTTTTCATGCCACGCGATCCCCGCCCGATCGACGAGCGCCACGAAATCGAGCGGCGAAAACCCCGCCAGCGCCGAGGCGCAAAAGCGCGGATTTTCCGACAGGAACCGGTCCCGCGCGGTGGCCAGATTGGTGAAGTTGCACCGCCCCCCGCCCGAGATGCGGATCTTCTCTCCCGGCGCGCGGGCATGGTCGATCACCAGCACCCGCAGCCCCTGCATCCGCGCCGTGCCGGCACAGAACAGCCCCGCCGCGCCGGCCCCGATGATCAGAACATCCCACTCCATCCGCGCAGCCATAGGCCGCGTGCCGGATGCCCGCAAGTTTTTCCGAAAACCCCCTTGCACCCCCCCGCAGCCATGCTACATACGCCCGCATCGTTGGGGCGTAGCCAAGTGGTAAGGCAACGGTTTTTGGTACCGCGTACCGTAGGTTCGAATCCTACCGCCCCAGCCAGATTTCTTTACAGCGTTGAACTGGAGCGGCGCTTCGGCGTGGGATGGGCGGCTTTGGTGCTGTCCGCGGTCACGCCAATCGTTTGACGTCATCCGCATCTCGGGCAGTGGCGCGGACGATGTCGGGCGTCGCCTGGTGGAGCCGAGCGTATCGAGCCCCGCCTGAATGATCGGCTTGCGCCGCACGCTCCAAAGGCGCCTCGCTGACGTGGGTGTAAAGCTTTCGGACCTCGTCGATGTCACGCGGCGGGATATCGCGCTTGCGCGGTTGCTCACCGGGGTCGGCAGTTTGAAGGCGCTTGCGCTCGATCTTGGCTACAGCGATCAGGCTCATTTCACCCGCAGCTTCAAGCGCTGGACGGGGTCGGCACCGACTGCTTATGGAAAATTCAATTCCGATCCGGAGCAACGAGGCGCCAATTCTGGCGACTGAAACTTCGGGCTGTCGCTCTCCGGCCTTACCACCGCAGGATCACGCTGCCCCAGGACAGCCCGCCGCCGATGGCTTCGGTCACGATGATGTCGCCCGGCTTGAAGCGGCCCTCGTCATTGGCCAGCGACAGCGCCAGCGGGATCGAGGCGGCGGAGGTATTGCCGTGGTCGGCGACGGTCAGCACGACGCGCTCCATCGGCAGGTTCATGCGCTGCGCGGTGGCGGCGATGATACGGGCGTTGGCCTGGTGCGGGACCAGCCAGTCGACCTGATCGGTGGTCATCCCGGCCTTTTCGATGACCCGATGCGCGGTCTGGGCCAGCTTCTCGACCGCGTGGCGGAACAGCACATTGCCCTGCATCCGCAGCTTCCCGGCGGTCCCGGTCGTGGCGACGCCGCCATCGACATAGAGGATGTCGCGGAAGCTGCCATCGCTGTTGAGGTCGCTGGCGAGGATGCCGCGGTCGCCCTCGGCGGCTTCCAGAACCACGGCACCGGCGCCGTCGCCGAACAGCACGCAGGTGCCGCGGTCGGTCCAGTCCATGATCCGGCTGAAGGTCTCTGCGCCGATGACCAGCACGCGCTCGGCCTGACCCGAACGGATCAGTGCGTCGCCATTGGCCAGCCCGAAGACGAAGCCAGCGCAGACTGCCTGCATGTCGTAGCAGAAGCCGCGCGTCATGCCCAACCCGGCCTGCACCATGGTGGCGACCGAGGGGAAGGTCAGGTCCGGGGTCGAGGTCGCCACGATCACCGCGTCGATGTCGTCGGGCTGCATTCCGGCGCTGTCCAGCGCGGCGGCGGCGGCCTTGATCGCCATGGCCGAGGTGGTTTCGCCATCGGCGGCGAAATGGCGCCGCTCGATCCCGGTGCGGGCGCGGATCCATTCATCCGAGGTGTCGATGAAGCTCTCGAACCAGGCGTTCTCGACGATGCGTTCGGGCAGATAGCGTCCGGTGCCGCGGATCACGGCGCGGCGGGTCATGGCTCGGTCCCGGGCAGGGCGGCGGTGCGGTCCTCGGCGGCGGCGGCGGCCTGCGCCACGCGCGCCGCCAGCCGGTCGTGAAAGCCGGATTGCGCCAGCTGAAAGGCGAGCTTCAAAGCCGCCGAAACCCCGGTCGCATCGGCCGAGCCGTGGGATTTGACCACCGTCGCGTTCAGCCCCAGAAACACCCCACCATTGACCCGGCGCGGATCGATCCGCTTTTGCAGCCGCTTCAGCGAGGTCAGCGCCAGCAGCGCGGCGAATTTCGACATGATCGAATTGGCGAAGGCGTCGCGCATGAAATCCCCGACCAGCTTGGCCGTCCCCTCGCCGGTCTTCAGCGCGACATTGCCGGTGAACCCGTCGGTGACGATCACATCGACGCGGTCCGAGGGCAGATCGCCGCCCTCGACAAAGCCGATATAGTCGAAATTCCCGTCGGCCGAGGCGACCGAGATCAGGTCATGGGCAAGCTTCAGCTCGGCCCGGCCCTTGTGCTCCTCGGTGCCAACATTCAGCAGGCCGACGCGCGGGCGTTCGACGCCGAGGCCGTTCTTGGCATAAGAGGCGCCCATCAGCGCGTATTGCAGCAGATCGGGGGCATCGGCGCGGATATCGGCGCCGCAATCCAGCATGACGTTGAAGCCCTGCGCATTGCGCGAGGGCCACAGGCAGGCGATGGCGGGACGGTTGACGCCGGGCAGCTTGCGCAGGCGGATCACCGACAGCGCCATCAGCGCCCCGGTATTCCCGCAAGAGACCGCGACCGTCGCCTCGCCATTGCGGACCGATTCAATGGCCGACCACATCGAGGTGCCCTGCGCGCTGCGGATCACCTGTGCGGGCTTGTCGCTCATCGAGACGACGCTTTGGGCGTCACGGATCTCGCAGCGTTCGGCGAGGCCGCGCTTGCGCGAGACCAGCTTGGACAGCTCGGCCTCGGGGCCGTGCAGGATGAAGCGCAGATCGGGGTTCTTTTCGGCGCTGAGCGCCACGCCCGCGACCACCGTCGCGGGGCCGCGATCGCCGCCCATCGTGTCAACGGAAAGCACCACGCTGCCCCCGGTCGAGGGGCGGCGCGGGGTTCCGGGTTCCGCCGTCTGCGTCATTGACCTGCGCCAGCCGTTCAGGCCGCGTCGTCGTCCAGGTCGATCTCGGCCGTCTGGGCCACGACCTCGCGGTCGGCATAATGGCCGCAAGAGGGGCAGACGTGATGCGGACGCTTCAGCTCGCCGCAGGACGGGCATTCATTGGGGTTCGCCGCCGAAAGGGCATCATGCGCGCGGCGCATGTTGCGCTTGGAACGGGTCACGCGGTTCTGAGGGACAGCCATGTCTCAACCTCGGGGTCTGGGGCCGCGCAGCCTGCGGGGCCGGTGTCAGTAATCGGATCAGAGCCGCGGCAATAGGCCACAACCGTCCCGGAGGCAAGCGGAAACCTGTCCGGTGCGCCAAGCGTCAGTCGCGCGACTCGTGAAGGCCGCAACATACTGGTTCTGGGGGCGGTTGCAAGCGTTTGAAGGGCGGGCTTACGCTGTTGTCCGGCGGGCCGTTCGGGCTGCGGTTCCGGCATCCAGCCACTCGGTCGCTTGGGCTAGATCTTCGGGCGTGTTGATGTTGAAAAAGGGGGACAGTTCAGTGCCGCCCGCCGCATGTAGCGCCGGAAAGACCGCCGTGGCCGCGTCGTGTTCGGCGGCAAAAGCGCGCACTCGGCGCTGCCCGGCGATGATTGCCGCGCGCAGCGGGGCCGCCAGCCGCGTGGGCCACAGCGCCGTGGTCGGGTGCAGCCGCAGCCCGTCCGGCGCGTGATCGGCCGCCATTGCCAGACCGTCCGCGCTCGCCGCAGCCTGCAGCCGCGACAGCAGGTCGGCGGGCAGGAACGGCGTGTCGCCTGCGACGACCAGCACACGGTCCGCGCCTTGCGCCTCGGCCCAAAGCATCGCAGCCAAGATGCCGGCCAGCGGGCCGGGACGCTGCGGCACCTCGGGCGGAAAGTCGGGATCGGGCAGCACCGGCAGGTTGAAACCCGCAAAACGCGCCGCGTCGCCATTGGCGTTCAGCGCGATCAGCGGCGTCTGCGGGCGCAGCAGGGCGAGCAGATGGGCCAGCAGCGGCCGGCCCGCCAGCGGCAGCAGCACCTTGTCGCCGCCGCCCATGCGCCGGGCCAGCCCGCCGGCCAGGATCACCGCCGGGACCGGCTGCATGATCAGGCGATCCCGGCCGCCACCAGCCCCTTGGCGAGCTTGCGGAACGCCGCCGCCGAGTCGCTGTCGGGCGCGCCGATCACCGCCGGCACCCCGGCATCGCCGCCTTCGCGGACCGCCAGTTCCAGCGGCAACTCGCCCAGCAAAGGCACGCCCAGTCGCGCAGCCTCGGCCGCGACGCCGCCCTTGCCGAAGATATGCTCGGCATGGCCGCAATTGGTGCAGACATGCACGGCCATGTTCTCGATCAACCCGAGGATCGGGATGTTGACGCGGGTGAACATGTCGATCCCCTTGCGCGCGTCCAGCAGCGCGATGTCCTGCGGGGTCGAGACGATGATCGCGCCGTCGATCTTGGCCTTCTGCGCCAGCGTCAGCTGCACGTCGCCGGTGCCCGGCGGCAGGTCGACCAGCAGGCAGTCCAGATCGCCCCACTGGACCTGAAACAGCATCTGCTGCAGCGCCGTCATCAGCATCGGCCCGCGCCAGATCACTGCCTCGTCATCGCGGGTCAGCAGGCCGAGCGACATCATCTTGACGCCATGCCCCTCCATCGGGACGATCGACTTGCCGTCGGGGCTGGCAGGACGCCCGGTCACGCCCATCATGCGCGGCTGGCTGGGGCCATAGACGTCGGCATCCAGCAGCCCCACGCGCCGCCCCTCGGCCGCGAGCGCGGCGGCGAGGTTCGCAGACACGGTCGATTTGCCGACCCCGCCCTTGCCCGAGGCGATGGCGATGACATGGCGCACGCCGGGCACAGCCTCGGGCGCGGTGGGCGATTTCGGGCGCGGCTTCAGGTCCGGCGGCGGCGCCTTTTCGGTATGCGCGGTCAGCACGCCCGAGACCTTGGTGACGCCGGGCAGGGCGGCGACGGCGGCCTTGGCCTCGGTCAGGACCGGCTCCATCTGCTCGGCCAGCGGGGGGTGGATCTCCATCACGAAGCGCACCTCGCCATCCGGCTCGACATGGATCGCGCGGGCGATGCCGCTGTCGACGATGTTGCGGCCCGAAACAGGGTCGATGATCCCGCGCAGGCAGGTGGCGATGTCGTCTTTCGTGGGAAGTGTCATTCCGTCAGGCCCTTGCCAATGCGTCGATGATGGGGCCGAAATCCGCGGCCTTCAGGCTGGCGCCGCCAACCAGCGCGCCGTTCACATGTTCGATGTCGAAAATCACCGAGGCATTGCCCGGCTTGACGCTGCCGCCGTAAAGCAGCGTGAAAGCGGCGCCGTCGGAAAACCGCTCGACCAGCTTCTCGCGCAGCCGCGCATGGACCTGCGCGATCTCGTCATTGGTGGGGGTGCGCCCGGTGCCGATGGCCCAGACCGGCTCATAGGCGATGACGGTGTTGGACGCGGTGGCGCAGTCGGGGACAGAGCCGGCAAGCTGGGTCTCGATCACGCGCAGCGTGTCGCCCGCGTCACGTTCGGCCTCGGTCTCGCCCAGGCAGATGACGGTGATCAGCCCGGCCTCATGCGCGGCCACGGCCTTGGCACGGACCGAGGCGTCGGTCTCGGCATGGTCGGCGCGGCGCTCGGAATGGCCCAGAATCACATGGCTCGCGCCGGCATCCTTCAGCATCGCGGCTGAAATGTCGCCGGTATGGGCGCCGGATTCCGCCGCGTGGCAATCCTGCCCGCCGATGGCGATCTCGCCCGCATGGGCGACGGCGGGGGTCAGCAGGGTGAAGGGCGGGCAGATCAGCACGTCGCAGCCATTATCGCGCGCAGCCAGCGCGTCGAGTTCGCTCAGCGCGGCGGTCAGCCCGTTCATCTTCCAGTTGCCGGCGGCGAGTTTCCGGGGGCTGTGCGGTGCGGCCATGTCGTCCTCTTGTCTGTCGGGTCGGGTGTGGGGTCAGCCCTGCGGGGCGTCGCGGTCGATCGAGAACGAGACCGATTCACCGCATCCGCAGGCATCGGTCACGTTCGGATTGCGGAAGCGGAAGCCGGATTCCAGCAAGCCGGTCTCATAGTCGATTTCGGTCCCGAACAGGAACATCTGCGCGGCCGGTGCGACCAGCACGCGGGCCCCGTTCTGTTCGATGACCTCATCGGATTTCTCGGCCTCGCTGACCAGATCCATGGTGTATTCCATGCCTGCGCAGCCGCCTTTTTTCAGCCCGATGCGCAGGCCATAAGCCTGTTTGCCCTGCATCAGTCGCGAGATCTGACGCTCTGCTGCCGGTGAAATCTTGACCGGCGATTGTCCGGGGATCGAAAACATGGTGTCACCTGTGTTGCGCAGGGTGAATCTAGTGATCGCGAGGGGCTTTCTCAAGTCAGGGGGCGGGGGCATCGCCTCCGATGGCGTCGGCAAAAGCCGAACGATACAGTTTCGACAACGCCGCCAGATCGCCCGCATCCTCGCCCATCTGAATCGCCATGCCGCCGAACTGGCCCACGACCTGCGCAGGAACGCCGGCCTGATCGGCGGCTTTCAGCAAAGCCTCGCCCCCCGGCGCGTCGCAGGCGACCAGATAGCGGGCCTGATCCTCGCCATACAGCGTCGGGATATCGTCGGTTTCAAGCCGCACGCCGATACCCGCGCCCTCGGCCATCTCGAACGCCGCCAGCGCCAGACCGCCATCGGACAGGTCGGTCGCGGCGCGCAGATGGGCGCGATGGGCGCGCAGGAACTCGCCATGGCGGCGCTCGGCGTCCAGATCGACCGGCGGGGGCTCGCCCGCCTCGATCCCGAAGGCTTCGGCGGCCAGCGCAGACTGGCCCAGATGCCCGCCGCTGTGGCCGATCAGGATGGCCACGTCGCCATCCTGCGGCTGCCCGGCGATCAGATCGTCCAGATCGGCCAGCAGACCCACCGCGCCGATGGTCGGCGTCGGCAGGATGCCCTGACCGTCGGTTTCGTTGTAAAGCGAGACGTTGCCGGACACGATCGGCATGTCCAGCGCCAGACAGGCCTCGCCGATGCCGCGAATGGCGCCGACGAACTGGCCCATGATCTCGGGCTTTTCGGGATTGCCGAAATTGAGGTTGTCGGTGCAGGCCAGCGGCTGCGCGCCCACCGCCGTCAGGTTGCGATAGGCCTCGGCCACCGCCTGCCGCCCGCCCTGCACCGGGTTCGCGCGGACATAGCGGGGCGTGACGTCGCTGGTAAAGGCCAGCGCCTTGTTCGTGCCATGCACGCGGACGACGCCCGCGCCCTGACCGGGACGGCGCACGGTGTCGCCGCCGACCTGCGTGTCATACTGCTCCCACACCCAGGATTTGTGGGCATGGTTCGGGCTGCCGATCAGCGCCCGCAGCGCGTCGAGCGGGGTGATCGCGGGCAGGTCGGGCAGGGCCGCCGGGGCAGGGGTCTCGACCCAGGGGCGGTCGTATTCAGGCGCGCTCGACGACAGCTTGGACAGCGGCAGATCGGCCATGATCCGGTTGCCGTGCTGGATCAGAAAGCGGTCCTCGGCGATAGTCTCGCCCACGATGGCGAAATCCAGATCCCATTTCTCGAAGATCGCCCGCGCCTCGGCCTCGCGCTCGGGCTTGAGGACCATCAGCATCCGTTCCTGGCTTTCCGACAGCATCATCTCATAGGCCGTCATGCCCTGTTCGCGCTGCGGCACATGGTCGAGGTTCAGCTGGATCCCCAGCCCGCCCTTGTCGCCCATCTCGACGGCCGAGCAGGTCAGCCCCGCCGCGCCCATGTCCTGAATCGAGATGACGCTGTCCGTCGCCATCAGCTCCAGACAGGCTTCGAGAAGGCATTTCTCGGTGAAGGGGTCGCCGACCTGAACGGTGGGGCGCTTTTCCTCGATGGTGTCATCGAACTCGGCGCTGGCCATGGTCGCCCCGCCGACCCCGTCGCGCCCGGTCTTGGCGCCCAGATAGACCACCGGCATCCCGATCCCCGACGCGGCGGAATAGAAGATCTTGTCGGCATCCGCGAGACCCGCGGCAAATGCGTTGACCAGACAGTTCCCGTCATAGGCACGATGAAACCGCACCTCGCCCCCGATATTCGGCACGCCAAAAGCGTTCCCGTAGGACCCGATGCCCTCGACCACGCCCTTGACCAGATGCGGGGTCTTGGGATGGTCCGGGCGGCCAAAGCTCAGCGCGTTCATCGCGGCGATGGGGCGGGCGCCCATGGTGAAGACGTCGCGCAGAATGCCGCCGACGCCGGTGGCGGCGCCCTGATGCGGCTCGATATACGAGGGGTGGTTGTGGCTCTCCATCTTGAAGACCACGGCCTGACCGTCGCCGATATCGACCACGCCCGCATTCTCGCCCGGCCCGCAGATCACCTGCGGCCCCGTCGTCGGCAGCGTCCGCAGCCATTTCTTGGACGATTTATAGGAACAGTGTTCGTTCCACATGGCGCTGAAGATGCCCAGCTCGGTAAAGCTGGGCTCGCGGCCGATGATGTCCAGGATGCGCTGATATTCGTCCTGCTTCAGCCCATGGGCGGCGATCAGATCCGGCGTGATCTCTGGCTCGTTCATCTTCGCATCCCCTCATGCGCTGCGCTTTGCGGTCATTTAAGCGGTGGGGCGGAAAGAAGAAAGGGGCCGCAACTGCGCAGCAGCCGGTCGGGCGCGCGGGCGGCGGGCAAAAAAAAGCCGGGCACAAGGCCCGGCCCAAGTCCAACAGGGAGGTGAAGGTGACAAGAGTTGCCTCGATTATCGCCTTCGAGGTGTGATCTAGGCCCGCCCGGCCCCGCGATCAACCCAATTCAGCCAGTCCGGGCAGCATAGCCGCTATGCAGCCGGCACATGGCGGGGCGGTTGTCAGCCTGCAGCCCCCTGCCGTTCCGCCACCCAGTCACGCAGCGCCGGGTTGTCGCCGGTCGCCGCCGCCGGGGCCGGGACGCTGGCAAAACCCGGATCGGGTGCTGCGGCGGACTGGATCGCGCCCGTCACCTCGATCTGGCGGGCAATGGCCGGCGGCCAGGTCCGGTTGCGGAAATAATGCGCCTCGCGCGCGCCGAAATAGAACGAGACGATCCCGCCCAGCAACCACCACAGCGGCTCGGGCACCGCCTGTAGCCCCAGCATCCGCTGGCCGAAACCGATCGGCTCGACCATGGCATAGACGAACAGGCCGATCGTGCCCAGCGTCAGCATCGGGCGGGGCAGGCGGTTCAGCCCGTTCACCAGATCGTCGAAACGCCCGCGCGGGGCCGCGGTGAATTCGAGCCCGTATTGCGCCAGCGCGCGGGCATAGGCCTCTTCGTCCAGCTCCATCCGCCTTGTGGCGTTTTCGCGAAAGACCTCGGTGACATTGGTCGCGGCGGTCGAGAGGGTCTGCGCGGCCGCGCCCACCCCCAGAAAGCGGTCGATCATCCCCATGCGGAAATCCTTTCGCGGTGCTGGCTGGCGGTCAGGTGATAGCGCGGCGCGATGAACGCCTCGGCCCGGGTGATCCAGCCGCCCTTCCCGCCGGCGCGGGTGGTGGCGAATTTGCGGCTGGCGGGGCGGGCATCGGCAAGGGCATAGTAATAGTTGCGCCGCTCGATCCCGTAGGCATCGACCAGGTGGCGCGGTGCGGCGGCATGCGCGGCCTTCACCGCCGCCACGGTGCGCGGCCCGATCAGCCCGTCATCGGCGGCGGGAAAGCCCATCGCGGTGACCAGCCGTTGCAGGATCTTCACCGCATTGGCGCCGGCATTCACATACATGTCGAAGACCGACGGGTGCAGCGCCGAGGGCAGTTTCGCGATGCCGGGACGGCGAAAGTAATGTTCCTTGAACACATCGGCCGCCTGTTGCCGCGTCAGGCTGCGCAGATCGGCCAGATCGACGCGTCCGTCGCGGTTCAGGTCCATGCCCAGCCGCCGCAGCGTGCCGATGGTGACGCCGTAATTCGTCGCCCCACCGGGATCGTCGGGGTCGTTGACGAAGCCCCCCTCTCGCGCCACGATCTCGGTGGCGATGCTGTCGACGCTTTTCATCCCGTCCCCCTTCAGCTGAAACGGGGGACAGGCTGCGTCTTGCGGATTAACCCTTGGTTAACCTTGCGGGCGTTGCCCTAGCTGTTCGGGTCCTCGTAGACGCCGGCTTCCTTCAGGGAATCGACCACCTCGCGGGGGGTGTAGTTCTCGTCATGCTTGGCCAGCAATTCGCTGGCGACGAAGGTGTCGGCCTCCATCTTTCCGGTGCCGATCATGCCCTGACCTTCCTCGAACAGGTCGGGCAGGACGCCGGTGAAACGGACCGGGATGGTATAGGCGCCGTCGGTCACCGAGAAGGTGATCGTCTCGCTGGCGCCGCGCACAAGGCTGCCTTCCTCGACCAAGCCGCCCAAGCGGAAGACCTCGCCGTCAGAGGGCGGCGCCTCGACCACCTGCGTCGGCGCGCGATACAGGTTGATGCCATCGCGGAAGCCAAAGCCGATCAGCAGCGAGGCCAGACCCAAGGCCACGGCCGCCGCTATCAGGATCTGTATTCTACGCTTCTTTTTCAAAGACTTCATGGCGTTTCCTCAGGCAGATTCGAAGGTGATCCGCTGACGCAGGAACTGCGTCGCCTTGGATGAGACCCGCGCCGGATCGCCGGTCGTCAGGTATTTGGATTCGGTGCCGCTGCCGATGAATTCGGGGTGGCGACCCAGATAATCGGCAAGGCTTTCCGCCACCAGATTGGCCTGGCTGAAGACCCGGACATCGGGGCCAAGCGCGCGCTGGAACTGGTCCTGCATCAGCGGGTAATGGGTGCAGCCGAGGATCGCGGCCTCGGGCAGGGGCATCCGGCGCTTGAGCGCCTCGACATGGCTGGTGACGAGCGCCTCGGCCAGGATCTCGTCGCCGTCCTCGATCGCATCGACGACGCCGCCGCAGGGCTGCGCCTCGACATCGACGCCGATGGCGCGGAAGGCGAGTTCGCGCTGAAACGCCCGGCTGGCGACGGTGGCGGGCGTCGCGAACAGCGCCACATGCTTGATCGCCACCTCGCGCGGGGGCGAGTTGTCGCCCCATTGCCGCTCGGTCAGCGCCTCGATCAGCGGGACGAAGACGCCCAGCACGCGCTTGTCCTTGGGCACAAAGCTTTCCTGCATCCGGCGCAGCGCCGCCGCCGAGGCGGTGTTGCAGGCGAGGATCACCAGATCGCAGCCCTCGTCCCACAGCCGCTGCGTCGCGGCGCAGGTCAGCGCATAGATATCGTCGGGCTTGCGGACGCCGTAGGGCGCATGGGCGCTGTCGCCGAAATAGACCAGCGGCAGATCGGGCAGGCGCTGCTGGATCGCGCGATGCACGGTCAGACCGCCCAGCCCTGAATCGAAAACACCTACTGCCATGTCGCGCCCCTGTTCATCCAGTCGCGACATAAGCCCGACCCCGGTCAAAGTCCATGACCGAGGTCATTTCGCCGCAAGCCGCGCCGGCCGGATCACTCGGCCGCCTGAGCCATCGGCGTGCCGCCGCTTTCCAGCGCCGCCAGCAGCTCGGCGCGACGGGCGGCGGCCTGTTCGGCGGCCTTGTCCTTGATGAAGCCATAGCCCTTGATCGACAGCGGCAGACGGGCGAGTCCGCGCAGGATCTCGATGGTCTGCGGCGTGGCGCGGGGCAGCAAGCGGCGCATGTCGGCCTCGTATTGCGCAATATGGGCGCGTTCGGCGCGGCGCTCGGCATGCCAGCCAAAGGGGTCGAAGGCGGTGCCCCGCAGCCCCTTCATCCGCGCCAGCAGCCGGAACATCGGCAGGATCCACGGGCCGAATTCGCGCTTCTTCGGCCGCCCGTCGGGGTCGCGCCCCGGCAGGATCGGCGGCGCCAGATGGAAGGACAGCCGCGTGTCGCCGTCGAACTCGCGGGCGACGCCCTCGGCGGTTTTCAGATGCAGGCGCGCGACCTCGTATTCATCCTTGTAGGCGAGCAGCTTGTAGTACCCCTCGGCCACATCCGCGCGCAGGTCCGCGGGCGCCAGATCGACCAGATCCAGAAAACGCTGCGCATAGGCCGGTGACTGGTAATCGACCAGCCGCGCGGCGCGGAACTCGACCGGATCGACGGTTTCGGCCGCAGGTCCGGGCGCGCTCAGCGCGGCAATGGCGTCGGGATCGACCATCGCCCACCGCCCGATCGCAAAGGCGCGCTGGTTCTCGGCGACCTTGGCGCCGTTGAGTTCAATGGCGGTCAGGATCGCATCCTCGGACAGCGGCACCAGACCCTGCTGCCAGGCCGCACCCAGCACCAGCATGTTGGAATAGATCGAATCCCCCAGCGTCGTCTGCGCCAGCAGATTGGCGTCAAAGAACGACACCTTGTCGCCCAGCCGCGCCGAGAGCGACATCTTCAGCCGCTCGGCCGGGATCTGGAAATCGCGATTGCGGGTGAACTCGCCGGTGATGATCTCGTGGTCATTGACCACCGCGCCGGTGCGGCCATTGGTCATCAGGCCGATGGTCTTGGCGCCGGCGGTGACCACCAGATCGCCACCGATGATGCAGTCGGCCTCGCCCACCGCGACGCGGATCGCGCTGATATCGTCGGGGTTTTCCGCCAGCCGCAGGTGGATATGGACCGCGCCGCCCTTCTGGGCGAGGCCGGCCATTTCCATCATGCCCGCGCCCTTGCCGTCGATATGGGCTGCCTGCGCCAGCACCGCACCGATGGTGACGACGCCGGTCCCGCCAACGCCGGTGATGACAATGTTGTGGGTGCCGGTGATTTGCGGCAGCGTTGGTGCGGGCAGGTCCGGCACCTTTATCGCGGCCACCTGCGGCTTTTTCAGACCCCCGCCGCGCACCGAGACGAAGCTGGGGCAAAAGCCGTTGACGCAGGAATAATCCTTGTTGCAGGAGGACTGGTCGATCTGGCGCTTGCGTCCCAGTTCCGTGTCCAGCGGCACGACCGAGACGCAGTTCGACTGCACCCCGCAATCGCCGCAGCCCTCGCAGACCTCGGGGTTGATCCAGATGCGCCGGTCGGGGTCTGGGAAGGCGCCCTTCTTGCGGCGGCGGCGTTTTTCGGCCGCGCAGGTCTGGATATAGAGGATCGCCGAGGTGCCGCCGGTCTGCGCCAATTCGCGCTGCACGGCCATCATCTGGTCGCGCGTCTCGACCCGCAGCCCGCCGAAATCGTCGGTGTCGACATCCTCTTTCTCGTCATAGACCACGACGACCGGGTCGACCCCCATCGCCACCAGCTCGCGCGCGATCTGGCGCGGCTGCAGCCCGCCCTCGATCGGCTGGCCGCCCGTCATCGCGACCGCGTCGTTGAACAGGATCTTGTAGGTGATGTTGGTCTTGGTCTCGACCGCGTGCCGGATGGCGAGGATGCCGGAATGATTATAGGTTCCGTCGCCAAGGTTCTGAAACACATGAGGCGTTTTCGAAAACGGCGCCTCGCCGACCCAGTTCGCGCCCTCGCCGCCCATCTGGGTAAAGCCGGTGGTCGCGCGGTCCATCCACTGCACCATATAGTGACAGCCGATCCCGGCATAGGCGCGGCTGCCCTCGGGCACGCGGGTCGAGCTGTTATGCGGACAGCCCGAGCAATACCACGGCGTCCGCAGCGCGATTTCGGGCGCGTTGTCGGCCCGGCGCGCGGCGGTCAGGCGGTCGAGCCCGGCGCGGATGCCCTCGGTCCCGCGACCTTCCTCGATCAGGATGCCACCCAGCTTTTCGGCGATCATCACCGGGTCGAGCGCATAGCGCGTCGGGAACACCTCGGCCCCGGTGCGGTCGTGGTGCCAGCCGATGACGCGGCGGCCGTGGCGGTTGTCGAAGATCGCCTCCTTGACCTGCACCTCGATCAGCTTGCGCTTTTCCTCGACGACGATCACCAGCTCCAGCGGCTCGGACCATTCCTGGAAAGACCGGATGTCCAGCGGCCAGGTCTGCCCGACCTTATAGGTGGTCAGGCCCAGACGGTCGGCCTCGGCCTCGTCGATGCCCAGCAGCGACAGGGCGTGGGTCAGGTCGAGCCAGTTCTTGCCCGCCGCGACGAAACCGATCCGCGCGCCGGGCTTGCCCCAGACCGGGCGGTCGATGCGGTTGGCGCGGGAAAACGCCTCGGCGGCAAAGCGCTTGTGGTCGATCATCCGAGCTTCCTGCGCGACCGGCGTGTCGCCCAGCCGGATGTTCAGTCCGCCTTCGGGCAGGGCATAGTCAGGCGTGATGAAGCTCAGCCGGTGCGGGTCGCCATTGACGACCGAGGTCGCCTCGACCGTGTCCTTCATGGTCTTGAGGCCGGTCCACACCCCCGCAAAACGCGACAGCGCAAAGCCGTAAAGACCGTAATCGAGGATCTCTTGCACGCCCGCAGGCGAGAGCACGGGAATATAGGCGTCGACCATCGCCCAATCGGACTGGTGCAGCACGGTCGAGCTTTCGCCGGTATGGTCGTCGCCCATCGCCATGACGACGCCGCCCTTGGCCGACGATCCGGCCATGTTCGCGTGACGCATCACATCGCCGCTGCGGTCGATGCCCGGCCCCTTGCCATACCACAGCGCGAACACGCCCTCATGCTTGCCCTCGCCGCGCAGTTCGGCCTGCTGGCTTCCCCATACGGCGGTCGCGGCCAGATCCTCGTTCAGGCCGGGCTGGAACAGGATGTTGTTCGCTTTCAGCAGCTTGTCGGATTTCATCATGGACAGGTCGACCCCGCCCAGCGGGCTGCCGCGATAGCCGGTGACAAAACCCGCCGTGTCCAGCCCGGCGGCGGCGTCGCGCGCGCGCTGCATCAGCATCAGGCGCACAAGCGCCTGCGTGCCGTTCAGCAGCACCTGCGATTTCTTTAGATCGAACCGATCCGCCAGCGAAAACGCCTTGTCCCCAGTCACTCCCATCCGGTTCTCTCCCAACCCTGCGGCAATCTGGAGTTCAGTGTAAGTCAGCATGTCTGACCCACAAAGCAAAAAACCGTGTTTTGTCAGATGTTGCCGAAACGCGCCTCGCGGCGTAAGAGTTGCGCAAATTGCAACCCTGCCAAGACAGAAAGACATATGATGGACTGGGACAAGCTGCGCATCTTTCACGCGGTGGCCGATGCGGGCAGCCTGACTCATGCCGGTGATTCGCTCAATCTGTCGCAATCGGCGGTCAGCCGGCAGATCCGCGGGCTCGAGGATCAGCTGGGCATCTCGCTGTTTCACCGCCACGCGCGGGGCCTGATCCTGACCGAGCAGGGAGAGCTTCTGTTCGAGGCCACGGCCGAGATGGCCCGCAAGCTGGACATCGCCGAGGCCCGGATGCGCGACAGCGAGGAACAGGTGGTCGGCGAGCTGCGCGTGACCGCCACGACCGGGTTCGGGACGCTGTGGCTGGTGCCGCGGCTGACCAAGCTTTATTCGATGTATCCCGACCTCAAGATCAACCTGATCCTCGAGGAACGCGTGCTGGACCTGCCCATGCGCGAGGCCGACATGGCCATCCGCATGAAGGAACCCAGCCAATCCGACCTGATCCGCCGGCGCCTGCTGAATATCCGCATGCGGCTGTATGCGACGCGGCAATATCTGTCGCAGGCCGGTCGTCCGCTGACCGTGCCCGACCTGTCGCGCCACCGCATCATCTGTCAGGACCCGACCGTGCCGCAGGTGACGGCGGGCAAACTGCTGGTGCAGCAATTGCTGGAAACCTCGCCCCGCTCGCTGCTGATGGTGAACAATTATTTCGGCGTGCTGCAGGCGGTGCTGAACAATGTCGGCATCGGCGTGCTGCCCGACTATCTGACCGTCGATTTCCCCCAGCTCGTCCGTGTCTTCGACGATGTCGAATCCGCCGATGTGCCGGTGTTTCTGGCCTTTCCCGAGGAGTTGCGCAGCTCGCGCCGGATCATCGTCTTCCGCGATTTCGTCGTGGACGAGATCCAGGCCTATCGCCGCTCGCTGGGCACTCAGCCCTGAAAAACCGCCCGGGTTCCGGGTCTGAAAATGCGTCACAAGGCCGCGAGCCCACGCAGTTCGCTGGCCTGTTGGCGCCTGACGGGTTAAATTGCCCCAGCAAGGAGACTGCCGATGATAGCCGAGCTTGGACATTTCACCCTCATCCTCGCCTTTGCGGTGGCGCTGTTCCAATCCAGCGTGCCGCTGATCGGGGCGTGGAAAGGCTGGGACCGCTGGATCGAATCGGCGCGTCCGGCGGCGCTGGCGCAGTTCGGGCTGGTCGGGCTGTCCTTTGCCGCGCTGACGGTGTCCTTCGTCACCTCGGATTTCTCGGTGCAGCTGGTCTACGAGAACTCGCATACCGCGAAGCCCATGCTCTACAAGATCTCGGGCGTGTGGGGGAACCACGAGGGCTCGATGCTGCTCTGGGTGCTGATCCTCGCGCTGTTCGGTGCGGCGGCGGCGGTCTTTGGCGCGCATCTGCCGCCCAGCCTGCGGGCGCGGGTTCTGGCGGTGCAGGCGGCCATCGGCGCGGCGTTCTATGCCTTCATCATCTTCACCTCGAACCCCTTCACGCGGTTTGAGATCCCGCCCTTCGACGGCCGCGACCTGAACCCGCTGTTGCAGGACCCGGGTCTCGCCTTCCACCCGCCCTTCCTTTATCTCGGCTATGTCGGGCTGAGCATGGCGTTTTCCTTCGCCGTCGCCGCCCTGATCGAGGGTCGCGTCGACGCCGCATGGGCGCGCTGGGTGCGCCCCTGGACGCTGGCCGCCTGGGTGTTCCTGACCATCGGCATCGCGCTTGGCTCGTGGTGGGCCTATTATGAACTCGGCTGGGGCGGCTTCTGGTTCTGGGACCCGGTCGAGAACGCGTCCTTCATGCCGTGGCTGCTGGCCGCCGCGCTGCTGCATTCCGCCATCGTGGTCGAAAAGCGCGAGGTGCTGAAAAGCTGGACGATCCTGCTGGCGATTTTGGCCTTCGGCTTCTCGCTGATCGGCACCTTCATCGTCCGCTCGGGCGTCATCACCTCGGTCCACAGCTTCGCCTCTGACCCATCGCGGGGGATCTTCATCCTCGCCATCCTCGCCGCCTTCGTCGGCGGCGCGCTGGTCCTTTACGCCGCCCGCGCCGGGGCCATGCAGGCCAAGGGCGTCTTTGCCCCCATCTCGCGAGAGGGCGCGCTGGTCATCAACAACATCCTGCTCGGCGTCTCGGCCTTTGTCGTCTTCATCGGCACCGTCTGGCCGCTGGTGGCCGAGATGTTCTGGGACCGCAAGCTGTCGGTCGGCACGCCGTTCTTCGAACAGGCCTTCACCCCCTTCATGATCGCGCTGGCCGTGGTCCTGCCCATCGGCGCGATCATCCCGTGGAAGCGCGGCCAGATCAAACGCGCGCTGAAACCGCTGCGCGGCGCGGCCGCCATGGCGGTGGCGGTGATGCTGCTGGTCTTCGCGGTCTCGACCGGCCGCTCGGCACTGGCGGTGATCGGGGCGGGGCTGGGGTCGTGGCTGGTCTTTGGCGCCATGGCAGAGCTGTGGTTCCGCACCGGCAAATCCGGCTTCTCACGGCTGTTGCGCCTGCCGCGCGCCGATTGGGGCAAGGCGGTGGCCCATGCCGGGCTTGGCGTCACCTTCATCGGGATCAGCCTGCTCATGGCCTGGCAGATCGAGGATATCCGCACCGTCCGCATCGGCCAGACCTTCACCGTCGGCAGCTACGACATCACCCTGCAATCGGTCGAGGACGTGCCGGGGCCGAACTACATGGCCACGACGGCGGCACTGGCCGTGGCCCGCAACGGGCGCGAGGTGACGGTTCTGCACCCCGAAAAGCGGGTCTATCCGGTTCAGGCCATGCCCACGACCGAGGCCGCCATCGACAATGGCATCTTCCGCGACGTCTACCTGGTGATCGGCGACGAGCAGCAGGACGGCGGCTGGGCCGTCCGCAGCTACATCAAGCCCTTCGCCAACTGGATCTGGCTTGGCTGCGCGCTGATGGCGCTTGGCGGCTTCATCAGCCTCTCGGACCGCCGCTATCGCGTGGCCGCCGGGGCGCGGCGGCCGATGGTCGGGGTGCCGGCGGAATGACGGGGATGATAGGCCGGCTGCTGCTGGTGATCCTGCTCACCCTGTCGCCTGCAGCCGTTTTCGCGGTGCAGCCCGATGAGGTGCTGTCCGACCCGCAGCTTGAATCGCGGGCGCGCGAGCTGTCCAAGGAGTTGCGCTGCCCGGTCTGTCAGGGCGAGACCATCGACGAATCGAACGCCGCGATCAGCCGCGACCTGCGGCTGTATGTGCGTGAACGGCTGGTCGCAGGCGACAGCGATGCCGAGGTTCTCGACGCCGTGACCGACCGCTTTGGCGAGTTCGTCCTGTTCTCTCCGCGCGCGACGGGCGGCAACCTGATCCTCTATCTCGCCGGTCCGGTGATGGCGCTGCTGGCGCTGCTGATCGGCTGGCGCTTTCTCGCCAGCCGCCGCCTGCCCGAACGGCCCGAGGTGAAGCCTGAACTGTCCGAGGACGAACAGGCCCGGCTAGACGAGATCCTGCGCCGCTGACCGCACGTCCGCCTGCCGCGTGACGTAAGGGCGGGGCTTTCAGCCGCCGCCCGCCCGCGCCATTCTGTCCCCAAGGCAGGAGAATTGACATGGCTTACGAGACGATCACCTTTTCAACCCGCAACGGCATCGCGACGCTGATGCTGAACCGGCCCACGGTCATGAACGCGCTGAACAGCCGGATGCGGGCCGAGATCACCGAGGCACTGACCAGCCTGCCCGAGGATGTGCGCTGCGTGGTGCTGACCGGCGCCGGGACGGGGTTCTGCTCGGGTCAGGACCTGTCGGACGCGAGCGCCGCCATTGATATCGAGGCCACGCTGCGCAACGAATATGAACCGATGCTGCAGGCGATCATCGATTGTCCTGCGCCGGTCATCGCCGCGGTCAATGGCGTCGCGGCCGGGGCGGGGGCAAATCTGGCGCTGGCCGCCGATGTCGTCATCGCCATCGACAGCGCCTATTTCACCCAGGCTTTCACGCGGATCGGGCTGATCCCCGACGCCGGCGGCACCTGGATCCTGCCGCGGCTTGTGGGCAATGCCCGCGCGCTCGGGATGATGCTCTTCGCCGAAAAGGTTCCCGCCCCGCAGGCGGCCGACTGGGGCATGATCTGGCAGTCCGTGCCGGAAGCTGAGTTCGTGAGCACGGTCCAGCAACGCGCGCAGCAACTGGCCAGCGGCACGACCTCGGCCTTTCTCAAGGTGCGCCGTGCGATCCGGGCGTCCGGGGCGAATGATTTCGCGCAGCAACTGGAACTGGAAGCTCGCCTGCAGGGCGAGGCCGGGCGCAGCGCCGACTTCCGCGAGGGCGTCCAGGCGTTCATGGAAAAACGCGCACCGCGATTCACCGGCAAATAGGTTCGAGGCGCGGCACTGCCTCGATCCTTGTGCAAACGATCTGATCGCGATCAGAATCATGAGCGGGTCGGGCATCAGCACGGACCGGAGCCTTAATCGGCCGCGCCGCCGGTCACCCGCGCCCGTCGCCGGATTTCTGCCGCATCGCCCGAATGGCCGAGGATGACGCATCGGTCATCGGCATGTTCACCATCACCCAGGCGGGCGGTGTCATCTCCGTCAGACGGCCCGCCTGACCCTCGGGCAGGCGCCGGTCGGCCATGATCGTGGCCGCCTTGGAAAAGCGCGCCGCGACCCGAGATCCTGGGCGCGCCATGACCCCGATGGGCACCATCTGCGCAATCTCCTGCCAACGCTCCCACTGGCTGAACTGCACCAGATTGTCCGACCCCATCAGCCACACGAACCGGACGCGCGGATACAGCCGCACAAGCGCCCCGATGGTATCGGCTGTCAGCCGCGTCCCCAGCCGCGCCTCGAGATCCGTCACCACCACCCGCGGATCGCCGCGCAGCACCTCGCGAGCCTGCGCCAGCCGCTGATCCAGCGGCGCCGGTCCATGCGCCTTGAGCGGATTCCCCGGCGTCACCAGCCACCACACCCGATCGAGCCGAAAGCGCTGCAGCGCGGTCCGCGTCAGGCGCAGATGCCCCTCATGGGCAGGATCGAACGACCCGCCGAACAGCCCGATCCGCTGACCGGGCATGGCCATGGGAAAGCCTTGTGTCATGCCTGTCCATAGGGGCGCGGCCGCGCCACCTCAAGCCCCCGAACCAAGGCCTGCTGCGCTCTCGTCATCGAACAGACGCAGGCACCCGCGCCCCGCGCGCTTGGCCGCATAAAGAGCGCTGTCGACATCCGCGATCAGCGTCGCCGAGTCGCACTGCTCGTAACCCGTCGATCGAACCGCCCCGATACTGGCCGAGACGCGGCACAGGTTCCCTTCATGCCAGATCGGCTCGCGGATCGCCGAGATGATCCGGCGGCCCAAGGCCTGCAGCGCCGATTCGCCCTGCAGGTCGGGCAGCAGGATCAGGAACTCGTCGCCGCCGATCCGGGCGAGGCTGTCGCCCGACCGTGTTTCCTTGCGCAAGATGTCGGCCACCCGGCACAGGACGGCATCCCCTGCCGGATGGCCGAAGCGGTCATTGATCTGCTTGAACCAGTCCAGATCGAGCTGCATCAGCGCGAACTCCGCCTGACCCGGCTCGCCCCGGTTCCGGGCGCGGATGGCGCTTTCGAACGCCAATTCGAAGCCGCGCCGGTTCAGCAGCCCGGTCAGCGCATCGGTGAAGGCCTGGGTCTCGGCCGTTTCGCGTGCCTGTTCCAGCGCCTGACTGTGCCGGGACAATTCCGCCCGGATCATCTGGTTCGATTTGTGCAGATAGAGAATCTCGATCGCCAGATCGTCCGCCGCGAAATCCGCATCGGTCAGGTCAAAGGCCGAGATCGCCTCGAACACCCCGATCCCCAGCCCCAGATTGAGCAGCAGCGCGCCTTGTCCCAGCTCTGTCACCTCGCCGCGCAGCGTCGGCAGCATCCTGTGCTTCAGCGCCAGAAAGACCCTGCGCCCCTGCTGCGCGGCCCGAGCCAGTTCAGGCATGATCCGGCTGCCCGGCGCGGCACGGCGGATCTCGAACGCCTCTTCGACCCGCCGCGCCGCCCCGATCATCTTGCGCAGCGTCAGGCCGCACGACATCACCACCCCGGCCTCGTCGAGCAGCATATGCATCGGCATCAGCGGCGACAGACGCTCGACCGGAATGGCGAGCCGCAGGTTCACGCCGCCCCACCAAGCTGCTGGGTCAGCGAGAACTCGCCGCCCTCGGCGAACTGGTCGTCGGCGATTCTGACGGTCAGCACGTCGTCCTGCGTGTCGACCATGGCCAGCACGCCGTATTCATCGGCCATGCCGCGCAAGAGCCCGGCGAGCACCGGATACCATTCCTGCGAATCCGAGGTCACGGTCAGCCGATAGCTGTGTTCGCCGGTGATTTCGGTGGTGATGCGCGGCAGTTCCAGCCCCGGCAGCACCATTCGGGCGCGGTCGTGCAGATCATCGAGCGACAGAACGAAATCTTCAAAAGTGGAACCGCTGAAACGCAAGATATGTCGCATGTTGTCAAGCCTTGGCACCCAACCTCCTATATCCTCCAACAACTCGTCGCAGCCGATCGACAGGATGTCGGCGGCGGCGCGCAGGGCCTGGCGCAGCGTCTCGGGTGGGTAATCGCGCATGATCTGCGTCCCGCGGCGGTCAAGACCGCTGACGGCGCAGGCTGCGGCCCAGACATCGTCGCCATGCCTGCGCCGCAAGAAGATCTCGATACCGCGAATGATGAACCCGTGCATGACACCAGCCTCCTGCACGAGGTCGTAGCAGCCGAGTCTTAAGATAACGTCAATCGCGGCGGGCGGAAATCCGCGCGGCCATCCCGATCTGTTCTGGCGTCACCCCGATGGCCTCGGCGCAAGAGATGACCCGGTCGTCGGATTCGGTCACGAAATCGAGAATGAATTCAGGCGCCTGCGTGTCGGTCAGCACCTCTCGCAACTGCGACGGCGCAAGGCCGCTGCGGCCGAGCAGGCTCGAGAGAAGCTCGGGATCGTCAAGGATATGCAGCAGAAGACGGTCGGCGATATCGCTCGGGGGCAGGGGTTGGCGGCTCAAAATTCAGGTCCTGGAAAGTATTTGTTAACGATTTGATGCCAATTTGCGCCGTGTCGGGGCTTGAGGCAAGGCAGGATGTTGGGACGGTTGCTGGTAATGGATCGGGATGTGACATCGCGATTTGCGATGAAGGCGCGGCTTTTGTCGGCGAATCACAGGGTCGATACCGCGAATGATCTTTCCGAGGCCGCGCCGCTGCTGCCGCAATCCCAGGCGGTGCTGCTGCGCGAGGACGATCCCGAGCGGCTGGCATGGCTGGTTTCGCGCATCCGCATCCGATCTTCGGCGGCGATCGTGGCCGTCTGCGGGGCAGGGGCCAGGGCCGGGGCGTTTCTGGCGGGATGCGATCATGTGCTCGATCCGCTGGCGAGCGATTCCGTCCTGCGCGCGCGGCTGCGTAGCTGGCTGCCCCACGCCACCGCTGATCTGCCCGGCTTTGCCGAGCCTGGCGCCGGCTTCGATCACGCCGATCAGATCGGGTTGATCACCGATGACGCGACGCTGTCGGCCGAGTGGCGGCAGGCGGTGAAGGACGCGTTGGGGAAAAACCTGCAGATCGTTTCGGCGCAGGCTGGGGCGGCGTCGCTGGATGATCGTCTGGCGGTGGTGCTGATCGACGCGGGTCTGCCGGGCGGCGGGCTGCAGCAACTCGCCGATCTGCGCGCAAGGCTGTCTGCGGCGGGCCGCGGCGCCGCGCTTGCGCTGCTGCAGCATGTTCCTGCGCCCGAGGAAGAGGCGCAGGCGCTCGATATCGGCGCGAGCGAGGTGCTGGAGGCGCAGCTTTCGGAATCACATCATCGTGTCGAGTTGATCGCGCGGCTCAACTGGCTCTTGCGTCGCGGGATCGAGAGTGAGCGGAGTCATTCAGACGCCCGGCTCGCGCGGCGGCTCGCCTCGATCGACCCGCTGACCGGGCTGCTGAACCGCCGCTGCATGGCGGTCGAGATTTCTGCCGCGATGCGCTCGGACAACGGGTTTTCGCTGCTGATGATCGACATCGACCGCTTCAAGTCGATCAATGACGGCCACGGCCATGGCGCCGGCGATGCGGTTCTGCGGCAGGTTGCGGCGATTCTGGGCGATGTCGTGGGCGGTGACGGCAAGCTTGGCAGGCACGGCGGCGAGGAATTCGTCGTTCTGCTGCCCCAGGGCGATCCGACGCTGGCGGTCTCGCTGGCCGAGCGCATCCGTCACGCGGTCGCCACGCGCCGGATCAGGGTCAGCGGGCTGGCGGGGTCTGCCGAATTGTCGGTCTCGGTGTCCGTCGGCGTGGGGGTCTCGGAGTGCTGCAACTGCCCGGGCGGCGCCCCGGACGACGTGCTGGAACAGGCCGACCGGGCGCTGCTCGCGGCCAAGGCGGCCGGGCGGAATATCGTGATGCTGGCGCGAGAGCGACGCGCGGCGTGATATCAGGGGCACCGGCCCTAGGCCAGCCGCTCGCGCCGATGCGGGAAATCGGCATTGGAAACGCGGGCGGGGGTCACTATCTTTGGACCAAATGCGCGAGTTCGGGAATCATGACATGCAAGAAGCGGTTAGCGACAACCGGCCCACCGGGTCTGCGGTGCGGCGCGGTCTGATGAGGAAATGCCCCGCCTGTGGCGCGGGGCCGATGTTCGACGGCTATCTGAAGGTGCGCGACGAGTGCGGACATTGTCATGAGGCGCTGCATCATCAGCGCGCCGATGACGGGCCGGCCTATCTGACGATCTTGCTGGTCTCGCACCTCGGAGCGCCGTTGCTGCTGTTCGTGTTCCTGAAATGGCAGCCCACGGCGCTGTCGATGCTGATCGGGTTTTCTCTGGGCGCGATCGTGCTTTGCCTCGCCTTGCTGCCGCTGATCAAGGGCGGGATGATCGGGATGCAATGGGCGCGGCGGATGCACGGCTTCGGGATCGAGCCTGCAGGCCCGAACGCGGCATGACCGAGGCCGCAGATCGTCATATCGGCGCGGATCGGCTGCAGGTAACGCCCGGTGAGCCGGATCGCAGCGCGTTGCGCGATGCCTCGACGGTCGTGCTGGTGCGGCGGGATGCGGATCAGCCTGCGGTGCTGATGGGGATGCGTGGCGCCAAGGCGGCGTTCATGCCTTCCAAATATGTCTTTCCGGGCGGTGCCGTCGATCCCGAGGACCGCGAGGTCTCGCTGGCCGGAGGGATCTCGGATCTGACGCAGGCGCGGTTGACGCTTGAGCCGCGCACCGATTCCGCGTCCAGCCCGGCCCAGCTTGTCGCGGCCGGGCTGCGTGAGCTGGCGGAGGAGACCGGCTTGCTGATCGGCCGGCCGGGCCGCAGCGAGGTCGTTGGCTATGCCGAGGCTGGGCTGATGCCGGATGCCTCGGCGCTGCATTATGTCTTTCGCGCGATCACCCCGCCGGGTCGGCCGCGCCGCTTCGATGCACGCTTCTTCATGGCCGATGCCGCGACCGTGGCCTGCGATCTCGACGACTTTTCGCGCGCCTGCGATGAGCTGTCGCATCTGCATTGGGTGCCGATGTCGAGGGCTCGGGCGCTGCAGCTGCCCTTCATCACCGAGGTCGTGCTGGCCGAATGTGCGGCGATGGTCGCGGCGGCGCAGGGCGGTCCGCTGATGCCGCCGCCCTCGGTGCCGTTCTTCGACAATCGCGACGCGCGCTCTCGCTTCATCCAGTTGGGTGCCGGGGCTTGAGGCCCGTGGGGCTGCAGCGTCGCCAGCTTCTGGCCGGGCTTCTGGCCTCGGCCGCGCTTGGTCCCAGGGCGGTTTCGGCGCTGTCGCCGGGCGGGCTCGACCTTGCGCCGCCGCCGAAACCGGCGCCGCGTTCGGGGCAGGTGATCGAGGCGGCGGGTCTGCGGGCCGAGATCGATTATGCGGTGTTTTCCGCCGATGGCACGCTACTCGAGGCGCGCGGCGCGGATCGCCCGGTCGCGCCCGCGAGCACGCTGAAGGCGCTGACCGCGCTTTATGCGCTCGACCGTCTGGGCGGGTCGCACCGCTTCAAGACGCGCGTGCTGCGGCATGGCGACCTGCTGATCCTCTCCGGGGGTGGCGATCCGGTGCTGGACACGGACCATCTTGCGGAACTGGCCGATCTGCTGGTGGCGAGCGGCGTCTCCACGCCTTCTCGCTTTGCTGTCTGGGGCGGGGCGCTGCCCTCGGTGCAAGAGATAGCACCCGAGCAGGCGCCGCATCTGGCTTATAATCCGGCGATTTCAGGGATCTGTCTGAACTTCAACCGCGTGCATCTGGGCTGGCGCGCGGGCGGCGACGGCATCGCATTGCAGGCGAGGGCGCGGCGGCACAGCCCCACCGCCTATACCGTTCGCGCCGAGAAGGTGGGGCAGGGCCCGATGTTCGCCTGGCGTGCGGATGAGCGGAGCGAAATCTGGTCGGTGAACGGCGCGGGGATGCGCCGTGCAGGCAGTCGCTGGCTGCCGGTGCGCCGGCCCGGGCTTTATGCCGGTGACGTCTTCCAGACCCTGTGCCGGGCGCGAGGGCTGGTGCTGCCCACACCCGAAATTGTCGATGCGCTGCCCGCCGACTCCGTCGAACTGGCGCTTATCGACAGCCCGCCGCTGGCCGCGATCCTGCGCGACATGATGGAATATTCGACCAACCTGACGGCCGAGGTGGTGGGCCTGCATGCCAGCGGCGCGGGCGATCTGCGCGCCTCGGCGCAGGCGATGCAGGACTGGGCGCATGCGCGGGGGATCGACGGGCTGACGCTTCACGATCATTCCGGGATCTCGCCGCTGACCCGGGTGACGGCGCGGTCCATGGCACATATCATCGCCGATCTGGGGCAGTCCTCGGGCCTGCGGGGCATGATGCGTGTGGTGCCGGTGCGGGCCGCGACGGATGGTGAGCCCGCCGCCGATCTGGAGTTGCTGGCCAAGACGGGCACGCTGAACTTCGTGTCGAACCTTGCCGGTTATGGCCGCCTGCCGGGGCATGAGGAGGTGATTTTCGCCATCTTCATCAGCGACATGGACCGCCGCGCCCAGACCGAGGGGCAGGAACTGCCGGCGGGTGTCTCGACCTGGACGCAGCGCGCCAAGGCGCTGCAGCAAAATCTGATCGCCGGCTGGATCGGCCGCTACGCCTGATTCTATTCCTGCAGCGTGCGGTGGCGCAGTCGGGCGGACAGCTCGATCGCGGCGGCGTTCAGGCGCGGGATGTCCAGTTCGTGCCGGATCTCGTGCAGCATCTCGGCCTCGTTATCCGTCAGATTGCCGTCGGCGGCGGCCACGTCGCAGGCCAGCGCATAGGCGGTCTCGAACAGCCGTTCGGGCAGGGAATCGCGGATCAGGCCGAACAGCGCGTCGATGCCGTCCTCTTCCTCGAACAGGCTCATCACCGTCTGCGACACGGCGCGGATGCGGCCGACATCGTAATCGGCGAACAGCGGCATGTGGTTGACCATCCGCTCGATCGCGACCAGCTCGGCGATCCGCATGTTTTCGTCGGAGGCCGACACCGCGACCATGAGGGCGACGAGCGCATCGCAGGCCGAGAAGGAAGGAAGCTCGATCATGACGGTTCTGGTCCTGTGAATCTGGCCGCAATTTCCCTGTAATATTGACCATTCGTGGGGGTTTCAATAAGCCCACTGCAACCCCTTCAGGAGTAAGCGATATGACAACCCTGCGCGATGCCGCGATGACTTCCAAGGCCTGGCCCTTCGAAGAGGCGCGCCGGGTTCTGAAACGCTATGAAAAGAAGGACCCGGAAAAGGGTTATGTGCTGTTCGAGACCGGCTATGGCCCCTCGGGTCTGCCGCATATCGGCACCTTCGGCGAGGTGGCGCGCACGACGATGATCCGCCGCGCTTTCGAGCTGATCTCGGATATTCCGACCCGGCTGCTGTGCTTTTCCGACGATATGGACGGGATGCGCAAGGTGCCCGAAAACGTGCCGCAGCAAGAGCTTTTGCAGGCCAATCTGCAGCGCCCGCTGACTTCGGTGCCGGACCCGTTCGGGGAGTATCCCAGTTTTGGCGAACATAACAACGCCATGCTGCGGCGGTTTCTGGACACCTTCGGGTTCGAGTATGACTTCATGTCGGCGACCGAGTTCTATAAATCCGGTCAGTTCGACGCGACGCTGCTGCTCGCCGCCGAGCGCTATGATGCGATCATGGACATCATGCTGGCCAGCCTGCGCGAAGAGCGCCAGCAGAGCTATAGCTGCTTCCTTCCGATTCACCCCGAGACCGGGCGTGTGCTGTATGTGCCGATCAAGCATGTCGATGCAGGCGCGGGCACGATCACCTTTGACGACGAGACCGGGCGGGAATGGACGCTGCCGGTCACCGGCGGGCAGGTCAAGCTGCAGTGGAAGCCGGACTTCGGCGCCCGTTGGGCCGCGCTGGATGTCGATTTCGAGATGTATGGCAAGGACCACAGCACCAACACCCCGATCTATGACGGCATCTGCGAGGTTCTGGGCGGCCGCAAGCCCGAGCATTTCACTTATGAGCTGTTTCTGGACGATCAGGGGCAGAAGATCAGCAAGTCCAAAGGCAACGGGCTGTCCATCGACGAATGGCTGACCTATGCAGCTACGGAAAGCCTGTCCTATTTCATGTATCAGAAGCCCAAGACCGCCAAGCGGCTGTGGTGGGACGTGATCCCCAAGGCGGTGGACGAATATCACCAGCAGCTGCGGGCATTTCCTGACCAGACGCCCGAGCAGAAACTGGCTAACCCTGTCTGGCATATCCATCAGGGCGAGGTGCCGCAGTCGGACATGGTGGTGCCGTTTGCGATGCTGCTGAACCTCGCTTCGGTCGCGGGGGCCACGGACAAGGCGGGGCTGTGGGGCTTTATCCGCCGCTATGCGCCTGACGCAACGCCCGAGACGCATCCGCAGCTGGATCAGGCGGCGGGCCATGCGGTGCGCTATTTCCAGGACTTCGTTGCGCCGACCCGGCAATTCCGTGCCCCGACCGAGACCGAGCGCGCGGCGCTTGCCGATCTGTCGGGCCGACTGGCCGAATGGCAGGGGCCGGCCGATCCGGAAGCGCTGCAGAGCATGGTCTTTGCGGTCGGCAAGGAGCATGGCTTCGAGCCGCTGCGCCACTGGTTCCAGGCGCTGTATCAGGTGCTGCTGGGCGCCGATCAGGGGCCGCGCTTTGGCGGGTTCATCGCGCTTTACGGCGTGGACGAGACCCGCGCCCTGATCGAGCGTGCGCTGGAGGGCGAGCTAGTCAGTTGATCCCGCGCAACGCACAACGCGCGTCGGGTTAACAGAAGATTAACCCGGCGCAGCGAGATTTCCCCGATGCAGACGGGTCGCGCGACGCGACCGTATCAGGGGAGATCGCGCATGAACATCGCCATTACCGACGGGCTGCAACTGACGCCGCCCTCTTTCGCAGCCGGGCTGGCCGCCTGGTCGCGAGAGTTCGGCACACCCGGCAGCGCCACCTGGGCCAACCAGCCGAACGCCGCGATCGTGACCGCCGATCAGGATTTCGGCGCCTGTCTGGAGTTGAACAAGGTCGCCGACACGACCCGCATCCGCTTCATGGGCGAGACGCCGATCCTGCCCGGCACCTATCTGCGGATCTCGGCGCGGATCAAGGCGATTGCGGGGGCGCGGCCCTCGGTCCGGGTCGCGGGCTGGGCGGGCGATGGCGCGCGCAACCATGTCGGCGGGCTGGTCGAGGCGGGTGCGCCGGTGACGCTGCCGGGCTTTGGGCAGGTGGTCGAGGTTTCGGCCATCGTCGGCACCGGCAACCGCAGCGGCGTCGACATGATCTGGGGCGCCAAGCCCATCTATGGGCATTTCGGCATCGACCTGACCGGCAGCAATGGCGGTGTCGTCCGCATCGAGTCGATCCGGATCGAGGATGTGACGGGCGCCTTTCTGCGGCAGATGATGGACATCGTCGATGTCCGCGATTTCGGCGCCAAGGGCGACGGCGTGACCGACGACCGGGCCGCCTTCGCGGCCGCCGACAGCGCCGCCAATGGCCGCGTCATGGTGGTGCCCGCGGGCGTCTATCGCATCGGCGCCGATCTGACGATCACCGCGCCGGTGCGCTTTACTGGCACGCTGACCATGCCGCGCGCGGCACGGCTGACTCTGATGGGCAGCTTTGACTATCCGACCTATGCCGAGGCGTTCGGCGACGAGACCGAGGCGCTGAAGCGGGCCATTCAGGCGCTGTTCGGCTATACCGATCATGGCGAGCTGAACCTGCGCGGGCGTCGGATCGAGTTGACCGAACCGCTGGTGATGACCGAGATCGCGCCCGGCCTCAGCGATTTTTCCTCGCGCCGGCTGATCTGCAACGGCCAGATCAAGCTGGTCGACGGGCCAGCCTGGAACACCGGCGTCGCGCAGTCGCAGGCGAGCTATAACCCCGTCCGCCCCACGACGCTGAGCGAGGTCGCCAATGTCGCCAATATCGAGATCGGAAGCCTGATCACCGGCCCCGGCGTCGGGCGCGAGGTCTATGTGCAGGCCAAGAATATCGGTGCGCGCACGCTGACCCTCTCGCAGCCGCTTTATGGCGGGGCGGGAACGCGCAGCTATCAGTTCAAGCGCTTCCGCTACATGTTCGATTTCCTCGGCATGGACGAATGTTCGCGGGTCAACTTCTCGGAGATCGAGTTCATGGGCGGCGGCCGGGCCAGCTTTCTGATGCTGCCCGCCAACGGCCAGATGTTCCACATCCGCGACTGCTATATCAGCGGGCCGGGCGATCGCGGCATCACCTCGGTCGGGCGCGGCTGTCAGGATCTGCTGGTCGATCGCTGCCAGTTCCTGTCGTCTGAGATGTCGGTCAAGGCGCAGGACCGGACCTCGATCGCGATGAACCTGAATGCCAATGACGCCAAGATCCGCGACAACCGCTTTGTCCGCTTCGGCACCTTTCTGGTCGCGGCCGGCAGCGGGCATCTGATCTCGGGCAATCACTGGTTTCAGGGGGATGATACACAGGCGGGCAAGCGCGTGCCGGGCCTCGTGATCGCGGAAAAGAACTGCAAGATGGCGATCACGGCGAACTATATCGACAACAACGTCATCGAGTGGACGAATGAATACGACGCCTATCCGAACTTTACCAATGACGAGTATTCCTTTGGCGGGCTGTCGATCACCGGCAACCACTTCACAGTCAAGCAGGTGCTGAGCGATTTCGCCTGGATCTCGGTGCGGCCTTACGGGACCAACCAGCATATCCACGGGCTGACGGTGTCGAACAACGTGTTCCGCGTGATCGGGCCGAAGATCCAGCGGGTGGACAAGGTCGATACCACCTTCGCGGATCTGAACTATTCGCGGATGCGCAACATCCTGTTCGACGGCAATACCTTCAACGGCGTCATCGACTATGTCGCGAACCCGATCCAGATCACCCACACGCAGGGCACGGCGCAGGCGACATGGGTGGTGCCGCTGACGACCTGTCTGCCGTTCAAGGCTTGGGCCAAGAATGTCGACTCGATCCTGGCGGTGTCGATGATCCAGAATGCGGGGACGGGGCGGGTGACCGAGATGCCCTGGGTCCGCAGCGAGCAGGGGCCGGCGCGCAAGAACATCCATATCGAGTGGTCGACGCCGGCCCGCGGCAGCATCACCCTGCGCGCCCGGATGGACGAGCCGGGCTGAGTTCACGCCCGCCTTACGACATCAATCCGACCCCCGGTCCATCGCGGCCGGGGGTTTTTGCATGTCGGCACGGGTGAAGCGGAAGGCTTTGCCGAAACCGGCGTTCAGTGTGCAGCTTTCGGAATGCATCTGCCAGAAGGCGAAATCCGGCAGGCTGGCATAGACGGTGGATTTGGGATGCGCGGCCAGCCAGCGGTCCAGCCGTGCCTGATGGTCCGGCGTGTTGCGGGGCAGGCGCGTCGCGCGCCCTTGCAGGCTGGCGCGGGGCTGGGTCATCGCGTCGCCCCGCGGCTGGGGCCGGGGCGCGATCAGCAGCGAGGCGCGGGGGTCGCGGGCCAGCAGGCGCGTGTGGGTGGCCATGTCCGAGATCAGCAGCAGCGGCATCCCATCTGCCCCCAGTTGCGCTGCCACGCGCGCGAGATATGGAGAGCCGGTTTCCGGATCGTTCACGGCGAGCACGGCGTGGCGCATGTCGGACAGCATCCCGCGCAGCAGGTTCTGGGCGGGCTCGTCCGGGTCATGGAAGGGCAGCGATCTCATCCCCCGATCATCGCCGAAGGCCGTCACATCAGGCAAGCCCGCCCGTCTCGATAACGGCGATGTGAAGTGTTTACAAAGCCAGCACCGAATTAGTGAACAGATTTACAGAAAAATCATTTGAAAAAAATGGTTTGCGTTAAGGCAATGTCGTGTTTTACTCGGCGGCAGCATCAAAAGGGTGAAGGCGTCGCCTGTCGCGTCGCCATGCCGCCCGAAAGGCCATGAGGGGGAAATATTTCATGTCCGCAACCAACGTCGCCAAGCATCCGTTTCCATCGGGCTTCGACAGGGCCCATGCCGGTCCCGAAGACTATCAGCGCCTCTATGACGAATCGATCTCGGACCCGGACGGGTTCTGGGGACGCGAGGGGCAGCGGCTGGACTGGATGACCCCTTACACCAGGGTCAAGAACACCGATTTCACCTATGGCGACGTCTCGATCCGCTGGTTCGAGGATGGGGTGCTGAACGCCTGCGTCAACTGCGTGGACCGGCATCTGGAGAAGCGCGGCAACAAGACCGCGATCATCTTTGAACCCGACGATCCCGAAACGCCGGCCCGCCACATCACCTATAACGAGCTGTCCGACAAGGTGAACCGGATGGCCAACGTCCTGCTGAGCCAGGGCGTGATGCGCGGCGACCGGGTGGTGATCTATCTGCCGATGATCCCAGAGGCGGCCTATGCCATGCTCGCCTGCGCACGGATCGGGGCGATCCATTCCATCGTCTTCGCGGGCTTCTCGCCGGATGCGCTGGCGAACCGGATCAACGATTCCGGCGCCAAGCTGGTCATCACCGCCGACACCGCCCCGCGCGGCGGGCGGCGCACGGCGCTGAAATCCAATGCCGATGCGTCCCTGTTGCATTGCTCGGACAAGGTGCGCTGCCTTGTCGTCAAGCATACCGGCGACCAGACCACCTGGGTGCAGGGCCGCGACGTCGACGTGCTGGCGATGATGGATCAGGTCAGCCCAGACTGCCCGCCGCGCCCGATGAACGCCGAAGACCCGCTGTTCATCCTGTATACCTCCGGCTCGACCGGCAAGCCCAAGGGAGTGGTCCACACCACCGGCGGGTATCTTGTCTTTGCCTCGATGACGCATCAATACGTCTTTGATTATCAGGATGAGGACGTGTTCTGGTGCACCGCCGATGTCGGCTGGGTCACGGGGCACAGCTATATCGTCTATGGCCCGCTGGCCAATGGCGCGACCACCATCATGTTCGAGGGCGTGCCGACCTGGCCCGATGCCGGGCGGTTCTGGCAGGTCTGCGAAAAGCACAAGGTGACGCAGTTCTACACCGCGCCGACCGCGATCCGGGCCTTGATGGGCAAGGGCACGGAGTGGGTGGACAAGTACGATCTGTCCAGCCTGCGGGTGCTGGGCACGGTGGGCGAGCCGATCAACCCCGAGGCGTGGGTCTGGTATGACAAGCATGTCGGCAAGGGCAAATGCCCCATCGTCGACACCTGGTGGCAGACCGAGACCGGCGGCCACATGATCACCAGCCTTCCCTATGCCATCGAGACCAAGCCCGGCTCGGCGACGCTGCCCTTCTTCGGCGTCAAGCCCGCCATCCTCGCCGCCGAATCCGCCGAGGTGATCGAGGGCAACCCGGCCGAGGGCGTGCTGTGCATCAGCGACAGCTGGCCCGGGCAGATGCGGACCATCTGGGGCGATCACCAGCGCTTCATGGAGACCTATTTCCAGCAATATCCCGGCTATTACTTCTCGGGCGATGGCTGCACGCGGGACGAGGACGGCTATTATTGGATCACCGGCCGGGTCGATGACGTGATCAACGTCTCGGGCCACCGCATGGGCACGGCCGAGGTCGAGTCGGCGCTGGTGGCGCATCCCAAGGTCGCCGAGGCGGCGGTGGTGGGCTATCCGCACCAGCTCAAGGGGCAGGGCATCTATGCCTATGTCACGCTGATGAACGACATCGAACCCACCGAAGAGCTGCGCAAGGAGCTTGAGGCCTGGGTCCGGACCGAGATCGGCCCCATCGCCAAGCCCGACCTGATCCAGTGGGCGCCGGGCCTGCCGAAAACCCGCTCGGGCAAGATCATGCGCCGCATCCTGCGCAAGATCGCTGAAAACGACTATGGCAGCCTGGGCGACATCTCGACCCTGGCCGAACCCGAGGTGGTCGAGACGCTGATCGACAATCGCATGAACCGGGACTGACACAGCCCCGCACACGACCCCCGCGCGGCCCAAGCCGCCGGCCGCGCGGGGTAGAAAAGGCGGCGCATGTCACAAGGGAGGGACCGTCAGGGACATGAGTGACAAGCATTCAACCAACGCCTATTGGAGCGCGAATTTGCGGATCATCTGGGTCTGCATCGCGATATGGGCCTTTGTGTCCTATGGCTGCGCGATCATCTTTCGCCCGCTGCTGTCCGGCATCAGGCTGGGCGGCACCGATCTGGGATTCTGGTTCGCGCAGCAAGGCTCGATCCTCGTCTTCATCGTGCTGATCTTCTGGTATGCGTGGCGCATGAACCGGCTGGATCGCGAATTCGGAGTGGAGGAGTGATATGAGCCAGTTTACCCTTAACCTGATCTTCATCGGGATCTCGTTCGCGATCTATATCGGCATCGCGATCTGGGCCCGCGCCGGGTCCACGGCCGAATTCTATGCCGCGAACCGGGGCGTGCATCCGGTGATGAACGGCATGGCCACCGCCGCCGACTGGATGTCGGCCGCCAGCTTCATCTCGATGGCAGGTCTGATCGCCTTCACCGGCTATGACAACTCGACCTATCTGATGGGCTGGACCGGCGGCTATGTGCTGCTGGCGCTGCTGCTGGCGCCCTATCTGCGCAAGTTCGGCAAGTTCACCGTGCCCGAATTCATCGGCGACCGTTTCTATAGCCAGACCGCCCGCGTCATCGGCGTGGTCTGCCTGCTGATCATCTCGATCACCTATGTCATCGGGCAGATGACCGGGGTGGGCGTGACCTTCTCGCGCTATCTCGAAGTGTCGAACTCGACCGGGCTCTGGATTGGGGCGGCGCTGGTCTTCGCCTATGCGGTGCTGGGCGGCATGAAGGGCATCACCTATACGCAGGTGGCGCAATATGTCGTGCTGATCATCGCCTATACCATTCCCGCGGTCTTCATCTCGCTGAAGCTGACCGGGCATGTGCTGCCGCAGACGGGCCTGTTCGGGACGCATGACCCCTCGGGCGTCAAGTTCCTGGCCAAGCTGGATCAGATCGTCACAGATCTGGGCTTCCGGTCCTATACCGGACACCACCAGTCGACGCTGGACATGGTGCTGTTCACCATGGCGCTGATGATCGGCACCGCGGGTCTGCCGCATGTCATCATCCGCTTCTTCACCGTGCCCAAGGTGTCGGACGCGCGGACCTCGGCCGGTTGGGCGCTGGTGTTCATCGCCCTGCTTTACACCGTGGCTCCGGCCGTGGGGGCGATGTCGCGTCTGAACCTGACGAAGACCATGTGGCCCGGTGCGGCGACCTCGCAGACCTTCAGCGCGCCCGCGGTGTCGCTGGCCGAGATCGAGACCCGCGAGGATCTGCAATGGATGCGGAACTGGCAGATCACCGGCCTGCTGAACTGGGAGGACAAGAACGGCGACGGCCTGATCCAGTACTATAACGACAAGGTCGAGCCGAACGAGACGCTGGCGCAGGCGATCACCGACCAGAACCTGCAGGGCAACGAACTGACCACCGTCAACAACGACATCATGGTTCTGGCCAACCCCGAGATCGCGAACCTGCCCGGCTGGGTCATTGCCATCGTGGCGGCGGGCGGTCTGGCGGCGGCGCTGTCGACGGCGGCGGGTCTGCTGCTGGCGATTTCCGGCGCGGTGTCGCATGACCTCGTCAAGGGCTGGTGGGCGCCGAATATCAGCGAAAAGGGCGAGCTGATGGCGGCGCGCGTGTCGATGGGGATCTCGATCCTGGTCGCCACCATCCTGGGCCTGAACCCGCCCGGCTTTGCCGCGCAGACCGTGGCGCTGGCCTTTGGTCTGGCCGCGTCCTCGATCTTCCCGGTGCTGATGATGGGCATCTTCTCGCGCCGCGTGAACCGGCAAGGGGCGATCTGGGGCATGATCGCGGGCATCACCTCGACGCTGATCTACATCTTCACCTACAAGGGCTGGTTCTTCATCTCGGGGACCAACATGCTGGACGACGTGTCGGCCAACTGGCTGTTCGGGATCTCGCCGGCCAGCTTCGGGACCATCGGTGCGCTGATCAACTTCGGCGTCGCCTATCTGGTGTCGAACGCGACCGAGGCCCCACCCGAGCATGTGGTCGAACTGGTCGAATCGATCCGCGTTCCGCGCGGTGCCGGTGTGGCCGTCGATCACTGACAAACCCGCCGCGTCCCCGATCCAAAGGGGGCGCGGCATCCGGGGGCGGCACCGATCTGCCGCCACCGGACCTTGGCCTGGCAGGCAGGAATGCGACCCCGCGGGGCACATCGAAAAGGCAGGACATGCTGGCGATCAAGGACTTCATCTCGGGGATCCACCCCTACGACTCGCTGCCGGAGGACGAGCTGACCCGCGTGGCCGGCTTCTTCGCCCGCAGCCGCCGCCGCGAAGGCGAGGTGATCTATCGGCAGGGCCAGCAGCTCGACGGGCTGTTCCTGATCGAAAGCGGCTCGGTCGAGATTTCCGACAGCGAAGGCGAACTGGTCTCGGTGCTGGATCGCGGCAACAGCTTTGGCGAGCGCGGGCTGATCGCCGACGGGCGCGCGCAGGCCACGGCGCGGATGATGCGGGCGGGCACGCTGCTGCTGCTGCCAGCGCAGCACTTCGACCGGCTGCGGCGGGAAAGCCCGGCCTTCGGGCGCTATTTCGACCGCGGGCAAAGCCGGCTGGACGCCCGCGCCATCCGCCGCGATTCCGGGCTGGCGACGCTGAAGGTCGCGCAGATGCTGAACCGGGAACCGATCGCCGCCCGCCCCGACACCCCGATTGCCCAGGCCGCGATGCTGATGCGCGATGCGGGGGTGTCATCGCTGGGCATCACGACCGAGGACGGGCATCTGCTGGGCGTCGTCACCATCCGCGACATGTCGGGCCGCGTGGTGGCCGAGGGGCTGGACCGGCAGGCGCCGGTCAGCACCATCATGACCGCCGATCCCGTCACCCTGCCGCCCGATGCCCTGGGCATCGACGTGCTGCACGGCATGATGGAGCGTCATGTCGGCCACCTGCCCATCGTCGATGGCGGGCGCTTCGTCGGCATGCTGACCCAAACCGACCTGACGCGGCTGCAATCGGTGTCCAGCTCGGTCCTGATCCATGACGTGGCGGCCGCCGGAACCATCGCCGAGATGGCCGAGGTGACGGCGCGCATCCCGGAACTGCTGGTCAACCTGACCGCCGCCCATCAGCGTCACGAGGTGGTGACGCGGCTGATCACCGACATCGCCGACGCCGTCACCCGCCGCCTGCTGACCCTGGCCGAGGCGCAGTTCGGCCCGGCCCCGGCGGCCTGGCTGTGGGCCGCCTGCGGCAGTCAGGGGCGGCAGGAACAGACCGGCGTCAGCGATCAGGACAATGTGCTGATCCTGGCCGACGACGCCGATCCGGACCATCCGTGGTTCGCGCAGGTGGCCCGTTTCGTCAGCGATGGGCTGAATGCCTGCGGCTATGTCTATTGCCCCGGCGACATGATGGCGACCAACCCGCGCTGGCGTCAGCCGCGCGGGGTCTGGCGCAGCTATTTCGACGGCTGGATCAACCGGCCCAGCCCCGAGGCGCAGATGCTGGCCTCGGTGATGTTCGACCTGCGCGCCATCGGCGGCGACGCCTCGCTGCTGGGGGGCTTGCAGACCCAGACGCTCGAGGCGGCGGCGCGGAACTCGATCTTTGTCGCGCATATGATCTCGAACTCGCTGAAGCATCAGCCGCCTCTGGGGATGATCCGGGGGTTCGCGACCATCCGCTCGGGGCCGCATCAGGGGCATATCGACATGAAGATGAACGGCGTTGTGCCGGTCGCCGATCTGGCGCGGGTCTATGCGCTGCGCGGGCGGCTGCCGGCGGTCAACACCCGCGCCCGGCTGGTCGCGGCCGAGGCGGCGGGCGTGATCTCGGGCAGCGGGGCGCGCGACCTGACGGCGGCCTATGACCTGATCCAGACCCTGCGGCTGCGCAATCAGGCGGCGCTGGTGCGGGCGGGGCGCAAGCCGGACAATCTGCTCGCGCCCTCGGACCTGCCGGATTTCGAACGCGGCCATCTGCGGGACGCCTTTGTCGTCGTCCGCACCATGCAATCGGCCCTGGGCCACGGGAAAGGAGCGCTCGGATGACCGGTTTCAGCGGAATTGGCAGCGACATGATCGGCACTTTGATTGTGGGCGCGGGCGCGGCGGCGCTGATGTATGCGCTGCTGCACCTGACCCGCAAGCTGGGCTATCCGCTGCCGAAATGGGCGCTGCCGGCGGGGATCGGGCTGGCCATGATCGGCTATGCGACCTGGAACGAATACAGCTGGGCCAGCCGCGTCAAGGCGCAGCTTCCCGACCGCGCGCAGGTGATCGCCGAGGGGCAGGCCCGCAGCGCGTTGCGGCCATGGACCTATCTGCACGCGCCGGTCGCGCGCATCGCGGTGATCGACCGCGCCGCGACCCGGCCCGACGGTCAGGGCCACCGCATCGCCCGCGTGCTGCTGGTCGAACGCTGGCGCAACACCGTGGCTGTGGAACAGGGCGTCGATTGCGAGGCGGGCCGGCTGCGCCCGCCCGAGGGGGAATGGCAGCGCGTGGCGGCCGACGATCCGGTCCTGACCACGATCTGCCGGGAAGGAGGCTGAGACATGGCTCGTGTCATGGTGATCGAGGACGAGGACAATATCGCCATCGCGCTGGATTTCCTGCTGACCCGCGACGGGCATGACCATTCGCGCATGTCCACCGGCGCGGGCGCGGTCGAGGCGCTGCGCGCGGCGCGGCCCGATCTGGTGCTGCTGGATGTGATGCTGCCCGAGGTGTCGGGCTATCAGATCGTGCAGGAGTTGCGCGCCGACCCCGAGATGAAGGACGTCCGCATCCTGCTGATGACGGCGCGCGGTTCCGTAGTCGAGCGGCGCAAGGGGCTGGCGCTCGGCGCGGACGGTTTCATCGCCAAGCCCTTCGATCTGGCCGAATTGCGCGCAGAAATGGCGCGGGTTCTGGACCAGGGCGGGTCATGAGGAGCTGGCCGCTTCGACTGCGCGTGTTCCTGATCTTCGTCGGGCTGACCGGCGGGATTCTGGCCGCCATCGGGGCGGCGCTGTGGGTGCTGCATGACCGGCTGATGGGCGCCGAGGCCCCGACCGAGGCAGTGGTGACCGAGGCGGTGGTGACCGATGCGCTGGCGCTGGCCGGGCTGATCGCGGGCATGGCCACGCTGGGGCTGTGCGCGATGGTCTGGTATCTTTTCGACATCAATATGGCCCGCCCGATCGAGACCTTGGCCGGCGGGCTGCTGACCGGCGCCCCCCCGGACGAGGATGAGGGCCGCTATCTGGCCGATCTCGCCCCCGCCGCGCGGGCCGCCGCGCAGGCGCGGATCGCTGCGCAGCAGGAATTGCAGGCCGCCGTCGCCAGCCATGCCGAAGGTATGACGCATGAGAAATCCATGCTGGAAAACATCCTGTCGGATATCGGCGCGGGCGCGATCCTGACCGACAGCGACGGGCGGGTGATGTTCTATAACGCCGCCGCCTCGCAGCTTTTGCCGGGTCTGGGGCTGGACCGGCCGGTGTCGCGCTTTCTGCGCGGCGACAGTCTGGCGGCGGCGCAGGCGCGCATCCGGGCGGGGGCGGGGGCCAGCGACATCTCGGTCACCGGGACCGAGGGGCAGCGGCTGACCGGGCGTATCCGTCCGCTGTCCGAAGAGTTCGGCGGCACCATCCTGATCCTGCGCCCGGCGCGGCGTGAGCTGGTCCCGCCGCGTCTGGCCATTCAGGCGCTGCGCAGCCATTCGGCGGCGCTGACGGCGCTGCTCGATCAGCTGTCGGACCCGGTCGCGCCGCGCATGATCGCGGCGCTGCGGGCCGCGGGCGCGGGGCTGAAACAGGCGATGCGCGATCTGGACGCCGGCCTCGACCCCGGTGCTCCGCGTCAGCGCCGGGTCGCGGCCGAGGAACTGGCGCGCGGGCTGAACCTGCCGCTTGGCCGGGTCGAGCCGGTGACGCTGGCCGCCGATGGGTGGCAGATCGGCGGGCTGCTGGTGATGCTGGCGCAGCGGCTGGCGGGCACCGGGCGCAGCGTGACCGCGACCATCACCCGCGAACAGGACGGCAGCCCGGACGAGGCGATGGTGACGCTGGTCTGGCAGGGCGCACCCCTGCCCATGGACATGCTGGACGACTGGCTGAAGATCGCGCCCGATCCCGACATGCCCGACCTGACCGGCGCCGACATTCTGGACGCCCACGCCACCGGCATGTGGTCGGATGCCGACCCCGATGATGCCGCGCGCGCCCGGCTGGTGCTGCCGCTGCGGATCTCGGCCGTGGCGCGGGCGGCGCGGGCCTCGGTCACTTACGATTTCGCGCTGTCGGGGCATGGGGCGGCGGATCTGCGGCCGCTCTCGACGCTGAATTGCGTGGTCTTCGACACCGAAACCACCGGGCTGTCGCTGTCCGACCGGATCGTGCAGATCGCGGGGCTGCGCATCGCCGGCGGCAAGCTGACCGGCGAGCGGTTCGAGACGCTGGTCAATCCCGGCCGCGCCATCCCGCCCTCGTCCACCCGCATCCACGGCGTCACCGACGAGATGGTGCGCGACGCCCCCGACATGGCGACCGCCCTGCGCCAGTTCCACGGCTTTGCCGAGGATGCCGTGCTGATCGCCCATAACGCGCCCTTCGACATGGGCCTGCTGCGCGCGGCCGAGCCGGAAAGCGGGCTGCATTTCCCCAACCGGGTGATGGATACGGTGCTGCTGTCGGCGATGATCTGGGGGCAGGGCGCGGTCCACAGCCTTGACGCGCTGTGCGAACGCTTGGGGATCGAGCTGCCGCCCGATCTGCGCCACACCGCCATGGGCGACGCCGCCGCGACGGCCGAGGCCTATCTGCGGATGCTGCCGGCGCTGAAGGCCAAGGGCATCACCCGGTTCGAGGATGTGCTGACCCAGGCCCAGAAATACCGCCGCCTGCTGAGCGACGCGAACCTCGCCGCCGCCCATGGGAACTAGGCGCGGCCCTTAGCGGCCCAGCTTGGCGTGAACCTCGTCTAGATCGACCTCGCCCTTGGGCAGCTTGTTGTCGGGGTCGTCGAAATCGTAGCGGAACAGCTGGAAATCCTTTTTATAGATCTCCCAGATCAGATGCCGTGACAGATCGTCGAAATACTCGCTGACCTTGTGGGCGCGCTTAGGGCCGTGGCCTTCGGATTCGTTGAAGCGCGGCACCTGCGACACGTCGATCCGGTGCGGCGTCTCGGCCGCGTCCAGCACCCGCTGCATGCCTTCGTTGAACTTCTCGGTAAAGAAGATCTGGTCGTAGCGCCCGCCATTGACGATGAAGGTCGAGATATGGCCCGACATGGCCGACCAGTGGATGTCCGGCTCCATCGGGCGGCGCCAGCGGATGGTGTCGCGGGCGAACAGCAGAAAGCGGCGAAAGCTGCGGATCTGGTCAAAGTCGAAATCATCCTCGGGGCTGCCGACCTCGACGCCGTAGCGCTGCGCGAGCTGCGGCACCAGATTGCCGCGATAGCGTTTGCCGTTGCGCTGGATGCCGGCGATCTTGTCGAAAAACGACGACAGGATGCGGGCGTAAGGGTTGCGCACGCAAGTAAAGGTGACGCCGCGCCGGTCGCGCACCGCCGATTCGATCAGCGGCTGGCTGTCATCCTGCGCCCATTTGTGCAGCCCTTCGCGCGAATCGTGGATATCGCCGTCGTAATAGCGCCCGTGATCCGAATGAAACATGATCTGCCCGATCGTCGAGCAGGCGCATTTCGGCACCACCCGATAGACGAGGCTCTCGCTTTCCGTCATCCAAGTTCCCGGAAATCCCATCATCGCCCTCGTCTGAAAAGCCCGCCCGCTTGCGGCACCCATTAAAATCGTTACAGACAAAAGCAGATCGGCGCGGCGGATTCAATCGGTTGCGCCAGCGGAAATGAGTATCGAGGGCGGCAAGACGACATGGCCAGGATCGCCTTTATCCTTCTTGCGCACAAGGACCCGAAAAGCGTGATCGCTCAGGCCAAGCGCATGGGGGCGGGCGGCGATTGCGTGGCGATCCATTACGATGCCAGCGCGCCGCAGGCGGAATACGACCAGATCCAGCAGGCGCTGAAGGACGACCCCGCCGTCGCGCTGGCCAGCCGGCGGCACCGCTGCGGCTGGGGCGAATGGTCGCTGGTCGCCGCCACGCTGGAGGCCGTGCGCGCCGCCGTCCGCGCCTTTCCGGCCGCCACGCATTTCTACATGCTGTCGGGCGATTGCCGGCCGGTGAAATCGGCGGAATACGCGCATGCGTTTCTGGATGCCGAGGATGTCGATTACATCGAAAGTTTCGACTATTTCGCCTCGGACTGGATCAAGACCGGGATGAAAGAGGACCGGCTGATCTATCGTTTCTGGTTCAACGAACGCAGCCAGCCCCGGCGATTCTATGCGCTTTACGATTTTCAGCGCCGCTTCGGGCTGACGCGCCGGATTCCCGCCGATCTGGAAATGATGATCGGCAGCCAGTGGTGGTGCCTGCGCCGCGACACGATCGAAAAGCTGCTGGAATTCTGCGACAGCCGCCCCGACGTCATGCGCTTTTTCCGCACCACATGGATCCCCGACGAGACGTTTTTTCAGACCCTCGTCCGCCACCTTGTCCCGCGCAGCCAGATCCGGTCGCGCACGCTGACCTTCCTGATCTTCACCGATTACGGGATGCCGGTCGTTTTCTGCAACGATCACCACGACATGCTGCTGCGTCAGGATTACCTGTTCGCCCGCAAGATCAGCCCCGAGGCCCGCGAGCTGAAGGAGCGGCTGGACGCGCTGTGGATGGCGCGCGATCAGCATTTCTCGATCTCGGACGAGGGCAAGTCCCTGTTCCGCTTCCAGACCGGGCGCGGGCGGGTCGGGCGGCGGTTCGCGCCGCGCTTCTGGGAGGCCGATGGTTCGGTCGGGCGGCACCGCAACCTGCTGATCGTGGTGGCGAAGAAATGGCACATCGCCAAGCGCCTGACGCAGGCGATCCGCGAACAGACCGACATTCCGGCGGTCGATTACCTGTTCAACGAGATGGACGCCAAGCTGCCCGATCTGGGCGGGGTGGAAAACACCGTGGCCAAGCGCGAGCGGCACCGGCGGGCGCTGATCCGCCTGCTGATGGACGAGTTCGGCGACGAGCGTATGGTGATCTGCATCGACCCCTCGGCGCTCGACCTGATCCGCGACTTCGTCAGCGACAAGAACCAGACCCGCATCCTGTTCATCGATTCGCGGTTCGACGATGACTACCTGCGCGGCCATGCGCTGCGGGTCGGGCTGGCCGATTCCTCGACGCCGGAAAACGTGCTGCGCCGCCTGTTGCCCGCGCTGCGCGGCGATCTGCTGCACGAGGCCGAGCGTTTGCGCGACATGGAGTTCGATGATTACTTCGAGATCGCCCAGACCGCCGCCCCCGACCGGATCGGCACCGTGCTCGGCCGGTTTCTGGACGTCGAACCCGCCCGCGCCCGCGCCATTGCGACCGCCGCCGATCTTTTTGCAGACTGACCTGCACCCCCGAAGATGGAGACCGAGATGAGCTTTGAGTATGACGACAGCAACATCTTTGCCCGCATCCTGCGCGGCGAGATCCCCAACGACACCGTGGCCGAGACCGAGCACACGCTGGCCTTTCGCGACATCGACCCCAAGGCGCCAAGCCATGTGCTGGTGATCCCCAAGGGCAAATACGTCACCTTCGACGATTTCGCCGCCAATGCGAGCGAGGCCGAGATCGTCGATTTCATGCGCGTCACCGCCCGCATAGCGCGGGACGAGGGGCTGTCGACCGGCCATGGCGGCAACGGCTTCCGGGCGATCACCAATGCCGGCAATGACGGCGTGCAAGAGGTGCCGCATTTCCACCTGCACATCCTGGGCGGGCGGGTGATCGGGCCGATGGTGGTGCTGCGCGACTGAGGCCCGACCGGGCGGCGGGCCAACCTGCCGCCGACCCCTGCCGCCCCTGCTGCGGCGATCAGCGTCGGGTCAGATCGACGAACACATCCTCCAGCCGGGGCTGTTCGATGGTCAGGTCGCGGATCGGCATCCGCGCCTCGCGCAGTGCGTCGATGATCCGGTCGGGCTGCATCTGCGAGGGGCGATAGGCCATCGCAAGCTGATGCGGCGCGCGCCATTCGGCGGTGACGCCATCGGGCAAAGCGGGCATCGCGGTCTCGTCGGTGTCGATGATCAGCGTCTTGCGGTCGGCGCGGGCCAGCAGGGCTGCGGTGGTGTCCTCGATCAGCACCAGCCCCTCGTCGATGATGGCGATGCGGTCGCACATCGCCTCGGCCTCTTCCAGATAATGCGTGGTCAGGATGATGGTCATGCCCTGTTCGTTCAGCCGCCGGACATTGGCCCACAGCATGTCGCGCAGCCCGATATCGACGCCGGCGGTCGGCTCGTCCAGAACCAGCACCTGCGGGCGATGGACCAGCGCCTTGGCCAGCAGCAGCCGCCGCTTCATCCCGCCGGACAGATGGCGGGTATAGCTTTCCGCCTGATCGGTCAGCCCCACCAGCGCCAGCAGGTCGTCCGTCCAGCGGTCGTGGGCGGGCACGCCATACAGCCCCGCCTGGATCTCGAGACTGGCGCGCGGCGACAGGAAGGGGTCGATGTTCAGCTCTTGCGGCATCACCCCGATGGCGGCCCGCGAGTTGCGCGGGTTCACGTCCTGATCGAAGCCCCAGATCATCACCTTGCCGGCGGTCTTGTTGACCAGCCCAGCCAGAATGTTGATCGTGGTCGACTTTCCCGCCCCGTTCGGCCCGAGCAGCCCATAGATAGAGCCGGCGCGGATCTGCAGGTCGATGCCCTTCAGCGCCTCTTTCGGGGGGGCATTGCCGGCGGCGCGATAGGTCTTTCGCAGGCCGGTGATGCTGATCGCGTCGCGCTGTGCTGTGTCCATGTCACCCTGTCCCCTGAAGCTGCCGCGCCGATCCGGTCCCTGCGCCCGGTCGGGAACCGAGCTTGGCCTTGCCCTGCGGCGCACCGGCAGGCTATCTGTCATCCCATCCCCCGGGGGTTAACCCGATCCCGCACCGCGCGACAAGAAGGCCCGCCCATGTCCGACGTTCTTTTCCAGCCGACCGAGAATCCGAAATCGACCAATCAGGACCATGATACCGCGCTGCCTCCGCCCGAGACAGAGATCGTGACGACGTGGAAGGTCGCCTGTCAGGGCGACGAATTCCGCGGTCTGGGGCATCCGCGGGTGTGGATGGTCATCTCGCCCCTCACCGGCTTTGTCGATTGCGGCTATTGCGACAAGCGCTTCATCGTCGACCGCGACAATGTGCATGACGATCACTAAGCGGCGCTGATCGCTCGGGTCCGATACGACCTGCGCTGGTGGGGCTTTGCACCGCGCCTGACCCTGTGTCAGAACCGGCGGCCCGTGACCGTTGTCTGTGGCGGGCCGCCCCGTCTCAGACCGCGCCGATGAAAAGGAACCTCGCATGTCCGAAAACGCCTTTGGCAAGGGTCATCACCTGCATCTGATCGACGGCTCGGCCTTCATCTTCCGCGCCTATCACGCGCTGCCGCCGCTGACGCGGAAATCGGACGGGCTGCCTATCGGGGCGGTGGCGGGGTTTTCCAACATGCTGTGGAAATACGCGCAGGACGCCAAGGGCAGCGATGCGCCGACCCATGTGGCGGTGATCTTCGACCACTCGGCCAAGACCTTCCGCAACGAGATCTATGCCGACTACAAGGCCAACCGCCCGCCCCTGCCCGAAGAGCTGGTGCCGCAGTTCCCGCTGACCCGCGACGCCACCCGCGCCTTCAACATCGCCTGTATCGAGCTTGAGCATTACGAGGCCGACGACATCATCGCCACCCTCGCCTGTCAGGCCCGCGACGCGGGCGGGCGGGTCACGATCATCAGCTCCGACAAGGATCTGATGCAGCTTGTCGGCGGCGGCGTGGTGATGCTGGACCCGATCAAGGGCAAGGAGATCGGCCCCGACGAGGTGCATGACAAGTTCGGCGTCGGCCCCGACCGCGTCGTCGACATTCAGGCGCTGGCCGGCGACAGCGTCGACAACGTGCCCGGTGCGCCCGGCATCGGGATCAAGACGGCGGCGCTGCTGATCAACGAATATGGCGATCTGGAAAACCTGCTCGCCAATGCCGAGCAGATCAAGCAGCCCAAGCGGCGCCAGACCCTGCTGGACTATGCCGACCAGATCCGCGTGTCGAAACGGCTGGTGCAGCTTGATTGCGAGACGCCGCTGGATTTCGGCCTTGAGACGCTGGAAATCCGCGACCCCGAGCCCGACACGCTGCTGGATTTCCTGACCCGGATGGAGTTTCGGACCCTCACCAACCGCGTGGCCGAGAAATTCGCGCTCGAGGCGCCGGCCATTCCCGACACCCCGGCATCGCCTGCGGGCGGGGCGCCGGTGGCCGCGCCGGACTGGCCGCCGATCGACCACGAGCTTTATCGCCGGATCGGCACCATGGCCGAGCTGGACGAGGTCATCGCCACCATCCGCGAGGCGGGCGCCGTCGCCATCGACACCGAAACCACCGGGCTGAACGAGATGACCGCCGATCTCGTCGGCATCTCGCTGTGCACCGGGCCGGGCGTCGCCTGCTATATTCCCATGGCCCATGTCGCGGGCGGCGGCGATCTGTTCGACAGCGGCGCGCGGGTCGAGGGGCAGCTGGACCTTGAACCGGTGCTGGCGGCGCTCAAGCCGGTGCTGGAAGACGACGCGATCCTGAAGGTCGGGCAGAACATCAAATACGACTGGAAGATGCTGGCCCGCCACGGCATCCGCATGAAGCCGCTCGAGGACACGATGCTGATGTCCTATGCCCTGGGGTCCGAGCTGTTCAACCACGGCATGGACGGTCTGGCCGAGCGGGTGCTGGGCCATAAATGCCTGTCGATCAAGGATCTGATCGGCAGCGGCAAGTCGCAGATCACCTTTGACCGGGTGCCGCTGGACAAGGCCACGCCCTATGCCGCCGAGGATGCCGAGGTGACCTGGCGGCTGTGGCAGATGCTGCGTCCGCGCCTGCCCGGCCACGCCGCGACCACCGCCTACGAGACGCTGGAACGCCCGATGATCCCGGTGCTGGCCGATATGGAAATGGCCGGCATCAAGCTGGACCCGGAACACCTGTCGCGGATGTCCAACGTCTTCGCGCAGCGCATGGCCGGGCTCGAGGACGAGATCCACGGCCTTGTCGGCACACGCTTCAACATCGGCAGCCCCAAGCAGCTGGGCGAGATCCTGTTCGACCAGATGGGGCTGGCGGGCGGCAAGCAGGGCAAGACCGGCGCCTATTCGACCAGCGCCGACGTGCTGGAAGACCTTGCCGCCGAAGGCCACGAACTGCCGGCGCGGGTGCTGGACTGGCGCCAGATCTCGAAGCTGAAATCGACCTATACCGACGCGCTGCAGACCCATGTGAACCCCGATACCGGCCGCGTCCACACCTGCTATGCCATCGCCGGGGCGGCGACCGGTCGTCTGGCCTCGACCGAGCCGAACTTGCAGAACATCCCGATCCGCAGCGATGAGGGCCGCCGCATCCGCGAGGCGTTCATCGCCGCACCCGGCCACAAGCTGATCAGCCTCGATTACAGCCAGATCGAGCTGCGCGTGCTGGCCCATGTCGCCGACATCCCGGCGCTGAAACAGGCGTTTCGCGACGGCATCGACATTCACGCCATGACCGCCAGCCAGATGTTCGGCGTGCCCGTCGAAGGCATGGACCCGATGATCCGCCGTCAGGCCAAGGCGATCAATTTCGGCGTGATCTATGGCATCTCGGGTTTTGGGCTGGCGCGCAATCTGCGCATCCCGCGGGCCGAGGCGCAGGCCTTCATCGACACCTATTTCCAGCGTTTCCCGGAAATCCGTGCCTATATGGACCGCACCGTTGCCAACGCCCGGCGCGACGGCTTTGTGCGCACGATCTTCGGCCGCCGCATCCCGACGCCCGGCATCGACACCAAGGGTCCGGCCGCGGGCGGGGCGCGCCGCGCCGCGATCAACGCGCCGATCCAGGGGGCGGCGGCCGACATCATCCGCCGCGCCATGATCCGCATGCCGCAGGCGATCCGCGACCTGCCGGCGCGGATGCTGCTGCAGGTCCATGACGAGCTGGTCTTCGAGGTGCGCGAGGACGCCTGCACTCCGCTGATCGGCGCCGCCCGCAAGGTGATGGAGGGCGCCGCCGAACCCGCCGTCAAGCTGTCGGTCCCCATCGTCGTGGATGCCGGCACCGGCGACAACTGGGCCGAGGCGCACTGATCCGCAGGGGGTGATAACCTCGCGGCTGACGCACGGGTTTGCGACGAGGCGTTTTCACTCGATCAGCGTCGGGCGGGTCGATCTGTCGGCTTCGGGCGGCAGCGGTTACGGCCGCAGTCGCGGCGCCGCGCCGATGGGGACGGGACCAAGCCGCATCTGCCCGTCGGACAGCGTCAGCAGCAGCCGGATCTCGCCCTCTGCCGGGGGCGGCATGGGGTCGCGGGGCAGGATGGCCGGTGATGCCGGGGTCGCGGCGGGGGTTCCGACGGTGGTTCCGGCAGCCTCGCTGGCCGAGGCTTCCGTCAGTTCCGCATGGGTATCCGAAAGCCCGATCAGCAGGGTCCGCACCAGCACCGCGCTTTGCGGCGGGATCATCCCGGTCTGGACCGCAAGGTCGATGAACGCCTGCGCGTGCGCGGTATAAAGCGCCGCCTGACCGCTGGCGAAACCGTCGCTGTCGGCCTCGATCCGGCCGATGATCCGGGCCGTCGCGTCGTCGCCCAACGTGATCCGCAGCCCCGGCGTCTGCGTGCCGGTCAGTGCCGGGGGCGGCCCCTCCTGCTGCGCCAGCGACCGGTCGGGCAGCCGGTCGAGCCAGATCTGCCCCGGCCCCTCGACCCGCAGCGTCTCGGCCACGTTCCGCAGATGCAGCCCGTCCAGCAGCAGCGTCAGCGCATAGCTCGCCTGCGACCCCGCCGGCGCGCCGCCGCCCATATGGGACAGGGTCGCGGTCGCCTGCAGCGTCTGGAACAGCGGCGCGCCATCCACGGTCATACCCTGGGCCGCCACGCCCACCTCGCGCAGCGCCATGCCGCGCAGGGGCGAGACGGCGGCATGGACCTGCCCGCTGCCAAAGCCCAGATCGACGGTCCGCTCTGGCGCCTCGATCCGCAGGCTTTCGGGCAGATCGACGGTCAGCCGGTCCGGCGCTGACAGCGACGTATAGACCACCAGCCCCGGCGCGGTCAGGGTCTGGCCCTCATCGCTCATCTCGATCGGCCCCAGCCGCAGCCCGAACCGCCCGGCCGATCGCAGCGGCTGCACGCTTTGCGCGGCAAGGGGCGCGTCGGCGGTCAGGCGGTCGCGCAGGGCGCCGGCCAGCAGCGCCTCGCCCCCGAACCACGCGCCGCCCAGCAGCAGGGCAAGGACGGCCAGTGCGATCATCAGATATTTCAACGCGCTCTCCGTCCGGGGATGTGTGGTCGGGGTTGATCGGCTGTCATCTAAGCCTAGAATGTCCGCGTGGAAAAGGGGGCGCCGTTGCAGAACCAGAACTGGCTGTTCGCATATGGATCACTGATGTGGGATCCGGGCTTTGCCCCGCCCGAACGGGTGGTCGGGACCTTGTGGGGCTGGCATCGCAGCTTCTGCCTGCGCTCGATCCAGTATCGCGGCACCGTGCATCAGCCGGGGCTGGTCCTGGGCCTCGACGCGGCCGAGGGCGCGGTCTGTCGCGGCGTCGCCTTGCGCGTCGACGACCACCACTGGCCCGACGTCATCGCCGCCGTCCGCGCAAGGGAACTGACCACCGAAGCCTATCGCGAGGCCCGCCTGCCGGTCGATCTGTCCGACGGTCGCCGGGTCGAGGCGATCACCTATGTCATGATCCGCGAGCACGCGCATTACGCGGGCGGGCTGTGCGCGCAGGAACAGGCCCGCATCATCGCGCAGGCGGCGGGCTGGCGCGGGCCGAACCGGGATTATTTGTTCAACACTGCCTCGCATCTGGCCGAGTTGGGCCTGCCCGATCCCGAAATGGACGCGCTGTCGGACGAGGTCCGCAAGCTGTGCGGCCAGCCACCCTAATTGGCCGGTTGGCAGCCGCGTTGAGACTGCTAGACTTGCCCCCGATCCACCCCGACCGACCCCTTGCCGGAGACGCGACATGAGCCAGGACCCGCCGCCCGGTAACGACACGCCCGAAGGCCCCAAACCAACGGACGAGGCGAGGTCGAAGGCGGCTGCGGGCGAGACAGGGGATGCGGCGGGTGAGGCAGAGACCACCGCGCCCCGGTCGCTGCTTGCGCCAAAGCCCGCCAGCGACCGGGGCGCCGAGACACCGCGCCCCTCGCGCCGGTTGACGGCAAGGCGGGCGCAGGAACGCCGCGTCAGCCAGCCGCATTTCAGCCAGCCGCTGCGCCAGATCGCGCTGATGGTGATCGTGCTGGTGCTGGTCGCGGCGGGCGGATGGTTCGCCTATGGGCGCATCCTGCCGATTTTCGCGGCGAATCCGTGGCTGAACGGGCTGATCCTTGGCGTGTTCGTCACCGGGGTTCTGGCCTGCTTCTGGCAGGTCGCGCAGCTGATCCATTCGGTCAGCTGGATCGAGCGGTTCGCCGAACGCCGCCGCAACGCGACCGCCAAGGGTGTGTCGGCCATCGGCGCGGATCAGGACAGCGCGCCGCGTCTGCTGGCGCCGCTGGCGGCCCTGCTGGGGGTGCGCGGGCCGATCGGGGGGGTGATCTCGACCGGATCGGCGCGCTCGATCCTCGAATCGGTGGCGACGCGCATCGACGAGGCCCGCGACATCACCCGCTACCTGGCGAATCTGCTGATCTTTCTGGGGCTTCTGGGCACATTCTACGGCCTCGCCACGACCGTTCCGGCGGTCGTCAACACCATCCGCGCGCTCGCCCCGCAAGAGGGGCAGACGGCGGTCGAGGTCTTCGACAAGCTGATGCAGGGGCTTGAGGCGCAGCTTGGCGGCATGGCGGTGGCGTTTTCCTCGTCGCTGCTGGGGCTGGCGGGGTCGCTGGTCGTCGGGCTGCTGGAGCTGTTTGCGACCCACGGCCAGAACCGCTTTTACCGCGAGCTGGAAGAGTGGCTGTCGGGCTTTACCCGGCTTGGCATCGCCGGCGATGACGGCGAGCGGTTGGATCAGGCCAGCATCGTGGGCTTTCTGGACCAGATCGCCAGCCAGATGTCCGACCTGCAATCCTTCTATGCCGAACGCGACGAGATCCGCGAGCAAGAGGCCATCGAGGCCGACGAGCGCGTGCTGCTGATGGCGCGCAATGTCGAACGCCTGGGCCAGTTCATGCTGGACGATTCCGAGGCCAATGTCGGCCGCATGGGCGAGATGGCGCAGTCGATGTCGCGGCTGGCGGCGGGGCAGGACAAGCTGGTGCGCGCCACCGAAACCCGCCCCGACCACATGATCGAGATCGGCCGTGCGTTAAGCCGTCTGGCCGAGACGCAGGACCGGCTGGCGCGGGTGGCAGCCACACCGCCGGGCAGCGACGAGGCGCGGATGCATCTGCGATCCATCGACGAGGCGATGGCGCGGCTGGTCGAGGAAACCGCGACGGCGCGGCAGGCCTCGAACAATGAACTGCGCCGCGAGATCGTCGAACTGACAGAGGCGCTGCGGGCGTTGGGGCGGTCCTGATGGCCCTGTCGCGCAGCCGGGGCGGCAACCGCTTCTCCTCGACCATCTGGCCGGGCTTCGTGGATGCCATGACGGCGCTGCTGATGGTGCTGACGTTTGTCATCACCATCTTCATGATCGTGCAATCGGTGCTGCGCGACACGGTCGACCGGCAGGAAAGCCAGCTTGACCGGCTGACCGATCAGGTGGCCGGGCTGACCGGGACGCTGGCGATCACCCAGGACGAACGCGACACCGCGCAGGCGGAACTGGACAGCGCGCAGGCGCAGATCGTCGATTTCGAGTCGCAGGTGGCGCAGCTGATTGCGTCCCGCGACGCCGAGACCGCCCGCGCCGGCACCGCCGAACAGGCGCTGAGTGCGGCGCGCGCCGAAATCGACGCCCAGGCCGAGGCCGCGCGTCTGGCCGCCGCCCGCCGCGAGGCGCTGGAGGCTCTGGTTCGCGATCTGGAGGCCAGCGATCAGGCAAAGGCCGACGCGCTGGCCGAGACCCGCGCGACGCTGGCGGAAACCGACGCGACCCTGTCCGAAACCCAGACCGCGCTGGCCGAGACCCGCACCGAACTGTCGGCGCGGGGCGAGGCGCTGGACGAGGCCGAGGCCGCCCGACTGGCCGAGGCCGCCGCCGCCGAGGCGTTGCGGGCGCGGCTGAAGAACTCGGAAGCGGAACTGACCGCGATGACGCTGTCGCTGGAACAGGCCCGGAAAGAGGCCGAGGACACGCTGACCCTGCTCGCCGCCGCCGACGCCGCCCGCGCCGATCTGGAAACGCAGGTTCAGCAGACGACAACCGAAGCCGAGCGGCAGGCGGCCCTGCTGGCGCAGGCGCGGGACCGGCTGGCCGATCAGGAAGAAAGCTCGACCGAGGCGCAGCGCCGCGTGGCGCTGCTGAACCAGCAGGTGGCGACGCTGAACCGGCAGCTTTCCTCGATCCAGCAGGCGCTGAACCTGACCGAAGAGGACCGCGACGCCACTGCCACCCGGCTGGAGGATCTGGGCCAGCAGCTGAACGCGGCGCTGCTGAAGGCCAGCGAAGAACAGCGGCGGCGGCTGGCGCTGGAAGAGGCCGAGCGCGCGCGGCTAGAAGCCGAAACCGCCGATCTAGCGCGCTATCGCAGCGAATTCTTTGGCCGACTCAGCCAGATCCTGCAGGGCCGCGAGGGGGTCGAGGTGGTCGGCGACCGCTTCGTGCTGCAATCCGAGGTGCTGTTCGACCCCGGCGAGGCCACGCTCTCGCCCGAGGGGCAGCGCAGCATCGCCGGCGTGACCGAGATGCTGCAAGAGATCGCCGACACCATCCCGCCCGAGATCGACTGGGTGATCCGCGTCGACGGCCACACCGACCGCACGCCGCTATCCGGCCTTGGCCGCTACCGCGACAATTGGGAGCTGAGCCAGGCCCGCGCCCTTGCGGTGGTGCGCTATATGGTGGACGAGTTGGGCTTTGCCGCCGACCGTCTGGCGCCGACCGGATTCTCGGATACAAGGCCGGTGGCGCCCGACGACTCGCCCGAAAACCGCGCCCGGAACCGCCGGATCGAACTGAAACTGACGGAACGCTGAGCATGACCGAATTTATGGACGGGCCGCAGGGCCGCCGCATCGCCTATGACCTGATCCCCGGCCGGGAGGATGTGCCAGGCGTGGTGTTTCTGGGCGGCTTCCGGTCCGACATGCGCGGCACCAAGGCCGAGCATCTGGCGGGCTGGGCGCGGGCGCAGGGGTATCGGTTTCTGCGTCTGGATTATTCGGGCCACGGCGAATCCGCGGGCCGGTTCGAGGATGGCAGCATCGGGGACTGGGCGGCGGACGCGATGGCTGCGGTCAGCGGCCTGACCACGGGGCCGCAGGTGCTGGTCGGCTCGAGCATGGGCGGCTGGATCGCGCTGTTGCTGGCGCGTGCCATGCCCGAACGCGTGGCCGGTCTGGTCGGCATCGCGGCGGCGCCCGATTTCACCGAAAACGGCTTTTGGGCCAACGCCGATGAGGCGCAGCGCGAGGCGCTGCTGCGCGACGGGCAATGGCAGCTGCCCTCGGACTATTCCGACGAGCCCGATGTGATCACACGCCGGTTGATCGAGGACGGCCGCGATCACCTGGTGCTGGACCGCCCCTTGCCGCTGCCCTTCAAGGTCCGGCTGCTGCAAGGCACGGCGGATGCCGAGGTGCCGGTCGAATGGGCGCTGCGCCTGCTGGATCACGCCGATTGCCCGGACATGCGCCTGCTGCTGGTCAAGGGCGCCGATCACCGTTTCTCGGACCCCGACTGCCTGACGATGATCGAGGATGCGGTGGCCGAGGTCATGCGTGGCTAAACGCAATGCCGCATCGGGCCGCTCTGCCCCGAAAAAGGGCTCACGCGCTGCGGGAAAGCCGGCGCGTGGCAAGCCTGCCGCGCCGCCGCGCCGGCGGGGGCGGGTGGTGGCGGTGATGCTGTCGCTGCTGGCGGTGCTGCTGCTGGTGCTGGGCCTGATCTGGGCCTTTGCCCCGCGCGAAAACGGCAGTTTCGATCCGCCGCCCGTCGCGGACCTGCCCGAAAACCTCGATAGCTGGCTTTATGCCGAGGAAAGCGGCATCCGCCCGGATGTCGCGCGCCGCATCGTCTGGGGCGGGCGGCCGGGGGTGAAGACCCCGATTGCGCTGATCTATCTGCACGGGTTTTCCGCGACCTCGCAAGAGCTGCGCCCGGTGCCGGACCTGATCGCGGCATGGCGGGGGGCGAACCTTTATTTCGCCCGGCTGACCGGGCATGGCATGGATGGCGGCTCGCTGGACAACGCCCGCGTCGATGACTGGGCGCGTGACGTGGCCGAGGCCATCGCCATCGGTCAGCGCCTGGGCGAGAAGGTGGTGGTGATCGGCACCTCGACCGGCGGCACCCTGGCGGCGCTGGCGGCGCGCGACCCGGAACTGGGGCCGGCGATCGACGCGGTGGTGCTGGTCTCGCCCAATTTCGCGATGCAGGCGCGCGGGCTGTTCCTGCTGCGCCAGCCGCTGGCCCGGCACTGGCTGCCGCTGATCGCGGGGCGCGAACGCTGTTTCGAGCCGCGCAACGACGCCCATCGCGACTATTGGACGAGCTGTTACCCACCCACCGCCGCGCTGTCGATGGCGGCCATGGTGGCCGAGGCGCGGCGGGCCGATTACAGCACCGCCACCCAACCCCTGCTGGCGCTTTTTTCCGATGCCGACCGCATCGTGGACCCAAAGGCGACCGAGGCGGTGCTGCAAGGCTGGGGCGGGCAGGTGACGCGGGTGTCGGTCACGCTGGGACCCGGCGACGACCCGGACTCTCATGTCATTGCCGGGGATATCCTGTCGCCCGGCCAGACCGCGCCGCTGGCCACGCGCATCAATGGCTGGATCACGCAGATCTTCGGCGAGTGAGCGACGAAAAAGGCCGCCCCCGAAGGGACGGCCGGGATGGTCGTGGACCTGTCTGGCTTACTCTGCCCGCGCCTGACGCTTGCGCTCATGCGGGTCCAGATGGCGCTTGCGCAGCCGGATGTTCTTGGGCGTGACCTCGACCAGCTCATCATCGGCGATATAGGCGATGGCCTCTTCCAGCGACATGCGGATGGGCGGGGTCAGCCGAACCGCCTCGTCCGTGCCCGAGGCGCGGACGTTGGTCAGCTTTTTCCCCTTCAGCGGGTTCACCTCGAGGTCATTGTCGCGGCTGTGCTCGCCGATGATCATGCCGGTATAGACCTGCTCTTGCGCGCCGATGAACAGGCGACCACGCTCTTCAAGGTTCCACAGCGCATAGGCGACCGAAACGCCGTTCTCCATGCTGATCAGCACGCCCTGACGGCGGCCCTGGATGGCGCCCTTGTAGGGGGTCCAGCCGTGGAACAGCCGGTTCAGCACGCCATTGCCGCGCGTATCGGTCATGAATTCGCCGTGATAGCCGATCAGCCCGCGCGAGGGAACATGGGCGACGATGCGGGTCTTGCCGTGGCCGGCGGGGCGCATGTCGATCATCTCGCCCTTGCGGTCGCCGGTCAGCTTTTCGATGACGACGCCGGTGTAATCGTCATCGACGTCGACGATGACCTCTTCGACCGGTTCCATCCGCTGACCGTTTTCCTCGCGATAGATGACGCGGGGGCGGCTGATCGACAGCTCGAACCCCTCGCGGCGCATGTTCTCGATCAGCACGCCCATCTGCAATTCGCCGCGGCCCGAGACGACGAAGGCCTCGCCGCCGGGGGTGTCGTCGACGCGGATGGCGACGTTGGATTCCGCCTCTTTCATCAGGCGCTCGCGGATGACGCGGGATTGCACCTTCTTGCCGTCCTGTCCGGCCAGCGGAGAGTCGTTGATGCCAAAGGTCACGCTGATCGTCGGCGGGTCGATGGGCTGCGCGGGCAGGGCGGCTTCGACCTCGAGCGCGCAGATCGTGTCGGCGACGGTGCCCTTGGACATGCCGGCGAGGCTGACGATATCGCCCGCCTCGGCGTGGTCGATGGCCTGCTGGCTCAGCCCGCGGAAGGCCAGAACTTTCGAGATGCGGAACTGCTCGACCCGTTCATTCTTGCGGTTCAGCACCTTGACGGTGTCGCCGGCGCGGGCCTGCCCGGCCTCGACCCGGCCGGTCAGGATGCGGCCCAGGAACGGATCCGCCCCCAGCGTCACGGCCAGCATTCGGAACGGATCGTCGCGCTGCTCGATCTGATTGGGCGAGGGCACATGCTTGAGGATCAGGTCGAACAGCGGCGCCATATCCTTGCGCTCGTCATCAAGGTTCTCGACCGCCCAACCGCCAATGCCCGAGGCATAGAGATGCGGGAAATCAAGCTGTTCGTCGGTGGCGCCCAGATTGGCGAACAGGTCGAACACCTCGTTCAGCGCATGTTCAGGTTCGGCCGCGGGCTTGTCCACCTTGTTCAGCAGCACGATGGGACGCAGCCCCAGGGCCAGCGCCTTGGAGGTCACGAACTTGGTCTGCGGCATCGGCCCTTCGGCGGCATCGACCAGCAGGCAGACGCCATCGACCATGGACAGGATGCGTTCGACCTCGCCGCCGAAATCGGCGTGGCCGGGCGTGTCGACGATATTGACCCGCGTGCCGCGCCATTCGACCGAGGTCGCCTTGGCAAGGATGGTGATGCCACGTTCGCGCTCGATGTCATTGCTGTCCATCACCCGCTCGGCCACGGCCTGATTTTCGCGGAAGCTGCCCGACTGCCGCAGCAGTTGGTCGACGAGGGTCGTCTTGCCGTGATCGACGTGAGCGATAATGGCGATATTGCGGATATCCATGGAACAGCCTGTTGGAAAAAACTTGCGTTGCCCTAACGCAGCGGCGCCACGATGGCGAGTCGATAGTCTGGCGGACAGTCGGGGCGGGGCGAATGCAGCAAGGGCGCGGATGCCTGTCCTGGCCACCGCGCCCCCGTCTGTCTGTCGTGTCCGGTGTCGTTCGTGTCGCCTTTGGCGGACCTAGCGCAGGCCCAGCAGCGACAGGATGATCAACACCACGACCACCAGGCCGACGATATAGATGATCGAGTTCATGTCAGTCCCTTTCCTGCAACTTTCAAGGACGTAACGTCGCGGTGATCCAGCAGGTTCCCGAACATTTCCAAAGCGATCAGACGATATAGCGGTCGCGGCGGTGATTGATCGCGATGGTCAGGTTGGCCACGACCGCGCCCAGAAACGACCAGCCGACCGCGACGGGGTCGAGCAGGAACAGCGCCGCGCCAAAGATCGCCGCATCGACCAGCATCTGCACCCAGCCCGCCCGGAAGCCGGTGGCGTCCTGGATATACAGGCCCACGATGCCGATGCCGCCAAGGCTCGCGCCGTGGCGGAACAGCGCAATCAGCCCGGCCCCGGTCAACGCCCCGATCAGGATCGCGCCAAGCGCCGGCGACAGCGTCGAAAAGGCAATATAGTGCGGCAGCACCGCCGCCAGCGCCGAGGTGAGCGTGACCGCGAACAGGCTTTTCGCCACGAATAGCGGGCCAAAGCGTTTCCAGCCGACCCAGTAAAAGGGCAGGTTCACGACAAAGAACACCGGCGCCCAGTCCCAGCCGGTGGTATAGGAAATCAGCAGCGCGATCCCCGCCGTCTGCCCGGTGACAAAGCCCAGATGCGTCAGCACCACGATGCTGAGCGCGGCCATCAGGCTGCCATAGGCGATCCCCTGCGCGTCATCGAGCGCGGAATGGGCGTTTTGCGGCGGCGCGGTCGGGGGCGAAATCTCTGGCATGAGGGGCTTTTGCCGCCGCTTTCCCGCCCGCGCAAGTGGGGGGCTTCAGGGGCGCGGGGAAATGCCGCGCCCCACGGGCTGACGCGCCCGGTCTTGCGTCAGTCGGTGGCCTTCAGGATCTCGGCCAGCTTGCCGGTCAGTTCCTCGATCTGCTCCTTGCTGACGATCAGGGGCGGCGAGAGCGCGATGATGTCGCCGGTCACGCGCACCAAAATCCCGGCATCGAAGGCGCGCAGGAAGACGTCGAAGGCGCGTTTGCCCGGTGCGCCCTCGATCGGGGCCAGTTCGACCGCGCCGACAAGGCCAAGATTGCGGATGTCGATGACATGGGGCAGGCCCTGCAGCCCGTGCAGCGCGTTTTGCCACACATCGGCCAGATCGGCGGCGCGGGTCAGCAGCCCTTCCTCGGCATAGGTGTCCAGCGTAGCCAGACCGGCGGCGCAGGCGACCGGGTTGCCGGAATAGGTATAGCCGTGGAACAGCTCGATCGCGTGTTCCGGCCCCTTCATGAAGGCGTCGTGGATCTCGGCGGAGACGATGACGCCCCCCATAGGAATGACGCCGTTCGTCAGCCCCTTGGCGCAGGTGATCATGTCCGGCTCGACGCCGAAATACTGCGCCGCAAAGGCGGTGCCCAGACGGCCGAAGCCGGTGATGACCTCGTCGAAGATCAGCAGGATGCCGTGCTTGCGGGTGATCTCGCGCAGCTTTTGCAGATAGCCCTTGGGCGGCAGCAGCACGCCGGTCGATCCGGCCATCGGCTCGACGATGAGGGCGGCGATATTCTCGGCCCCGTGCAGCGTCACCAGCCGTTCCAGCTCGTCCGCCAGATGCGCGCCATGTTCGGGCTGGCCCTTGCTATAGGCGTTTTCCGGCAGATGCGTATGTGCCAGATGGTCGGTCCCAGCCAGCGCATTGCCGAAGAAGCGGCGGTTGTTGACGATCCCGCCCACCGAGATGCCGCCGAAGCCGACGCCGTGATAGCCCCGCTCGCGCCCGATCAGGCGCGACCGCGTCCCCTCGCCCTTCATCCGGTGATAGGCGAGCGCGATCTTCAGCGCCGTATCCACGGCCTCGGACCCGGAGTTGGTGAAAAACACATGCGCCATGTTGTCCGGCGCCAGCGCGATCACCCGGTTGGCCAACTCGAACGCCGAGGGATGCCCGATCTGGAAGGCGGGCGCGTAGTCCAGCCGTCCGGCCATGTCGGCAATGGCGGCGGTGATCCGCGGCCGGCCGTGGCCCGCGTTCGAGCACCACATCCCCGACGTGCCGTCCAGCACCTGCCGCCCGTCGGCGGCGGTATAGTGCATGTCCTGCGCCGCAACCACCATCCGCGGGTTCGCCTTGAAGAACCGGTTGGCGGTAAAGGGCATCCAATAGGCCGACAGATCGTTCGGCGCGGGTTTCTGGTCCAGGGCCATGCGCGTATTCCTTGTTTGCTGAACCGAGACGCTATCATGCGGCAGGGTTTGGTCAAGCGCTCGCGGCGTCTTGCGGGGGTGGCCCGACCAGCCGCCTGACGCCTGCGGGGCGAAACTGCTTTGCCATGTCCGCCGGGTCGGGTTAGAACGGCGCGACAACGCATCAAGAGGCACGCTATGTCCGACGACCTGGAAATCGACACAGACGATCTGGAACGCCGCATGAATGGCGCGATGGACTCGCTGCGGCAAGAATTTGCCAGCCTTCGCACGGGGCGGGCCTCGGCCTCGATGGTGGAACCGATCATGGTGGACGCCTACGGCTCAATGACGCCGCTGAACCAGATCGGCACGGTGAACGTGCCCGAACCGCGCATGGTCACCATCAACGTCTGGGACAAGGCGCTGGTCGGGCGGGCCGAAAAGGCGATCCGCGAATCGGGTCTGGGCATCAATCCGCAGTTGAACGGCACCATCATCATGCTGCCGATCCCAGAACTGAACGAGGAACGCCGCCGCGAACTGACCAAGGTCGCGGCGCAATATGCCGAAAACGCCCGCGTCGCCATCCGCAACGTGCGCCGCGACGGCATGGACAAGATCAAGAAGGCCAAGGCCGCCGGCATGTCCGAGGATGACCAGAAGCTGTGGGAAGACGAGGTCCAGTCCCTGACCAACCGGATGATCGCCCGCGTAGATCAGTCGCTGGAAACGAAACAGGCCGAAATCATGCAGGTCTGACCATGGCGCTGAACGCAGCCGCCAGCATGGACGGACAGCCCGTCCCGCGTCACGTCGCCATCATCATGGACGGCAATGGCCGTTGGGCCGTGGAACGCGGCTGGCCGCGCCTGGTCGGCCACCGCCGCGGGGCCGAGCGCGTCAAGCAGATTGTCCGCGCCTGCCCCGACATGGGGGTGAACTGGCTGACCGTCTATGCCTTCTCGACCGAGAACTGGAAGCGCTCGACCGAAGAGGTGCTGGGTCTGATGAAGATCTTCCGCCGCTATATCGAGCGCGAGGCCGACGGGCTGTCGGCCGAAGGCGTGCGGCTGCGCTTCATCGGCGCGCGCGAACGGCTCGACCCCAAGCTGCAGGCCCTGATGGCGGGGATCGAGGCGCGGACGGCGGGCAACATGCGGCTGAACCTGACGGTCGCGATCAATTACGGCGGCCGCGACGAGATGCTGCGCGCGGCGCAGCGTCTGGCGCAGCGCATCGCCTCGGGTGCGGTCGCGACCCCGACCGAGGCCGATCTGTCCGACTGCCTCGACACCGCCGGCTGTCCCGATCCCGATCTGGTGATCCGCACCTCGGGCGAGACGCGGGTGTCGAACTTCCTGCCCTGGCAGGCGGCCTATGCGGAATATGAATTCACGCCGACCTTGTGGCCGGATTTCACGCCGGCGCATCTGGCCGAGATCCTAGACCGCTTCGGCCTGCGCGACCGCCGCTTTGGCGGCACCTAGGGCGGCTGCTCAATCGACAACGGGGGCTGCGCGCGATGGCGGATGCAGGCAAATGGGGTGATCTGACGCGGCGCGTAGTCTCGGCCGCGGTGCTGATCGCGATCGGTGTCGCGCTGGCGTTGGCGCAGGGGGTTTATCTGTGGGGCGGGGTGGCGCTGTTCATGGCGCTGACCTTCTGGGAACTGGCCCGAATGACCGGCTGGCGCGGTCCGGCGCGGCTCACGACGCCGGCCGGACGCCTGCGTCCGGTGGTGCTGGCGGTGATCGCGGGGCTGTCGCTGTTCGCCGCACTTGGCCTTCCGCCCGTCTTCGCGCTGCCGGTGCTGCTGATCCCGGTCGGCGCGGGTGTGCCGGGCGCCATCCCCCGCGACCGGCTGACCTATGCGCTGTTCGGCACCGCGATCATGGCGGTGGGGTTCGAACTGGTCCATCTGCGGCAGGAATACGGGCTGCCCTTTATCCTGTGGCTGATGGGGGTGGTGATCCTGTCCGATGTGCTGGGCTATTTCGCCGGACGCATCATCGGCGGGCCGAAATTTTGGCCGCGCATCAGCCCGAAAAAGACATGGTCAGGCACGGTGGCGGGCTGGATCGGCGCGGTCCTGTTTGCCACGCTGCTCTGGGCGCTTGGCATGGCCGAGGTCGGGCTGATCATCATCTCGCCCTTTGTCGCGCTGGCGGGTCAGCTGGGCGACATCGCGGAAAGCTGGCTGAAGCGGCGGGCCGGGGTCAAGGACAGCTCGAACCTGATCCCCGGCCATGGCGGCTTCATGGACCGCTTCGACGCGGTGTCGGGAGCGGTGCTGGCGGTGATGGTGGCAAGCTGGCTGCTGAGGCTGCCGCAGGTCGGGCTGTGAGGTCGGTCTCGATCTTCGGCGCGACGGGGTCCATCGGCGAAAGCGCCTTTGACCTGTTGATGCATGACGGCGGGCCGGACCGCTGGCGCGTCGTCGCGTTGAGCGGGGGCGCCAATATCGCCCGGCTGGCGCAGATGGCCCGCGCCTTGCGGGCCGAGATCGCCGTCACCGCCTATCCCGAGCGGCTGAACGACCTGCGCGAGGCGCTGGCGGGCAGCGGGATCGACGCCGCCGCCGGGCCCGCAGCCCTGGTCGAGGCCGCCGACCGGCCCGCCGACTGGACGCTGTCCGCGATTATCGGCGCGGCCGGGCTGGCGCCGGGGCTGCGCGTGCTGGAACGGGGCGGAACGCTGGCGCTGGCCAACAAGGAATCGCTGGTCACGGCGGGGCGGCTGGTCATGGCCACGGCGCAGCGCAGCGGCGCGCGCATCCTGCCGGTTGATTCCGAACATTCCGCGATCTTTCAAGCACTTGGCGGCGATAACCTCGACTCTGTCGAGGCTGTGACCATCACCGCATCCGGGGGCGCCTTCCGCGACTGGCCGCTGGAGCGGCTGGCCGATGCCACCGTGGCCGAGGCCTCGACCCATCCGAACTGGGCGATGGGGCAGCGGATCACCATCGACAGCGCGTCGATGTTCAACAAGGCGCTGGAACTGATTGAGGCGCAAGAGTTTTTCGGCATTGACCCGGCGCGGATCAAGGTGCTGGTCCACCCGGAATCCATCGTGCACGCGTTGGTCAGCCACAAGGATGGCGGCACGCTCGCGCATCTCGGCCCGCCCGACATGCGCCACGCCATCGGTTATGCGCTGCACTGGCCGGACCGCGCCGATCTGCCGGTCGCGCGGCTGGACCTTGCGGCGATCGGCTCGCTCAGCTTTCGCGCCCCGGACGAGGAGCGCTGGCCGGCGCTGCGGCTGGCGCGGCAGGTGATGCAGACGGGCGGCGCGTCGGGTGCGGTGCTGAACGCCGCGAAAGAGCAGGCGCTAGACGATTTTCTGGCCGGGCGCATCCGCTTCACCGACATGGCCTCGGCGGTTGAGGCCACGCTGGATGCCTTGACGGCACGCCCAGGCTTCGCCACATCCCCTATGGACCTGGCGTCGGTGCTGGATTGGGACCAGCAGGCGCGGCAATTCGCGGCGGCATGGGCCGTGCGCGAGGCAAGGCGGTAAGGATGGCGGACATGGGCGGTTTGTTGGCGGGTCTGGGCGGCGGGATCTGGACGCTGGCGGCGTTCGTGATCGCGCTGTCGGTGATCGTCGCGGTCCATGAATTCGGCCATTACATCGTCGGGCGCTGGTCCGGCATCCGCGCCGAGGTGTTTTCCATCGGCTTCGGCCCGCGCCTGTTCTCGCGCCGCGACCGGCGCGGGACGGAATGGCAGGTCGCGGCGCTGCCCCTTGGCGGCTATGTCCGCTTTCTGGGCGACAGCAACGCGGCCAGCGCGGGCGAGGGCGTGGCCGTCGATCCAGCCCTGCGCCGCCAGACGCTGGACGGCGCCCCGCTTTGGGCGCGCAGCGCCACCGTGGCGGCCGGGCCGGTCTTCAACTTCATCCTGTCCACGCTGATCTTTGCCGGCTTCCTGCTGGTGCAGGGCGTGCCGGTCGAGGCGCCCACCGTGGGCGCGGTCCTGCCCGCCCCGGCCGAGGTCCAGAACCAGCTGCGCCCCGGTGACGAGATCATCGGCGTGGGCGGCCGGCCGGTCGGGGAATGGCGCGATCTGCTGACCGTGACCGAGACGCTGCCTGCCGCGCCCTCGCAGGATTGGCGCGTGCGCCGCGACGGGGTCGAGACGACCGTGCGCGGCCCCGACCCGCTGCCCAACCGCATCGGCGGCGTGGCGCCGGGCAGTGCTGCGGCGCAGGCCGGGCTGCGCGCGGGCGACGTGATCCTGCGCATCGACGAGACGCCGATCCATCGTTTCGACCAGATCCGCCCGCTGGTCGAGGCCGCGGCCGGCGCGCCCCTGTCGCTGCTGATCTGGCGCGACGGCACCGAAATCGACGTGACGCTGGAGCCGCGCCAGCAGGATCTGCCGCTGGCGGATGGCGGCTACGAAAAGCGCTGGCTGATCGGCATTTCCGGCGGCAGCTATTTCGAGCCCGCGACGACCTCGGTCGGGCCGCTGACCGCCTTGTGGCAGGGCGTGGGGCAGGTGGGCAGCATCATCATGTCCAGCCTGACCGGGCTGTGGGCGATGATCAGCGGCCAGATCGGCGCCTGCAATCTGTCCGGCGCGCTGACCATCGCCGAGACGACCGGGCAGGCCGCAGATGCCGGCATCGGCAACTTCATCTGGTGGATCGCGATCCTGTCGGTGGCCATCGGGTTTCTGAACCTGCTGCCGATCCCGGTGCTGGATGGCGGGCATCTGGCCTTTTACGCCTATGAGTCGATCACCGGGCGACCGCCCTCGCCGCGGATCATGGGGCTGTTGACCAGCATCGGGCTGGCGCTGGTGCTGGGGCTGATGATTTTCGGCCTCAGCAACGACCTAAGGTGCTGAAACGGCAATTCGGGTTTTGACTTTGCCCCCCGCGCGCCTGTAGTTTTGCAGGCAAAATTGGCGCGAAGCTGCGCCTCAGCCGACATAAAGGGGCAGGCAGGATGAAACTGAAACGCAGCAGCTGCGCGATGGCGCTGATCGCGGGACTGGCCGGGGCTGTTCCGGCGCTGACCGTGCCGGGGCAGGCTTGGGCCTATGTGTTCAACCAGATCCGGATCGAGGGCAATGAACGCATCGAGCCCGAGACCATCATCTCGTTCGCCAACATCATGCGCGGCACGAATGTCTCGGCGGGCGAGGTCAACGACGCGTTGCAACGCATCCAGAACTCCGGCCTGTTCGAAAGCGTCTCGGTGACGCCGCAGGGCGGCACGCTGGTCATTCAGGTCAAGGAATGGCCGACGATCAACCGAATCACCTTCGAGGGCAACCGCCGGATCAAGGATGACGAGCTGGCGACCATCACCTCGTCGCAGGCGCGGCGGGTCTATTCGCCGGCGCAGGCGGAACGCGATGCGTCCAACATCGCGCAGGCCTATTCGGCGCAGGGCCGGCTGGCGGCGCGCGTCTCGCCCAAGGTCATCCCGCGCTCGGGCAACCGGGTCGATCTGGTGTTCGAGGTCCGCGAGGGCGACGTGACCGAGATCGAGCGCATCGGCTTCACCGGCAATCGCAGCTTTTCCGACCGCCGCCTGCGCAACGTGCTGCAGACCAAGCAGGCGGGCATCCTGCGGACCTTCATCCGCAGCGACACCTTCAACCCCGACCGGCTGACGCTGGACCAGAAGCTGCTGACCGATTTCTATCGCTCGCAGGGCTTTGCCGACTTCAAAGTGCAGGGCGTGGCGCCGGAAATCGCGCGCGAACGCGACGCCTTCTACGTCACCTACCAGATCGAGGAAGGCCCGCGTTACCGCTTCGGCCAGATCGACACCGTGTCCGAGATCCCCGGCGTCGATGCGACCCCCTTCCGCGCCCAGAACCGGGTCAAGAGCGGCAGCTATTACTCGCCCGAGATCATCGACGTCAGCATCCGCCGGATGGAGACCATCGCCCTGGAAGCCGGGCTCGATTTCGTCAATATCGAGCCGCGCGTGACGCGCAACCCGCGCAACCAGACGCTGGACCTGACGTTCGCGCTGACCCGCGGCCCGCGCGTCTTTGTCGAGCGCATCGACATCGAGGGCAACACCACCACGCTGGACGAGGTCATCCGCCGTCAGTTCGGCACCGTCGAAGGCGACCCCTTCAACCCGCGCGAAATCCGCAACTCGGCCGAACGCATCCGCGCGCTTGGCTATTTCGCCGATGCCAGCGTGGACACGCGCGAGGGGTCCAGCCCCGAGCAGGTGATCGTCGATGTCAACGTCGAGGAGCAGCCGACCGGGACGCTGGAATTCGGCGCCAGCTATGGCCGCAGCTCGGGCGTCGGCCTGAACCTCGGCCTCAGCGAGCGCAACTTTCTGGGTCGCGGACAGGAACTCGCGCTTGGGCTGTCGACCACGAAAGGCTCGCGATCGGGCACCTTCACCTTTGCCGAGCCGTTCTTCCTGTCGCGCGACCTGCGCTTCCGCTTCTCGGGTTATTACCGCGAGACGGATCAGGACAACGCGAAATACAACACCCGCGCGGTGGGCTTCTCGACCGGCTTGCAGTTCCCGATCTCGAAATCCGGCCGGCTCGAGGTGCAGTATCGCCTGTCCAAGGATACGCTGTTCGACGTGACCGAGGACTCCTCGCCCATCCTGCAAGAGGAAGAGGGCGGGCTGTGGAGCTCGGTTCTGGGCTACAGCTACAGCTATGACAGCCGCCGTTTCGGTCTGAACCCGCGCACGGCGACCAAGCTGGGCTTCACGCAGGACTTCGCCGGGCTGGGCGGCGACGTCAAATCGGTGACCTCGATCCTGACCGCCGGGGTGGAATCGACCGCCTGGCGTCCGAATGTCACCATGCGCGCGCAGCTCGAGGCCGGCGCCGTCCATATGCTGGACGATCAGACCAGCCGGGTGCTGGACCGGTTCAACGGGCAGCGCATCCGTGGCTTTGAATCGAACGGCATCGGCCCGCGCGATCTGGAAGCCGAAAACCAGGACGCTCTGGGCGGCAACTATTACTGGGTCGCCCGCGCCGAAGCGCAGTTCCCGCTGGGCCTGCCCGAGGAATACGGGCTGACCGGCGGCCTGTTCGCCGATGTCGGCTCGATCTGGGGTCTGGACGAGACCTATGGCCGCGACGTGGACGATTCGATGAATGTCCGCGCGGCGGTCGGGGTGTCGCTGTTCTGGACCACGCCCATCGGGCCGCTGCGGATGAACTTCTCGAAAGCGGTGAAAAAGGAAGATTACGACGAGACGCAGAACTTCGACCTGACGCTGTCGACGCGCTTCTGATGCGGGTTCGGGCCGGGGTCTGGCTGGGGGCGGCGCTGCTGGCGCTGTCCCTTGGCGCGCCTGTGGCCGCGCAAGAGGTGACAGAGGGCGCAGCGCTTGCGCCCGTCACGGACGCGGTGGTGCCCCTGCCGGAACCGGCGGAAGATGCGGTGGTCGAGGAACCGGACGACCCCGCCGAGCCGCCGCCGATGCCGGTGGCGGTGCTGGTTCTGGATGTCGAGCAGGCCTATGACGCCTCGGCCTGGGGCAAGAGGTCGCAAGAGCAGCTGAAGACCGCCGCCCGCGAGATCGAGGCCGAGAACAAGCGGCTGGAAGCCCAGTTGACGGCCGAGGAACAGGCGTTGAGCGCGGAGCGCCCGACCCTAGATCCCGCCGCATTCCGCAAGAAGGCCGAGGCTTTCGATGCCCGCGCCCAGCAGGTCCGGCGCGACCGGGCCGAAGCGGTGCGGGCGCTGAACGCCCGCGCTGATGCGGACCGCTCGGCCTTTCTCGAGGCGTCGCTGCCGGTGGTGACCGCGCTGATGCAGGAACGCGACGCGGCCATCGTGCTGGACCGGCGGCAGACATTGCTGGCGATCTCGACCGCCGACATCACCGCCGAACTGGTGCGGCGCATGGACGAGACCCTGGGCGAGGGCGGGCCGCTGCCCGAATTGCCGGGCGATGCGGCGACAGCGACGGGCGCGGCGGCGGAGACGCCTGCGCCGGTCAGAGATGCGAGTCCTTCCGAACCCGAGGATCAGGCCCGCACGACCCCCTGACGCCGGGTCACGGCAGCGTCGAAATCCGTTCCGTCAGCAGCGCAAAGAACCCGTCGCGGTCGATCTGGTTCATGAACAGCGCGTTGGCGGGGCGACCGCTGACGCCCCACCAGTCGGCGACGGTCATGCCCGTCGTATAACGTCCCTGCAACTCTATCTCGACATTGATGCGGCGGCCCGAGAAGAGTTCCGGGCGCAGCAGATAGGCGATGGTGCAGGGGTCATGCAGCGGCGCCCCTTCCGAGCCGTATTTGACGCGGTCGTAACGCTCGAAAAAGCCGGTCCAGCTTGCCACCGCCTCGCCGGTCCGCGTCCCAAGCGCGCGCATCCCCGCCACCCAATCGGGCGAGGTCAGCGCCTTGTGGGTGACGTCCAGCCCCATCACCACCAGATCGACGCCCGCGGCAAAGACATGGGCCGCCGCCTCGGGATCGACATAGATGTTGAACTCGGCCGTGGGGGTGACGTTGCCGACCTCGAAATAGGCGCCGCCCATCAGCACGATCTGCGCGATGCGCGGCACGATGTCGGGCGCGCGCATCATCGCCTGCGCGATATTGGTCAGCGGACCGATGGGGACCAGGGTGACGCTGCCGGCCGGCTCTCGCCGCAGCGTCTCGATGATGAAATCGACCCCGTCGCCCGGCGTCAGCGGATAGTCCGGCTCGCCCAGATCGATCCCGTCCAGCCCGGTCTGGCCGTGCACGTTTTCCGCCGTCACCAGCTTGCGCGACAGGGGCGCGTCGCAGCCGGCAAGGATCGGCACATCATTGCGGCCCGACAGCCCCACGATCAGCCGCGCGTTCCGGGTGGTCAGCGGCAGCGGCACATTGCCCGCAACCGTCGTGATCCCCAGCACCTGCAATTCGGGCGAGGCGAGCGCCAGCAGGATCGCCACCGCGTCATCCTGCCCCGGATCGGTGTCGATGATGATCTTCTGCGCCATGCCTGCCCCTGTTGTCCGCTCGTGCCGACGCAGATCAGCCGAAATCGCGGCCGGCTGCAAGGCGCGGTGTCCCCAGGCGCGATTGACGCGGGCGGGGTGGGGCGGTAACTGCCGGGGCATGGCACGCGCTCCCCTCCTGCAACTGACCGACATCTCGCTTGGCTTCGGCGGCGATCCCGTCTTCAACGAGCTGAACCTGACCCTGCAACCGGGCGACCGGGTGGCGTTGGTCGGGCGCAACGGTTCGGGGAAATCGACGCTGATGAAGGTCATGGCGGGGCTGGTCGAACCCGACCGGGGCGAGGTCGTGACCCCCGCAGGCGTCCGCGTCGGCTATATGGAGCAGGACCCGGACCTGTCCGCCTTTCAAACGCTTGGCGATTTCGCCGGGGCGGGGCTGGCGCCATCGGAAAGTTACCGCGTCGAGATGGCCGCCGAGGGGCTGAAATTCGACGCCGACCGCCCGGTCGCCACCGCATCGGGGGGCGAGCGTCGGCGCGCCGCGCTCGCCCGGCTGCTGGCCGAGGCGCCGGAACTGATGTTGCTGGACGAGCCGACCAACCATCTGGATATCGAGGCGATCACCTGGCTGGAAGATCAGCTGTCGCGCAGCCGCGCCGCATTTGTGCTGATCAGCCATGACCGCGCCTTTCTGCGCGCCCTGACCCGCGCGACGCTGTGGATCGACCGGGGCGAGATCCGGCGTCAGGACAAGGGCTTTTCCGCCTTCGAGGACTGGCGCGAAGAGATCTGGGCCGCCGAGGACGACGCCCGCCACAAGCTGGACCGCAAGATCAAAGCCGAGGCGCGTTGGGCCGTCGAAGGCATCAGCGCCCGGCGCAAGCGCAATATGGGCCGGGTGCGGGCGCTGCAGGCGCTGCGCGCCGAACGCGCCGCCCAGATCCGCCGTCAGGGCACCGCGGCCATGGCATTCGACGCCGGGTCGCAATCGGGCAAGCGCGTGATCGAGGCGCAGGGCATCGCGAAATCCTTTGGCGAGCGGATCATCCTGCGCCCCTTCGATCTGCGCATCCTGCGCGGCGACCGGGTGGCATTTGTCGGCCCCAACGGGATCGGCAAGACGACGCTGATCAAGATGCTGACCGGCGAGATCGCGCCCGATCAGGGGCAGGTGATCCACGGCACCAATCTGGATATCGCGGTCTTCGATCAGGCCCGCAGCGCGCTGAACCCGGATCTTAGCCTGTGGGACGCGATGGTGGCGGACCCGTCGATGTCGGTCTCGGGCCGGTCGGATCAGGTGATGGTGCGCGGCACGCCGCGTCATGTGGTGGGGTATCTCAAGGACTTCCTGTTCGACGATTCCCAAGTCCACGCCCCGGTCGGCAGCCTGTCGGGCGGGGAAAAGGCCCGCCTGCTGCTGGCCCGGATCATGGCCCGGCCGTCCAACCTGCTGGTGCTGGACGAGCCGACCAACGATCTGGACGTGGAAACGCTGGACCTGCTGCAGGATATTCTGGGCGAATATGACGGCACGGTGCTGCTGGTCAGCCACGACCGCGACTTCATCGACCGGGTCGCCACAACGACCGTGGCGATGGAGGGCGATGGTCGCGCGGTGATCTATGCCGGCGGCTACAGCGATTACCTCGTCCAGCGCACCGATACCGCGCTGCCCGAGCCGGAACCCGCCGCCCGCCCCGCCGCGACGCCAGCGCGCGCCGAACCCGCGCCATCGCGGGCGCAAAAGCCGGGGCTGAGCTTTACCGAAAAGCACCGCCTCGACGCGCTGCCCGCGATCATCGCCCGGCTTGAGGCCGAGATCGCGAAGCTGTCCGACTTCCTGTCTGACGCGGCGATCTATGCCGACGCGCCCGCCAAGGCGCAAAAGGCCACCGACGCCCTGTCGGAACGCCAGCAGGCGCTGGACGCAGCCGAAGAGGAATGGCTGACGCTGGCCGAAAAATCCGCCGACTGACGCGGCGGAGCGCGTTGTAACACTGGCATTTTTCGCCGCGCCCCGGCATGAAGCGCCATCGCTTCATATCCGGAGATTCGTGATGGGCTATTTCCCCGCCTGGCGACCTGCCACGGGCGCCACCGTCATGCCTGACGAAAGACTGCCGACCGCCGCCGCCATTCCGATGAGCATCCAGCACCTGTTGGCGATGGCCGGCTCGACCATCCTCGCGCCGCTGCTGATGGGGTTCGACCCCAATGTCGCGGTATTCTTTTCGGGGATCGGGACGCTGATCTTCTTTGTCGTGACCGGCGGGCGGGTGCCGTCCTATCTGGGCTCGTCCTTCGCCTTCATCGCGGTGGTGATCGCGGCGACCGGCTATGCGGGCGGCGGGCCGAACCCGAACCTCGCGACCGCGCTTGGCGGGATCGTGGTGGCAGGCGCGGTCTATGCAGCCATCGGGCTTGCGGTCATGGCCATCGGCTCGGGCTGGGTCGAAAAGCTGATGCCGCCGGCGGTGACGGGGGCCATCGGGGTGGCGATCGGGCTGAACCTCGCGCCCGTGGCCATCGGGCAGTTGAAGGGGTCGAGCCCGCATATGATCATCGCGCTGGCGACGGTGCTGTGCATGGCGCTGGTGTCGGCTTACGGGCAGAACGCGACGCGGCGGCTGGCGGTGCTGATCGCGCTCGGCTTCGGTTATGTGCTGGTGCTGGTGTTCGGCAATGGGCTGGGGCTGCTGCCGGGGGTGGATTTCTCGCGCATCGCTGCGGCCAGGTGGTTCGGCTGGCCGGATTTCGTGGCCCCGCGGTTCGAGTGGACCGCGATCAGCCTGATCGCCCCGGTGGCGGTGGTGCTGGTGGCCGAGAATCTGGGCCATATCAAGGCATTGGGTGCGATCACCGGCAAGAACATGGACCCTTATATCGGCCGCGGCTTTCTGGGCGACGGGCTGGCGACCATGCTGGCCGGGTCAGGCGGCGGGACCGGGGTCACGACCTATGCCGAGAATATCGGCGTCATGGCGATGACGCGGGTCTATTCGACACTGATCTTTCCGATGGCGGCGGTGGTCGCGATCCTGCTGGGGCTGTCGCCCAAATTCGGCGCCATCCTGCAGACCATTCCGGCCCCGGTGCTGGCCGGGCTGGCGGTGTCGGTGTTCGGCCTGATCGCCTCGGCCATGGCGCGGATCTGGGTCGATCACGGGGGTCGATTTCTCGGACCCGCGCAACCTGTTCACGGTCGGCGTGGCGCTGATCTTCGGGGCAGGGGGACTTCACCGTCAGCTTCGGCGGCTTCGCGCTTGGCGGGATCGGCACCTCGACGCTGGCGGCGCTGGTGCTGTATCAACTGCTGGGCATCGGGCGGCGCGGCCGCCGCTTCGGGCAGCCGGACATCCGTCACTAGGCGGCTGCGGAGGTTTCCACGGCGCCGGCGGGTTCGTCCTCGCCGGGGCCGTTTTGTATTTCAGACGGGGTCGATCACGCCGTCGATGATGACCGCCGCCACATCCAGATCGCCGGTCAGGCAGGTGAAGGTGGCGTCGCTGCCCGGCCGCAGCGTGCCCAGCCGCTCGCCAAGGCCAAGGGCGCGGGCGGGGTTCGCGCTGGTCATCTTCAGCGCAGCGGGCAGGTCGAGATCGGTGTGCGCCAGCAGGTTGCGCAGGCTTTCAATCATGCTGACATGGGCACCGGCCAACCGCCCCTCGGCATTGGTCAGGCGCCCGTCGCAGAGCGTGATCTCGACTCCGTGCAGCTCAAACCCGGTCCGCTCTCCGGCCAGCGTCAGCATCGCATCCGTGACCAGACACAGCCGGTCGGGCATCAGCCGCGTGGCGATTCCGACATTGCGCCAGTCGACATGGTGCCCGTCCGCGATGATCCCCGCGAACAGCCCGCGCGAGGCGAGCGTCGCGCCGACGACACCCGGCTCTCGCCCCGTCAGCTGCGACATGGCGTTGAAGAGATGCGTGACCCCCACCAGCCCCTGCGCCTCGGCCTGCGCGATCTGATCGGCATCGGCGGCGGTGTGGCCGGCAAAGACGCGGATGCCGGCTTCCGAAAGCTGCGGCAGCACCCCGTCGGGCAGTTCCTCGGGCGCCAGCGTCAGCAGCATGACGCCCACCTGCGCGCGGGCCAATCGCTCGATGTCGTCTGGGTCGAGCCTGCGGATCGCGGTCGCGTCATGGATCCCGGGGCGGGCGGGCGACAGGAACGGGCCTTCCAGATGCAGGCCCAGGATGCCGGGCAGGTGCTGCGCGCGGGCGGCCTCGACCGCTTCGATGGCGGCGGCATAGTCGCGGTTCGGGGCGGTGATGAAGGTCGGCATGATATGCGCCGTGCCGCCCTGCCGCGCGCCGGCGGCCATGCGGCGCAGCGCCTCGACACTGGGATCGAAGTTGAACTGCGCGTCGCCCGCGCCGTTGATCTGGATGTCGATGAAGCCCGGCGCGATCAGCTCGTATTCCGGCACTCCGTCCCGCGCGTCGGCGGCGGTGGCGGGGCGCAGGCGGGCGATGCGGCCGCCGTCGATTTCGATCACCTGATCGGCGGCCAGATCGGCGCTGAAACCGTCGTAAAGCTGCCGCGCATAGAGCCTGGTCGGGTCAGTCGAAGACACTCTCGCCCCCTTGCGGATGCACATGGTGATAATAATCGGTCAACTCCAGCGCACTCGCCGCCGCCTCGTCCAGCACCACGGTCGCGCGCGGATGCAGTTGCAGCGCCGAGGCCGGGCAGACGGCGCTGAGCGGCCCCTCGACCATGCCGAAGACCGCCTTGGCCTTGGCCTCGCCCGTGGCCAGCAGCACACATTTCCGCGCCTCGAGGATCGTGGCGACGCCGACGGTGATCGCGTAGCGCGGCGTCTCGTCGAAAGAGGCGAAATAGCGCTGATTGGCGCGGCGGGTGTCGGTGGTCAGCGTCTTGATCCGTGTTCGCGAGCCGAGGCTGGCGGTCGGTTCGTTGAAGCCGATATGGCCGTTCTGCCCGATCCCCAGCAGTTGCAGGTCGATTCCGCCCGCCGCCGTGATCAGCGCGTCATATTCCAGCGAAGCGGCGCGCGGGTCAGGCGCGTCGCCCTGCGGCAGATGGGTGCGGGCGGGGTCGATATCGACACGGTCGAAGAACGTCTCGCGCATATAGTGGTGATAGGAACACGGATGGTCGGGCGCGAGGCCGATATATTCGTCGAGGTTGAAGGTGGTGACGCCCGCAAAAGACAGCCCGTCGTCGCGGTGACGGCGGGCGAGGTCGTCGTAAAGCGGCAGCATGGTGCCGCCGGTCGCCAGCCCCAGCACGGCATCGGGCTTGGCGATGACGGTGCGGGCCACGATCTCGGCGGCGCGCTGCACGGCGGCCTGCTGGTCGGGAAGGATCAGGACTTTCATGAACGCTCCTTGTTCAGATGGGCGGCGAGCGCGCCGATCAGTGGCGCGTCATGCCCCAGCCTTGCGGCGACGACGCGGGGGCGGAACAGCTCGGGTTCCTCGGTCAGCGCCAAGCGGATGCGGTCGATATAGCCCGGCGCCAGTCCGATGCTGCCGCCGATCGCAACGGTGTCGAGGCCGAGGATGGTGGTCAGATCCCCGATCAGCGAGGCCATGGCATGGGCCGAGCTGTCGACGATGCGGCCGGCCCAATCCTGCCCTTCGGCTGCCGCGTCGAAGACGGCGCGGGCGTCGCGGCCCTCATATCCCGCTGCGGCCGCCGCGGCGGCGATGCCGCGCCCGCCGGCGATGCTTTCGACCGTCGCCATGCGGCCGCTGCCGCAGGGACCGCTGGCGAAGCGGCTGGAGACGAAGCCCACATGCCCGGCCAGCCCGTTGCCGCTGGACAGAAGCCGGTTGCCGATGACCAACCCGCCGCCGACGCCGGTCGAGACGGTGATGAAGGCAAAGCCCGCGCTGTCGGTCCCGGCCCCGAACAGCCCCTCGGCCAGCGCCGCGGCGGCGGCGTCGTTGAGGCTGGTCGCGGGGCCAAGGTGACGCGACAGCCCGTCGCGCAGCGAGAAATCCCCGATGGCGTGAAGCGTGCCGCGATTGACGGCGTGCCACATGCCCTCTGCATCCACCCGCCCGGCCACGGCGACGCCAAGCGGCGCGCCGCTGTCATGGCCGAGCAGGTCCAGCAGCCCCTTGATGACGACAAGCTGCGCGTCGGGGTCGGCGGCGGGATCGGTGGGGGCGATCAGGCGTTCGGCAACCTCGCCCGCATGGATGCGGGCGGCGGCGATCTTGGTGCCGCCCAGATCGGCGGCAAAGCCGGTCAGGGCGGTGCGGGGCAGCGGTGTCGTCATGCTGTGTCGCGGGCCTTGGCGATGGCGTCGCGGAACCAGCCGGTGACATGCTCCAACCGCGTCAGCGCCGTCCCGACCGTGACGGCATCCGCGCCCGCCGACATGGCGACGGCGGCGAGGTCGGGGGTGTTCACTCGCCCCTCGGCCATGACGAACCCGCCCAATTCGTGGAAGGCGGCGATCAGCGCGGTGTCGGGGCCGCGGGCGTCGCTGGCGGTCTCGGCGGTATAGCCCGACAATGTGGTGCCGAGGATCGCCGCACCCTCGGCCCGGGCGCGCTGCCCGTCCGCCAGCGTGGCGCAATCGGCCATTGCCAGCGCACCCGCCGCATGGATCGCGGAAAGCAGGCGGGCCGTCGTCTCGGGTCGGGGCCGGTCGGTCGCGTCGTAGGCGATGATATCAGCGCCGGCGCTGGCCAGCGCCTGCACGTCGTCGAGAAAGGGTGTGATGCGCACAGGGCTGTCGTCCAGATCGCGCTTGATGATGCCGATGATCGGCACCGAAACCCGCGTGCGCACGGCGGCCAAGTTCGCCGCGCCTTCGATCCGCAAGCCCGCCGCGCCGCCGGCAACCGCCGCTGCCGCCATCGCGGCCACGATGTCAGGCGCGTCCATCGGCCCGTCATCGACCGGCTGGCAGGACACCACCAGCCCGCCGCGCAATCTGTCGGGAACATCCATGTTAACGCTCCATCAGGCTCGGCAGGCCGGTGGACAGGATCGGAAAGGCGCAGACGAGGATCAGCACCACGAAAGGCGGGATCAGCCAGGGCAGGATCGCGCGCGCCAGCCGCTGATAGGGGATGCCGCCGACCTGCGCCACCACGAACAGCGCCATGCCCATCGGCGGCGTCAGGATCGAGATCATCAGGTTCAGCACGGTGATGATCCCGAAATGCACCGGATCGATACCAAAGCCCATCGCCACCGGCACCAGGATCGGGACCACGACCAGCAGGATGACCAGCGCCTCGATGAAGCAGCCGAGGAAAAAGATCATCACGTTGACGGCGATCAGGAAGGTGATCGGGCTGTCGGCGATGGACAGGAAGAACGAGGCGATCTGCTGCGGCGCCTGTTCGCGCGACATGATGAAGCTGAGCAGCGCCACCCCCGCCACGATGGTCGCGATCGAGGCCGAGGTGACGGTGGTCTCGTAAATCGAATCCCACAGCTTGCGGAAGGTCAGCTCGCGATAGAAGACGAGGTCGATCAGGATCGCATAAAGGACCGTGATCGCGGCGGCTTCGGTCGGCGAGAACAGGCCCGAGAAGATGCCGCCGACGATCACCAGCGGGGTCAGCAGCGCCGGCAGCGACTTGATGAACAGCGTGCCGATCTGCGCCGGCGTGCTGCGGACGTCGCGCGGATAGCCGCGCTTGCGGGCGATGAACCAGACCATGACCATCAGCGCCACGGCGCAAAGCACGCCGGGGATGATGCCGCCCAGAAACAGCTTGCCGATCGAGACGTTGGCGATGACGCCGTAAAGGACCATGGTGATCGACGGCGGCACCAGCGGCCCGATCATCGACGAGGCGGCCGTGACCGCGCCCGAGAAATCGTCGTCATAGCCGGCCTCGCGCATGGCCTCGATCTCCATCTTGCCCAGGCCCCCGGCATCGGCCAGCGCCGAGCCGGACATGCCGGAAAAGAACAGCGAGGCCAGCACGTTCACATGCCCCAGCCCGCCGGTGATATGGCCGACCAGGCTACGGGCGAAGCCGAACAGATGGTTCGTGATCCCGGCCGAGTTCAGCACCCCGGCGGCCAGGATGAACAGCGGCACGGCCAGCAGCGGAAAGCTGTTGAGCCCGTCCACCATGCGCTGCATGGCAAAGCTGATGCCCATGCCGGTGTAATAGAAATAGCCCATTGAAACGAAGATCATGGCGACCCCGATGGGCACGCCGATCAGCACGAACAGCAGCCACAGGATGCCGACGACGGCAAGGATCATAGCGTAGGCTCCCGCGTGACGGTGACGTCGCGGCGGCCCAGCAGGCGACGGACGATGCGGTGAAGGATCAGCACCGAAGCCACCAGCCCCGAGGCGTAAAGCAGCGCGTCGGTGGTGGGCAGGGTGACGGTGGTGTTGTTGGCGGTCCGCAGCACGGTCTTGTAGGAAATCCAGATCAGGTGCCCGACGATGCCCAGATAGACCAAGTCGATCACGGTATACAGGATGCGGCGCGCGCCGGCGGGCAGCAGTTCGGCCAGAAACGCCATCTTCAGCTGGCCGTCCTGCCGCTCGACCTCGGCGATGCCGATGAAGGCCATCCAGACCCACAGCCAGCGGGCGGCTTCCTCGGTCCAGACCGGGCCGCGAAACAGCGGCGTGCGGCCGAAGACCTGCACCAGCACCACCCCGATCAGGACGATGAAGATGATCGAGGCGATGCTGCCCTCGATGCTGTATTTGCGTGGATTGCCCAACGGCTTGCCCCCTGCCTTGCGGTGGATGGCCTTTGCGGGCGCGGCTGCGCCCGCAAAGGGGTCAGGTCATTCGCCGCGCACGCGGGCGATGGCGCCTTCGCCGAATTCCTTTTCCAGCGTGTCGTAATAGGGCTGCATCGCGGCGCGGAAGGGGGCCAGATCGGGACGGGTGATGGTCAGCCCGCGCTCTTCAAAGGTGCCGATCAGGTCTTCTTCGGACTTGGTGGTCAGGCTGTCGTTCAGATCGCCGCCGGCCTTCACGGCCTCGGTGATCCAGCCCTGCTCCTGCTCGCTCAGCCCGTCCCACAGTTCTTTCGAGATCTGCACCGCGGCCGAGGCGACGAAGTGGTTGGTCATCGCGACATAGTCCTGCACTTCGTAGAACTTCATCGAATCGATGGTCGGCAGCGGGTTTTCCTGCGCGTCGACCTGGTTGGTCTGCAGCGCCAGATAGACCTCGGCAAAGGCCACGGGCGCGGGCGTCGCACCGACGTTTTCGGCATAGGCGATCAGGAACGGCACGTTCGGGGTGCGCAGGCGCAGGCCCTTCATGTCGTCGATGGATTCGATGGCCCGGTTGGCGGTGGTCTGGCGGGTGCCGTAATACCACACGTCCAGCAGCTCGACCCGGTTCTCGGCGAATTTCTGGGCCATTTCCTGACCCCAATCGCCGGCGATGATCTTTTCCAGATGGGCGAAATCATCGGCCACATAGGGCGCGCCGATCAGGTTCAGTTCCGGGATGATATAGCTCATGTCCGGATAGCCGGTGATGACCATGTCCAGTTCGCCCGCCTGAAGCTGGGCCACCATCGCCTTGAAATCGCCGAGCGTCGAGGACGGGAACAGGTTCACCGTCAGCTCGCCGCCCGACAGCTCTTCCAGCTTGCTCGCGAATTCCTGCGCGCCCTGATAGACGTTCGAGCTTTCATTGTCCTGCATCCCCAGCGTCAATTCGCGCTCGGCAAGGGCAGGGGCGGCAAGGGCCAATGTCGCTGCGCAGGCGAGAAGGGTGGTCCTGAGTTTCATCATATCCTCCTTGATGTTCGATGAATGGCGGCGAGCCCGCCGGTGGTCAGTCCGCAGGGCGATCCGAGGTCGGACGCGCCTGTTGCGGGGCCTTGAGGCGGGCGCGATAGGACCGCGCCAGATGGCGGTCCATCACATCCGTTGCCGTCACCACATCGCCGTCGAGCACCGCGTGATAGATCTCGCGGTGTTCGTCATAGGCGATGCGGTCATAGCGGGCGGCATCGTCGGTCGGCGGGCGGTGGGCGATCATGGTGCTGACGAACATGTCGTGCAGCGTCAGGATCAGCGGGTTGCCCACGACCGACACCAGCGCCCGGTGAAAGGCGATGTCGGTGGGCGCGAAATCCGCGGTCCCGATGGCGTTGAAATTCTGTTCCAGCGCGGTCTGCAGCTTGGCCAGATGGATCTGGTCGGCGCGGTTCGCGGCCTCGCGCGCGGCGCCGCTCTCGATGAACTGGCGCATCTGTTCCAGATGGGCGCCGCTTTCCGCGTCGCCCAGAACCTCGCGGATCAGATCGCCGGTGCCGCGCAAGACAGTGGCGATCGAGGGCAGGGCGGCGCGCGGTCGCTTGCCCACACCCGCCGTCGCATAGCCGCGCATCTGGATCTGCGCCAGCGCCTCGCGGACGGTGGGGCGCGAGGCGGCAAAGCGCTCGCACAGCTCGCGTTCGGTAGGCAGGGGGGTGTCAGGCGGGAAGTCGCCGCCGCGGATCTGGGCGATCAGCTCGTCGGCGATCAGGTCCGGCGCGCGGCGCAGTTCCTCTGGTTCGGCGGCAAGCATGGACATGCGTTTTTCTCCCTCTGTCGGATTTGGTATTACCAAAGAAAAATCTTGTCAAACAAAAATGGCGGAATATGCTGCAAGGGTGAATTTTCCGGCAGCCCTGCACGCTGCACGCGGATGTGCAGCAGGGGCGGCCCAGGCCGAAATTTAAGGAACCCATCGCGATGACTGAACGACTGACCGGCATGTTCGCCGCCCTGATGACCGGCCTCGACGACAGCGGCCAGTTCGACGCGGGCCGGCAGCGCAATCTGACCGCGCATGTGCTGAAGCAGGGGCTGGCGGGACTGTATGTCGGCGGCAGCAGCGGCGAATCGGGGCTGCTGGACGCGGCGGAACTGGCCGAACAGCAAGAGGTCGTGGCCGACTGCGCCAAGGACAGCGGGGCCGTCCTGATCGCCCATGTCGGCATGCCGAACCTGCGCGATTCGATCCGTCTGGCCAAGCGCGCGGCCGAGCTTGGCTATCACGCGCTGTCGGCACTGCCGCCCCATTCCTATCCCTTCAGTGACGCCGATATCGAGGCCTATTACCGCGATCTGGCCGCCGCCACCGACCTGCCGATGATCGTCTACGAGGTGCCGGTGCGGACCGGGCGTCCGATCGCCCTCGACGCGCTGGAACGGATTCTGGATCTGCCCAATGTCGGGGGCATCAAGTTCTCCTCGATGGACCTGTTCAAGCTGTCGATGCTGCGCCGCCGCCGCCCCGACAGTCGCTATTTCTTCGGCTATGACGAGGTGTATCTCTCCGGCGCCGTGCTGGGCGCGGATGGGGGCATCGGCTCGACCTACAACATTCTGGGCCGGCTTTATGTTGCGCTGGATCAGGCGGTGCGCGCGGGCGATCTGGCGCGCGCGCAGGAATTGCAGGATGTCAGCCAGATATTCGTCGAGGCGCTGCTGAAAACCGGCGTGCTGCCCGGCCTCAAGGCCGCCTTCCGCATCCAGGGCGTCGAGGTCGGCCGGACCCGCGCGCCCATGGCCCTGCAGATGCCCGACGACGCGGCCGAGGCGCATATGCACGCCGTGATGGACCGCCCCGAGGTCGCGGCCTGGCTCGCCTAGCCCCGCGTCTCGCAGACCCGGGCGGCCCGCGCCGCCCGCCACATCACCAAAGGAGGAGAGACCACATGACATTGCGCACGCAAATTATGGTCGGCGCCGCCGCGCTGGCCCTGATCGCCACCGCCGGCACCGCCATGGCCGAGGATTGGCCGGACCTGCCGGTGGGCGTCAAGAACGGCATCGCCACCCGGATCGACGACCGGCTGATCGTGGGCCTCGGCAGCGCCGGGACCGAGCTTTACGCGCTCGACCTGAACGACCGCGCCGCCGGCTGGCAGCCCATCGCGGCCTTCGACGGCCCGGCGCCCTCGCAGCCCGCCGCCGCCGTCGCGGGCGGCAAGCTCTATGTCTTCAGCGGCTCCGGGAACGCCACCGAAGACGCGACCTCGCCCATCATCTTCGACACCGTCAGCCGCTATGACCCGCAGGCCGACGCCTGGGAAAAGCTCGAGACGACGACCCCGGCCGGGCTGCTCGGCGCCAGCGCCGTCACGCTCCAGGACGGGCGGATCGCCATTTTCGGCGGCTACAACAAGGAGCTGTTCGACAAATATCTTGCCGACGTGACGGCCATCGACAAGGAGGCCGATCCCGACGCCTGGAACGAGGTCGTGAACAGCTATATGGGCATGAAACCCGAGGATTATCGCTGGAACGACATGGTTCTGGTCTATGATCCGGAAAGCAACAGCTGGGACGATCTGGGGCAGGACCCGGCGCTGCCCAACACCGGCGCCGCCGTGGTCGAGACCGCGCCCGGCAGCTTCCTGATCGTCAATGGCGAGATCAAGCCGGGCCTGCGCACCGATACGGTCAAGGCCGTGACCATCGGCGCCGACGGCGCCAGCTGGACCGAGATCCCCGCGATCCAGGCCCCGGACGGCGCCGAAGTGCAGGAAGGCCTCGCCGGCGCCTATGCCGCCCAAGTCGGCGACACCGTACTGGTCGCCGGCGGCGCCAACTTCCAGGGCGCCCGCGCCGCTGCCGAAGCCGGCAACTGGTACGCGCATGACGGGTTGAACAAGCACTGGGCCGCTGAGATCTTCGCGCTTACGGACGGCAGTTGGAGCCAGATCGGCGAACTGCCCGAAGGCCTGGCCTATGGCGGCGCCTTCGCGGTCGACGGCGGCATGCTGATCGTCGGCGGCGAAGACAGCGAAAAGGCCGCCCGCAGCGACGTGTTCCTGGTCCAGTGGGACGGCAACGAGCTGACCATCACCGAGTGAAGCATCAGCAGCCGACGCATTGAGACGTCGGCTGCCTGAGCATGTCCGAGCCGCCTGTGTGAACCGATTGGCGGGCAGCGGGTCAGTCGCAGCCTGAGCAGGTGAGGGGCAGAGTGACGGGCGTCGCGTGTCGATCGAACAGCAACTGTCGTGCCTCTCAAATACCGTCCTTCTTCAGTGAAATTGAATTCTTAAACCGCTGAAAATAAATAGATTTATTTTGCACGTTTTCTGAGTTTGTCCATATTACCCGCAATTTCTGACCATCGAAATATCATGGATCGGCCAACAAAAAAGCCGCCCGAAGGCGGCTTGTTGCGTTTTCTGACTCGCCTATGTGAGGCAGCTTGAAGCGCGCTCGCTAGCCAGGCGCGGCCAGATCAGTGATGTGCTCCTGCAGCAAGCGGGCGAGCGGGGCAGATGCAGCCAGAGGATGCGTTCCGTTCATCAGGATGCCGAACGTCTCGATAAGATGTGCCCGCTTCGTTCGTTTCGGCCCGGCCTGATCCTGAAGGATCTGGAGAGCATCGCGGAGGCCGTTCTCGCCCTGAGCAACGTAATCCCAGCCGATGGTCTCCGCAGCCGCGCGTTCCTGGTGCGTCAGGTCTCGAAGAAAAGTGTGCGGTCCGAACCCCAGCGCGGCACCGAGCAGTTGGGTGCTCAGGATGGCTTGCTCGAGGGGTTGGCGGTCTAGCCAGTTCGGTCCCGTTTGGCCGGCAATCCTCCCGGCGATGTATTCCTGGAGCGGGGATGTCATGTGGGACTTAGTTTGGCACTCCGCTTCCCGCGACACCCGGCCCGCCTCGGGGACGCTGTCACCGAAGACGCCACGTTCGCGCTTTCCGTGGGGCCGCGGCAGGCACAGAAGCGGTTTTCCATGGGTGGCGCAGCAACTGACGGGTGTCAGCCGCCAGACCAGCCGCTCATGGCGATGGACCGAGTTGTGCTGGCCCATCCTGTCAGCTTCGGCATCATCCTCGGAAAGGCACGTCGGGCAGAACCTCACGTTTTCGACCGGGCAAAGGCTCTTGTTTAGAAGCTCTTCACCCAGCCGATGAACGTTTCCCTTTTGCCGCGACAGAGTGCTCTGAAGAACCGGCTCGGGATCTTGTCCTGCAATCCCACAAAGCCGAGCTACCTCATCGTGGTCGCCGACGAAAAAGGTGGAAGGCTCCAGACCGAGGTCGCGTAAGAACGTCGCGACGGGACCACGGATATGAAATGCAGCGAGACGAGCCGCCCAAGACCAGTGCGTCTCCTCCGCCAGAAACGGGAGCGACGGAAAAAGCTGGACCATGGTCACGCCCGCTTACGTTTTTTGCGCTTCGTCACCGGAATTGGCGCATCCGGATCCTCGTTAGGATCGAGGTCCGCCCAGTGGGGAGCCAAAAAGATGTTGCTCTCAAACGAGTAGCCTTCCTGCATTCCCCAGAACTCCGCGAAATGGCTGATGTCGAGCCGAGCCGCGTTGCCCGCCAGCGCGAACTCGATCGCCCCGATGATCGTCTCGACGCATCGTCCGAAGCGATAACGGGCTGCGTGAAACAGCCGCGCGATCAGATCTGACTCCAGGGGCGGCTCCAACCCGGCGATCTGGCAGTATTGCCGCACGACATCTGCGAAGCTGGCGCCTTCGACCGCCTCATTTACCGGCGGCAGGATCAGAGTTGAGAACCGGCGCTGGACCTGCGGATCAGACCTGACGATCTCGCGCAGCATCTCCGTCCCTGAGAGAATGGGAATGACCGCTTCGTCACCCTGCATGAGCGCCTTGAGGGCGCGCAGGATCAGGTTGCGGTCAGCGCAGAACAGGTCATGCGCCTCGTCGATCCAGAGGACGGTGATGTTCTGGTCCTTCAGGCGAGCGCGCAAGATCTCCCACATGCTCCATGCCTCCCGCTTTCCAGCTACAATCGGAAAACCGCTCCTCTGCAGCAGTGTCGCCCCCATGCTTTTGAAGGTGGCGGGGCTCGGGACACTGGCTTCAAGGTAGTGCCGCCGGTCGACACCGCTGAGGACCGGGTGCCGCTCCAACGCCCGAGCGATCAAGGTGGTTTTGCCGCCGCCCGGGCCATCGATCACCAAGACGCCGCGGGTTTCACGCCCCGCGGAAAAACGCTGCGGGTCAGGGATCATGTTTCCTGCCTCGTCCCTGGACAGAAGGCGGTTGAGATGCGCCAGGAAGGCGCCATCGCGGGGCGTGTCGATGCGGAGCTTCCGCAGTTTGGCGAGGATGCAGCCGGCGTCGATGGGACGGGGCATGGGTCTACTCCGTGATCTTCCAAGTGCTCGCCACAGATGTAGGCGAGGTATCGCTGGTATAGTGGGCATGGTCTTTTTCGCCGTGAGGCAGGGCGGGCCGCGTCGAGGCAAACTTGGTCGGGGAGATGTCCTCCCGATCTCCTGCCGTCCCGACGTCAGCATCTGGCACCGTCCGCCCGATGCCGTCGCCGGCGACAGGCTGCATCGGTCGGTCTGCCACAACGCCGAAGCCGATGAAGAGACGTTCCTCTTCCCGCAGGATCCGCTCCGGCGACCAATCGTCGACAAGCAGCCCGGCCAGCCGGGTCGCTGCGGTGCTACGCGCCTCGATCGCTGCGTTTGCGTCGACGACCACCTGGCGCTCGCAGTATCTCTGTCGTGGATCCGACGCGCGCGCGGCGCGGATACCGGCGATCCATTGTCGAGCAGAAACGCCATCAAAACCCGGATGGACGGCGCCCACTGTGAACTTTCGGGAGCCGACATGCACGGTGACTGCGCCAATGTTGTCTTGATGCCAGCGAACCTCGACGTCGCGCTCCTCCTTATGCAGCAGCCACTGTGCGAGTTCCTCGGAGTGATAACGCATCCCCAGCACCAGGACGCCCTCACGGGAGAGCCTGCGCTTGAGTCGTTCGCCGAAGATCGCCCGTTGTGTATCCCGATCCGGTGGGGGCTGAATTCCCCATTCCTTGGTCAACCGCCGCCAGCAGTTGAGCGGCGTCTCACCGCCGAGACCGATATGCGGTGTATTATGATAGATATCCACGATCCAGCGGACCAAGCAGAAGGCCAGATCGCCGAAACTCAGTGCGGCTCGCGCCTCTGGGTCGGAACCCCTTCTCTCGCGAATGCTCCCGAAGGTCTGGCCGGGCATGCGGGAGAGAAGGCCGGTCTTGAGGCTATGGAAGAACCGCTCGTTGCGAGCGCGCATCTGCGGCAATCCTGCCGGGGCCCGGATCGCGCTGATGCCCAGATCCGCGCAGGCGACACGAAAACGCTGAGACTTGAAGGCCGTCCCGTTGTCGGTGACGATGAGCACTGGCGTTCCAAGCATGTCCCAGGATCCGTTCGAGCGGGCGGCACCCGCCCACTCTCCCTTATCGTGCAGGATCATCTGCAGGACCTGCAACGACGCTTGCTCCCGTGCCGAACGGGAGAAGGACATGCCGAGAATGCATCGGGTCGTTGCACAGATTGCGACTGTCAGGAACCAGCGAACCTTCTCCTTGTTCAAGCCGAGGCGCATTCTGTCTTCCTCGGTGAGAAGGCCCATCAGCGCCGCGGCGCTCGCAAGGGAGATGATGTCGATGGTGTTTTCGTCGATCTCGACCCGTTCAAGCGGACGCGTCAGCCGAAGGCCTCCGCCGGTTGGCATGAACTTCTTGCGCGCCTCCTCGGCCCCTTCACGGGCCACGGTGACAGCAAAAGGCTCAAGCATGTGGATCGTCCGGCGGACAGTCTCATAGCTCGGGACCCGATAGGGCGGCTCCCCTCGTGCCTCGCGATCCTCGTTGCGGGATTCGAAAGCCCGCTGCACATTGTGGTGGATGTTCTTCACGGTCGGCCGGTTTGCGTCTGCATATCGATGCACCTCCTCCATCATAAGGGCCAGTTCTTCAGGCCCCATGAGGCGATTGCGGTTTCCGCGACGGCTCATGGTATCTACCAGCCCAGACATGCCCAGTGAGCGATGCTGGCCGAGCCAGCGTCGCAAGGTGCGCGCGGAGGGCGTCTCGTTCAGATCCTGGGAATGCGCGACGCTCAGTCCGCCGATCAATCTGTCGACATAGGCCATTGCGCGGCCTCTCAACTCGTGGCGACTGGCGTCGATGCTGGCATCTGTGCGCTTGATCTTGCCTTCGCATTCCATCTCCAGAAAGGCTTCGACATACGCACTTTTCTTGGTGACACGCGCGGCAGCGTTCTCCGGAAGTTCAGAGAGGAGCACCCCGCCGTCAGCAAGACGCCGTTTTGCAGTCTCGGGCGCGTAGTGGTTCGCTTCGACCCGGATCTTGCCCATTGAGCCAAGGCGGCTTAGTTCTTGGTGGGTGAAGGCTCGGCAGCGACCCGAGCCGTCATCCATCGTCAGCACCAGCCCCCTCTCATTTCGGCTGTGGCCATCGACGGTATACGGCACCCCGTCGACGGTCACACGGTCATGGACGCCAAAGGCATAGTGGTGCCTGGAAGGATCGAAGGTGAGGTTGAACATCTTCATGAGAGGTCGCTCTCCTTGTAGAGGACGGTGGCAGAGGTGATCCGCTCGTGATGGAGGGGGCGCAGATGGCCACTGCGGACCAGCCGAAGCAGGGCCTGACATCCTGCCGCCCCACAGTCGGTCCGGTCGGCAAGGTCAGCCAACGACACTGTTCCAGACATTGCAGCGAGCACATCAGCGGCGGCGGCATCAGCGTCTGGGTCGTCTGCCCGAACACCATGGAGCAGCCACGCATTGTGCAGTTCGACGGGATCGAGATCCTCGTCCGTCAATAGACGGACATCGGATGCAAAACCACTGGCGCGCGCCTGAGCTGCGATCAAAGGGAGCTCTCGGCCCAAGCGGCCTCCGGTCCGACGAGCAGGGCGGACTGCACAGGCGATCCGACTGCCATCAGTTCTTGTCACGAACAGATCAAAGAAATGGGTGCGAGACTCGCCCGCCTGGTCCCACCAAGTGAAAGCGACTTGCTCACGCAGGTCAGCGATATCCCGGCGCAGCGCAAGGCAAAGACACCAGCAGACTTCCAGGTGGCTTTCCACTTGGATGACCCGGGCCGGTGCGCCGGCAATCGCGCCGCGGCCACTGCTGTCGCCAATGACAACATGGCCGCAGAACTGCCCCCGCGAGGTGAGGGCAACATTGCGCTGCGCAGTGCTTCCCAGCGGCGGTGTAAAGCCTGCGGAAGGCGGAAAAACAGCTTGTGACATCGTTCGTGTCTCCTCATTGGGGTTTAGTTTCCCCGCCGGAGGTCAAGAGGGCGTGGCATGCTGCATCGGTCCGGCACGAGGCCGGCCGGTTTGAGGCGCCATGCGATGAAGCGGGACACGACGGATCCGCACGGTCCCGCCGAAGTCACGGCAACACCGGGTAGATCGAGGTCACGCTTGATGCGCGGCTTTGGCGAGGTGAGGAGCGCCCGTGCCGCGAGCAAATCCTTGCGCGAAGGCGCAGGATCGGCTAGCTAGGCAACATTATGCAGTAGTGGGCTCAGGCTCGCCTCGAGACGATCGCACCGGGATGTTGACGCATCCTGGTGTTTTCGTTTGGGCTCAGTGCTGGGTCTACATCTTCCTCTCCTCTCAGTTTTCTGCGTCCCCTAATGGTTCAAACCATAGAGCAGGTCGTGGGACGCCTAAAGAAAAACATCTATATATCATTCACTTGCGAAAAATGGACGCGGAGGCCGAAATTCGCAAAGCGGATCCCCATATCTTGCGGGCCCATGTCTGCAGAGCCACGACAAGGGGTCGGATGGCGCACAGGCCTGCCAAAGCGAACCCGATGCGAAGAGGTCTGCTGACCTCAGAGCAGGCTCAACATTTTTTGCATTGGCAGGATCGGACAGAACCCTCTCGACGTCATCCGCTGCCCTCGGCCACCTGCCAGCTGGCTCGCTGATTCGATGAACAGCGCGAAGGTTGGGAGGAGGATGTCGCGGGGCGAGACCTCAGACCTGAGACCTGATCCTTGGGGATCAGGCTATCAGCCGTGCTGCGGCAAGCGGGGTGATATGCTGGTTCTGCGTCATGGAGCAAGATTAGCTGCTGGAGGGGCGCCACCACAACCAGAGCGACTTTGAATCGATGTTCGACCACCGTCAGAGTGGATTCCGCGCAACACCTTCCAAAAATCTGAATCGCCGGCAGCGGACAGAGGCTTGCTTGGCCCCTTCCTTATATCTACCTATGGTATCTAGTAAGGAAGGGGTTTCGGCCCAGTCAGTCGCTCCTTTGCGAGCTGCGAACCGATAGCGTTTGCGACTCCCCGCGCAAAAAGCACTTCAGCCGCCGAAATTCCCTTGATTTATCACTCTTGATCTTGCAGCGCTGGCTTTTGAGGGACCACTGAACCATCTCTCAGCTTAGGTCAGGGCAAGAGTGCGCGACGCGGCTGACTTGCCCTTCAGCGAATAGACCAAAACCTTCGGCACCGAACGACTGACTGGCGCGTTGCTCAACAGGCTGACACACCACGTCAACATCCCCTAGATGAACTGCGACAGCGATCAGCTTTGCCAACCCCTCAACCTGATCAACCGTTACAGGATTGGCCCGGGGGGCCAACGCGCTATGACACACGCCAGCTGTCTAGGGAGCGCGCGCGACGTGGCGCTTGGCGCCCGCCAGTGACCCTGTTTTGAGCCGCTACCTGGCAGGCTTTTACTTCGCCGTTGACACCAGAAGTGGGCCGGCGACATCACCTATATCTGGACGCGCGAAGGCTGGGTCTATCTGGCGGTCATCATCGACCTGTTTTCACGGCGCGTGATCGGCTGGGCCATCAGCAATCGCATGAAACAGGATCTGACGATCCGGGCGCTGAACATGGCAATATCCCTGCGCAAACCGCCACCGGATTGCATCCACTACACCGATCGCGGCGCGCAATACGGTGCTCACGACCACCAGAAGACCCTGCGCAGGCATGGGTTCAGGATGTCGATGAGCGGGAAGGGCAATTGTTACGATAACTCGGCCTTTGAAAGCTTCTTCAAGTCCCTGAAATCCGAGCTGGTCTGGCGCCGACACTGGCACACGCGGCGTGACGCCGAGATCGCCCTCTTTGATTACATCAACGGCTTCTACAACCCACGCCGCAAACACTCAGCCCTGAGCTGGAAATCACCCGTAGCCTTCGAACACAGGGCCGCCTAACATAAGCACCCGACCGGAACGGAACCGGGGCAGGTCCAATCAGGAGTTCCCTCTAGCAACTGTGTTTATTTGTCGGGCTGAGGCTGCCAAGGTGCGCCGGTTTTGATGATCGCGTTTGCGATTGTGACCAGCCTTCGTGCGATTGCGATAATGGTTAGTTTGTGTGGCTTCCCGCGCTCTTTGAGGCGCTTGGCGACTGGCCTGAGAATTGGGTTGTGGCAGGCCGCGGCGAGCGCAGCTTGGAACAGCACGTGTCGTAAAGACCGTCGTCCGCCCGCGATTGTTCTCCTTCCTCGCATCGCACCGCTGTCATGAGGAACCGGCGCCAGGCCGGTCATGGCAGCGGCTTCGCCTGATGTCATCCGGCCTAGCTCGGGCAATTCGGCAATCAGCATCGCAGCCGAGACCGGACCAATTCCCGGAATTGATCGCAGAAGGTTCGCCTTGGCGGCAAGGGTTTCCACTTGTGCGATGACGTTTTCGATCCGCCGTTCGATGTCATCGATCTGAGTATCGAGCACCTCTTTCAGTTCGTCATCCAAGGTCTCGACGTCGGCAGAAACCCCCTGCTTCCTGCGCGCGCTGATCTGGGCTCTGAGCCGCTTGCGCATCTCGACAATCTGTCCCCTCCGCGTCGTCAAGGTTCTGAGGATACGTAGATTTTCATCTGGCAGTTCTCGCCCTGCCTCCGGTCTGAATGCCATAAACCGGGCGATGAGCTCGGCATCGATCCGGTCAGTCTTCGCCAGCGTGCCCCGAGAAAGCGCGAACGCCTTGATCTGTGCCGGAGACAGCTGGACCGCAATAATCCCTGCATCGACAAGTTCCGTCCAAAGCACCCATTCATGGCCACCCGTAGCCTCAAATCCCACTTTCACGGGACCGGATAGCTGCTGGATCATCGCTGACGTTGCCCCCAACTTTTATCCAGCGTGAGCGAGACTCCGGGACTGAGTTTTGCCCATTTGGGCGGGTTGGGCAACGGGGGCTGGCGCGGAGCTTTGCGGATTGCGCAGCGTCAGGCCCCGTTGCGGGGTGAAGGTTTCGGCAAACTCGGCTGGGGTCTGCCAGCTGAGGCGGGAGTGGGGGCGTTCGGTGTTGTAGTCCGTGCGCCAGGCGACCAGCGTTGCGCGGGCATGGTGCAGGGACGGGAACAGCGTTTCGTTCAAGAGTTCGTCTCGCAGGCGACCGTTGAAGCTTTCGATGAAGGCATTCTGGGTCGGCTTTCCGGGCGCGATGTAATGCCAGTCAAACTTGCGGTCATCCACGAATTTGAGGATCGCATTCGAGGTGAACTCGGTTCCATTGTCACTGACCACCGTCTGAGGCTTGCCGCGGGTGTCGAACAGCGTCGCCAGTTCCCGCGCCACCCTTGCCCCCGAGAGCGACGTGTCCGCGATCAGCGCCAAGCATTCCCGCGTGCAGTCATCGACCACGGTCATGATCCGGAACCGGCGGCCATCGGTCAGCTGGTCTGACACGAAGTCCAGCGACCAGCGCTGGTTTGGCAGCAAAGGCAGCACCATCGGGGCCCGTGTGCCCATGGCCCGCTTGCGCCCGCCCCGGCGACGGACATGCAACTGCTCTTCGCGGTAGATGCGAAACAGGCGCTTGTGGTTGACCTCGTGGCCCTCGCGCCGCAGGAAGACATGCAACCGACGATACCCGAACCGGCGCCGGACCTTTGCCAATTCTTTCAGCCGCTCGCGCAGCACAGGGTCGTCTTGGCGGACCACCTCATACCGCATGGTCATCCGGCAACAGCCGATCACCCGGCACGCCCGCCGTTCGCTCATCTCGTGACTTGCCACTAGATGCGCGACCGCTTGCCGCTTCGCGGCGGGCGTCACCACTTTTTTCCGAGCAGATCCTTCAAGGCCGAATTGTCGAGCATGGAGTCGGCCAGCAGCTTCTTCAGCCTGCCGTTCTCATCCTCAAGCGCCTTCAGACGCTTCGCCTCGCTGACATCCATGCCGCCATACTTGGCTTTCCACTTGTAAACGGTCGCATCGCTGACGCCGTGCTTACGGCAAAGATCGGCAACGGAAATCCCCGCCTCGTGCTCCTTCAGAATGCCGATGATCTGATCCTCGGTGAACCTGCTGCGCTTCATCTCTGGTCCTTTCGGTTAGGCCAGAGTCTACCTCAAACTGGATTAGGCAGAGGGGGCAACGTCACCTCAAGTGCCACCTTGGCCTTAAATGCAGGCGCATGCTGCTTTCGTTTCGTCATCATCGATCTCCTTCGTGGCGAAGATCAGCAGACAGAAAACTCGAGCTTACGTCAGTGTCCAGTTTCCGGGGAGCACCTCAATCACCGTCCTTAAGACGAGATCCTAAATCCCAAGCGGAAGGCCCGAACATTATCTACGAGGTCAGGAACCTGCCTCCACGGCTCTACAGAGAGGGGTCCTTCCGCCTGGGCTCGTCCCCTCGAAGAAGGGACGATAGGGTTCGCCGGATTTGATCATGGCGTGAATGGTGCGGGCCATCTTTGCGGCGATGGCGGTGTAGGCCTTGCGGCGCAAATCCGGGTTGTGACGATCTTGCGCGATGTAACGCTCGAACTTGTCGCGGAAGCTATTTGCCTTCTTCAGAACGGCAGTCTGCCCTGCAATCCACAAAGTGCGGCGCAAGCGGGCGTTGCCATATTTGGAGATCTTGCTTCGGCCTCGGAACATGCCGGACTGGACGGTGGCCAGATCCATGCCGCAAAACTTCAGAAACTGTCGGTGATGATGGAAACGGCGCAGGTCGCCGGTCTCGGCCAGGATCGTCAGCGCATTGATGGGTCCGATCCCCGGAATTTTGCGCAGCAGCTGATAATCCGGGCGGTCGCCCAGCAGTTCGACCGCCCGATCTTCGATGGCATTGCGCTGTCGGATCAGGCTTCGCCCTTCGGCCAGCATCATGCGGAACATGCGGATGGCGTCGGAGTCCGGCGACACGGGCAATCCTGCCGACACTTTTGCCGTCTCGTAAATATCTGACAACAGGAGAGACTTCTCCACTTTCCGCCCGACCACCTCCCAGGCGGCCGTGGTAAATTCCTCCTTGGTCATGGCCGAGATCATGTGCGGAGAGGGAAACATCTCGAGGAAGGCTAGGAACCAGTCGGTGCGCGAGCTGCGATGGAAACGATCGGCTTCTGGAAAGTAGAGCGGCAGGTAGTGGGTCAGGATGCGGTGCCACAACTCGGTCTTGGACCGCGAGACGGCATCATGGGTCTTGGACAATCCCTGAATGTCATTCGTGCCGGCCACCATCGGGTCCTGAAAGATCTGCACCGCGCCGATCTGCAGCATGTGCAGGATGACTTGCGCATCCTTCGGATCATTCTTGTCCCAGCTGTTGTGCAGCGCCTCGCGTGTGCGGGCGAGGGCGACCGAAGACACCAGCTTCAGGTCGAACCCGGCGACGCCGAGATGATACATCAGCACACGGTGATAGTTGCCGGTAGCCTCGAACCCGATCCGGACCGGCAGGCCATATTGTCGTAAGATCGCGATCAGACGCATGAAGTCGTCGGTGGAATTGGTGATCGTCATGCGCCGCCGCCGCGTCTTGCCCGGGACGGCAATCAGCACCTCGTGCCGGTGTTTGGAAATGTCGATGCCTACCAGAACGCGGGCATCCGAAGTATGTTCAACCTTGGCCATCGCCGGTCTCCTCTGTGGTGTGGTTCGCAAAACCACCATAGAGACCCGAGACCCGGTTATGGCCGCCTGCTGCGCAATTTTGGAGGCTGCGCAGGCGGCCATAACCTTGAACGGCACTTCATTCCCAACATGCTACGGCATTCCATTAACCGACGTCGGCAGATGCATCAGACACGACGGCCGACTGATTGATGTTCCGGATTCGCGCCAGAAACCGATCCACGTCTTGCTCGTCAAAGACACTATCGGGGCCATCGGGCATGAGGTCCGAGAATGGGCTATCGTATAACAGGCCGGGATCGATCACACCATTCCGGGTCAGGTGCTCAATGACCATGCCGACGAATTCGATTTGATCAGCCGAGGCACCGTCAGCGATGAACTCGGCGAAACACTCCTGCGCCGCCGCGCGATCGAGACCGACAATCGACCTTAGAAAGACCCCGAACCCGCCGACCTGTGCCGTCTCCGTTTTTCTTGCCACCTCGATATCGGCGTGCGATCCCACGCCCGCCTCGAGCAACATCCGCTCGAGTTCTTGGATGTCGAGGCGGGTAAGCGGCCGTCCCGATCTCAGGCGGCGAAGAGCGACGTGGTCGCCGTGCCCTGAGAGAAACTCACGGGCCTTCTTCTTGAATGCGGAAAAATCTGCCGCTGGATTGAGGGGGACGGGGGTTGCAGCCCCGAGATCATCATCGAAATCTGTATAGAGGATGCTGCGGGACGACTGGTCAATGAGATGCACGATATTGCGCAGTCTCAAGCGGGCGCGCTCGACGACAGGCACTGTCAAGCCTTCCCACCAGGTTTGGGTTAGAATTTCCTCGATGAGTTCTGCGTGTCTGGCGACGGCGGGGATGTCGACCTTTGTAGATAGCGCGACCGCGATCTCCATTACCTTCCGGCGGCAGGCCTCCATCTTCGTCGACTTACCCATAAGGCTGAGTTGAAGCTCGAACATCACGAGATCGAACCTTTTGGCCTCTTCCCCGCCGAAATCAGCTTTACTCGGCAACGCCGCCAAGCCTATCAGCTCTTCGGTGGCCTCCTCCGACAATGTGGACCATGGCGCATTTTCGGCCTGCCAGCTCTCGACAGCGCGAAGGTGACCGCGGACGACGAAGGACGAGATGTCGAGGCCCAGGACGAAGCGGCGCACGTCCGCGACAACCTCTGCGCGAACATCTTTGAGGTCTTCCAGCTCACTATCTTGCGGCTCGTCACGTGTCGAGGAAAGCGTGTCGTCGATGCCATGCGCCACCTTCAACCTTGCTTCGATCAGCCGCTCCGTCAGCGACTTCGGGACCGACGGGTCCTTGAGTTCCGGGTTCGACCCAAAGAACTCCAGGTTGCCACAGACATCAAAGATCCGGAAAGCGGTCTTGTCCGCGCCGGGGCCAAACAGATCCGGCCGCAACCGTGTTCCCCGGCCGACCATTTGCCAGAACTTGGTTTTCGACCGCACAAGCTTGAAGAAAACGAGGTTCACGACCTCGGGCACATCCACGCCTGTGTCCATCATGTCGACAGAGATGGCGATCTGTGGCTCCTTGCCCGCAACCTCAAAGGCCTCGATCAGGCTCTGGGCATAGCTCTCGCCGTGAACGATCCGCCGGGCGAAGGTCCCGCCGTAACTCGGCCAGCCCGCGTTGAAGCGCTCTTCGATGAACTTCGCATGGGGCTTGTTCGCGGCGAAGATGATCGTCTTTCCGATCTTGTCGCCGCCGGAGACGCGGATGCCGTTCTCCATGACATGGGCCACCACTTTGTCTACCGTGTCGGCGTTGAACAGATATTTGTTGATCTCGCCAGCCGTGACTTCCTTGCGCCGTCCGGTCTCACCCCAGTCAAGCTCGTCCCACTGGTCCTTTTCCTCGTCCGACAGGTCGTCGTAGCGGATGCCCTCGCGCATGAACTTGGTTGGCAGCGAAATCGGCTCGAAGGGCACGAGAAACCCGTCCTCGATCGCCTCCTCGAGGCCGTAGAAGTCCGTGGGATGCCCGGGGTCGAGATCGAAAAGCCGATAGGTATCCCGGTCAACCTCGTCCCGTGGCGTGGCTGTGAGGCCGACGAGGTAGCTGTCGAACCATTCGAAGATCGCGCGGTAACGCTTATAGACGGACCGGTGGGCCTCGTCGATGATCACCAGGTCGAAGTGGCCAGGGCCGAAACGCCGCCCGGAATGATCGGCCCGGTCGATCAGGTTCATCACCGTTGGATAGGTCGAGACGTAGACCCGACCCGTGCCAGAGGGATCGGTCACCAGGTTCACAGGCGAACTGTCGGGCATATGCGCGGCGAAAGCGTTTCGAGCCTGCCGAACAAGGCTGATACGGTCGCAAAGAAACAGGGCGCGTTTTACCAGCCCTGCGCGCACCATCATGTCTACCAGGGCGATCACCGTCCGGGTCTTGCCGGTGCCGGTTGCCATCACCAGCAAGGCCTTGCGCGAGCCTTTGTCGAAGTGCTCGGCGATGCGGGTCAGGGCGCGGGTCTGATAGGGACGCCCAGCGATCGCGGCCTTTGGTTGCTGCGAGGTCAGGGGCTTGGCGTCCTTGCGCCGGGCAATCATCTCGCCCAGCTCCTGAGCCGTCTTGAAGCCACCGAGGCGGCGGGGCGGAATGGTGCGGGCGTCGTCCCAGATCCAGTGCTCGTAGCCGTTGGTGTAGAAGATGACCGGGCGACGGCCGTGCATCTGCTCCAAGGCGTCGGCGTAGAGCTTCGCCTGCTGCTGCCCTTCGGACGGCGAGCGGCGGGTGCGCTTCGCCTCCACCACCGCCAGAGGCAGCCCGTCGGCGCCCCAGAGGACGTAGTCGGCGAAGCCGTGGCCCTGCTCGTTCGGCATCGGCTCCACCCGGTATTCCAGATCCCGGCCTTCCTTCAGATTGGTCCACCCGGACTCGGCCAGCAGAAGGTCGATCAGGCGGAGGCGAGTGGTTGCCTCGTTGTAGTCGTGCGGGTCCGCCTTCAGTTCGAGGCGTCCCTTTGCCACCTCGGCGCGCTTTGCCTTCAGCTCCTCGTCGAGGCTCGCGTATCCCGCCCGCAGGTCCTCCAGTTCCTCGTTGCGCTCTTCCAAGGCTTTCTCGGTGCTCTGGATGCGGCCGCGAGCTTCGCGGATCAGGTCGAGCCGGGCGGTCAGCGGGGCCGGGTCGAAGTTATTCGGCTCGGGCGGCTTCTGGTGGCGGGCGTAGGTGCGGCCGAACCAGTGCAGGACGTGGTGCAGTTCCTCGACCACCTGGCGCGCGCCATCGGGCTTCAGGGTCGCGCCCTCGTGGGCGGACTTGTTGCGGACGAGGTTAATGAAGCGGGCCTTGGCGTGGACCTTCTGGTCCATGATGCCGCGCAGGTCGGGGTCGTTGATCATCCGGCTCGCGCCGGTTTGGGCGAGGGGCGTCAGGCCCGCGTCGTGGGCGAAGGCCCAGCCGAGCGCCAGCTCCACCGCCTTGCCCGCCAGGATCGCCGCCGCCTCTGGCTCGGTCATCGCCAGCCGTTCGGCCGAGATCGCCGCGGCGTGGACGGCGGGAAAGTCGGGTTCGAGATGGGCGAAGTTGCTGGCAGTCATTGCGGGGTTCCGGGGTCAGAGCTCTCCGGCGAAGGCGCGGGATTGGAGGGAAGCGAAGAGGGCTTCAATTTCTTGTAATTGATCCTGCAATAGAACGCGCTGCTCCTCAATTCCATTGAGAGACCGCTCGAAAATCAGCTGCTTTGATTTGTCGGGAACCTTGATGCTTACCGCCGTCAAAGATTGTCGGGTTATCTGAGGTTGAGCTGTGCCCGTGATTGCATCATTCACTCCGCGGACACGAAGAGCGTGCGCCAGAAACTGAAGGCCGATCCGGCTTCCATCAGGATCATCGAGCGCCATCGCGTTGCCGGTGACATACGATTTTGGTTCGCAAATATTGATCGTTCCGCAGGTCGCGCCCCTGCACGTGATCAGAACAGTCGGGTTCTCGTGATTGTAGGTCGAGTAGAAACCGATTTTTCCATTCGCCCCATAGACAGGATAGCCGGACGCTGTAAGTTCCGTTCCCTTGATCGTCTTCCACTGCTTGGGTCGACACAGGTCGTGGAGTGGGACTTCGGGTATATCCTCGGAATCCCCGAACATCTTCGCGAAGATTGCGCCCGGGAGGGTGTCGAGCAGGGCGAGGGCCTCGCGGCGGCGGCGGCGCAGGGCGTCGGCCGCATCCAGTATCCCCGCAATCCGCCGTTGCTCCTCGAGGGGCGGGAGGGGGATCTGGTATTCATCGATGTCCTCATTGCGGAGGTTGTTGATGTTTGCCCCTGCCGCCCGTCTCTCCACATGGCGACGGTAGTCCGCTGTGCGGAATGCGTGGGAGAAATATCTGGGATCGACCTTGGATGTGTCGGGGCGAATTGCCTTGCAGAAAGCGCCGAACGTTACACGAAGCCCACCACCGAAAGGAGCGGACTTTCCGACGACCTTTAGACTGCCACTGGATGCGGCGATCACCACGTCATGCTCCAGAAGCATCTGCTTACGGCTTACCTTAGCAGATGGGACATAAACAACATCCTCGAGAACAATGCCGTCATCCGTGATGTTGTTGGCCCGCAGAAGCATTTCATAGTCATCGATCACCTCTGCACGCACATCAGCCTTACTGTAGGTCACGCCGCGGATTTGCTGACTGATCTCTCCGAGAGGCACCATCGCTGCGATCATTACGCCGACTCCTGCTTCGCTGCCTGCGCCTGCTGCCAGTCGTGGTAGGTCTGGCTCGCGCCCTTCACCTTCCACTCCAGCCGTCCGTTGCTGTTGCGGTCCAGCACGACCGCGGCCGCCGCCGAGGGGCTGGAGAAGGACCAGGGCTTTGCAAAGCGCAGCTTGCCCGTGCCGGCCGGCGTCTCCTGCGGCACCAGCACGCCGTCGGCGATCAGCTTCTCCTTCAGCCCGCCATAGCTCTGCTGAACGTATCCCATGTCGGTCAGCGCCTCGGATCCCTCCAGCACGACGAACTCGCCATCCTCTTCAACCGCCGTCGCCTTCACGCCGCTCTTGTGCCGGATCTCGAACTGCACCTCGTTCGAAACGCTGGGCGAGGTCGGGCTGGCCTTGGCGCTGATGGCCTTGGGTTGCGGCTTCAGCATGCCGAGCCCGATCACGGGCAAGATGATCCGCAGACTAGTGAGAAACTGCTCCATGTTGGCCACGTCGGCTTCAGGCAGGCGCCGACGGCCGATGTCCGGACTCGTCCCATTGTCGAGCGTCACCCGCCCGGCCTTCGCCGTCTGTTCGATCAGCCGCGCTTCGAGATACTCGGCGTGCCCTTTCGACAGGTCGTCATCGCTGGTCGTGACGGTGATTGCCGTCTCCCAAAAGTCGCGCTTGACCGCGCTCTGCTTGATCCGCTCGGCGACGGAATTGCCCGATCCGATGTAGACGCGCGTCGTGCCTGGCGTATCGGGATCGGGGCCGGAGAGGATGTAGACGCCGGTGCGGTCCACCTCCTCCCGTGCGGTGAGTTCGCCGAAGGCCGAAGCGCCCGAGACAAAGAGCAGCCCGGTCCAGCCGTGAATCGATGCCTTGCGCAGCCCTGCGGGTTTGCCGTCCACCAGGAAAAGCTGGATGGTGCGGCCAAAGACGTCGTCGGCGCTCATTCGGCGGCCACCTTCACGGCGCTGTTGCCAAGCATCTTCTCCAGCTCCTCGAGTCCGTCGAAGATGTCCCGCTCCATCTCGCGCAGGCGGGAAAGGATCTCGCCGGGCGGCTCGTGCTCCACCGCGTCATGCTCGATTTCGCGGTAGCGGTTGAGGCTGAGGTCGTAGCCGGCGGCGGCGATCTCGTCCTTCGGCACGACGAAGCTGCGGGCGGTGCGGGGGTTGTCCTTCTCCGCCCCCTCACGCAGGTGCCAACGGGCGCGCGCGTCGGGCAGATCGTTGAGCTTCGCCTCGTCTTCGGTCAGTTCGGCCCAAGGGCCGAGCTTGTCCTCGGACACCAGCAGGTTGCGCTTGTCATCGAGGCTGAGGCCGTCAGCGTGCAGGTCGTAGAACCACACACCCTCGGTGCCGCCGGAGTCGGTGCGCTGGAAGAGCAGGATCGCGGTGGAGACCCCGGCATAGGGGCGGAAAACGCCGGCCGGAAGCTTGACCACGCCCTGAAGCTGTTGTTCCTCAACCAGGATGCGCCGCACCTCCTTGAGCGCTTTGTTGGAGCCAAAGAGCACCCCGTCGGGCACGACGACTGCCGCCCGGCCGCCACGCTTCAACAGGCGCAGGAAGAGGGCGAGGAAAAGGAGTTCGGTCTTGCGGGTGTTCACGATGCGGATGAGGTCCTTGGCCACCGCTTCAGTGTCCAAGGAGCCTGCGAAGGGCGGGTTGGCGAGGATCAGGGAGTAAGCCTCGGCCTCGTCGCCATGCTCTTGACTGAGGCTGTCCCGGTAGACGATCGACGCGTCTTCGAACCGTGCAGGGCCATGTTCATCGCCCCGAGGCGAAGCATGGTGCCGTCGAAGTCGTGACCGTGGAACATACCCGTTTCGATGTGCAGACGCGCATCTGGATCAGTCCATGCATCGGCGTCAATCTTGCGCAAATATTCGGCAGCGGCCACCAGGAAGCCGGCCGTGCCGCAGGCAGGATCGCAGATGACGTCGTCCCGGCGAGGCTCGGTCATGGCGACCATAAGCTCGATAATGTGGCGAGGCGTGCGGAATTGGCCGTTCTGGCCGGCACTGGCGACCTTGGACAGCATGTATTCGTAGAGGTCGCCCTTGGTGTCGCGGCTCTTCATCGGCAGGTCCGAGACAAGATCGACCACCTTGGCGAGAAGGCGACCTGTAGGGATTTCGTAGCGGGCGCTGGCCATGTGCTTGCGCAGGGGGGCGCCGTCCGAGCCCAGGCGCCTCAGGAACGGGATCAGGTGGTTCTCGGCCGCCTCCTGCATTTCGGCCGGCGGCAGGGTCGTGAACCGAGGCCAGCGTAGATCGGCCAGTGAACGGCCGTCGGCGCGTTTGTTGCCCGTGTCGTCGATAACCGGGATGCCGTCCAGTTCATCCGGAAAGAGATTCCGCTCCACCTCTATGCCACGCGCCCGGGCCTGCCGCTCCGCCAGGGTCTGCGCGTCGTCAAGGCCCTTGAGAAAGAGCAGAAGGGTCAACTGCTCCATGACGGTCTGCGGGTTCGATAGCCCGCCCGTCCACATCGCGTTCCAGATCGCGTCGACCTTGGACTTCAGTTCACCGGTGATCATCTCTGTCCTCGTGGTTTTTTGCCATTCTGCCCGCAATGACGAAGTTCGTCCATCGGGCTACTGTTTCAGAGAAAGGACGCTGTCATGTTATCCAAAATTTGCTGTTTCCAGTTAAGCGACATAGACAGAGTTCACTAGATCTGCATGCTCAAAATCAGGGAGGGTTGGAGATGAGTGTTCGACTTAATCTGCTGTTGTCTGAGGATCTGAATAACGAGATCGAGCTGATGGCTGCCAGGGGCCAGACGAACAAAAGTGAGATTATCAGAAGGCTCTGCAGCTGTTCCTGGCCGCCCAAGAGGGCAAAAGCCGTGGCTTGAAGCTGGGCCTGGTTGAACCGGAGACCCGGATAATGCAGACCGAGATCATCGGCCTGTGAGCGTGATAGACCTTGGCACGCCTCCAGCTAATCATAATGACAGGACCTCGGTCAGACCTGATGAGAAGCAGGAGGAGGCCGCCGGCCGCATCTTCAAGGACCTGGTCAGAAGGCCTGGTCACGGTTCGGTGCGCGTTCGCAAGGCAGTCTGAGAGCACGGCTAGACCGGAGACAAGCAAATAGCTCCCGCTTCAGCGCACCGCACCCTTGGATATAAAGAGGTTGGTAGATCGCCTTCTGGTTGATGCGCATATTTGGGTCTTCGGGGAGGTCTACCTTCAGACTCTGCGCGACCCGCACCGGGCGCAAGGCTGTGGACCAAGGATCGGCTCTGCCAGTGAATGGCCCGCCGTCGTTTCCATACCATAGCACACCTGTTGAACGCGATGCCGTCCGGCGTGGCAATGACGCCGGAAAGCCGATCGTGCGCATTGTCACGCCGGGCAGGGTTCAGCGCGACCGAAAATTGAGCTTGGACGGTGCGCACGCCCGTTGACTTTTCGACAAGAACGTCAATCGTCGAAAGCTTTGAGCTGCCATGGACCCTGCTCGGCCAAAGGGCGCTAGGGTCAGGATTTACAACCAATAGATGACGGTTGCCGCGAGGGCGATGGCCGAGAGGAAGATGAATGCCAGGGGTTGGACCTCGTGAGTCATGCCTTCTCCGATGACGGCCCTTCCAGCCTATCAGTTTTTCACGGCCCTGTGGTCCAGCCTATGGGATTCACTCCAATGTTGGGGTCAGCTCTCCGTGACATCCAACACTACACGTGCCAAGGTAGCGAAGTAGCAATCATCACTGGAACGGCCGCATAGCCGAGATGGCATAGCGGTGCTGTGTCTGGCGCTTGATGCCGTGCAGGATACCTGCGTGGCGCCCGATTGCGCGATTGATTGACCCCAGGCGGCGATCGACGATGATATCGGTGAATCCGGCCGAACGCAGCAGCGCGGCGACCGCTTCCGCGCGCGCGCCGTTCTTGAAGTGGACCCGTTCGAGGATCGACCGGTGCTGCTCGGTCAGGTCGCGGCTTTGCGAGGGCGCAGACGATGGTGCCATCCATCCTGCGATCCAGTGCAGCAGTCTTGACGGCCATCCCGCAGCTACGAAGTCGCCATCAACGATCAGCAGCCGACCGCCGGGTCGCAGGATGCGTCGCCATTCTGAAAAGGCGGCAGCTGGATCGACCAAAGTCCACACCAGATGCCGCGCAAGCAGGACCTCGTGACTGGCGTCCGGCTCCATCGTCACCTCGGCATCCGCCTGACGAAAGGCGATCTCGCGCCCGCTTTTGATGGCCTTTGTGCAGGCGATATCAAGCATTGCTTCCGACCAATCGAGCGCCGTGACGTCGTAGCCAAGATCGCAAAGCACGCCGGCCATCTCACCCGTGCCGCAGGCCAGATCCATCGCCTTTCGGCTGTGGCCGATGCCGAGGTGGCGGGTGAGCAGGCGCTGCCACGCTACGCGCTCGGTCTGCGTGGCGATCCCGTGGCCGGGCGCGGCATCGAAGCTGGCGGCGCGCGCGGACCAGTAGTCCCGGATGTCGTCGCGCAGGGTAGCGTTTGGTCTCATTGTCTCTCCGAGAGCGCATAGTGTTCCACAGATTTAGTCAATTATTGATGTTGACCAATTTAGTAAAGCATGGGAACCCAACTCCACGAAATTTTAGGATCGTCCACATGAACACACCCCTTCCGACCGCCTTCGTCGCTCTCATGGCCGCATTCCCGGCATGGGCCGAACCGCTCACCGTCACCGATATCGCTGGCCGAACCGTCGAGGTAGAGGTGCCGGCGAAGCGTGTCATTCTCGGCGAAGGGCGCCAGCTTTATGTGGTCGCGGCGCTCGACAGTGACGCGCCGTTTCAACGCGTCGTGGGCTGGCGCGATGATCTGAAGAAGAACGATCCCGGGACCTGGGCGCTTTACAAGGACAAGTGGCCCGAGGCGGACGCGCTGCCCACCTTTGGCGGCATGAAGGACGGCACCTTCGACGTCGAACAGGCGGTCACGCTGAAGCCCGACGTGGTGATGATGAATCTGGAAGCCAAGGCCTCAACTGAAGAATCGGGCGCGGTTGAAAAGCTCGCGGCGGCGGGCATTCCGGTCGTCTATATCGATTTCCGTGAAAAGCCGATGCAGAACACCGAGCCGAGCCTGAGGCTGATGGGCCAGCTGTTCGACCGCGCACAGGTCGCCGACGAGATGATCGAATTTCGCGCCGATGTCCTCTCGGATGCCGAGGATCGGCTTGCAGATGTGACGGATAGGCCGACCGTCTTCATGGAGCGTGCGGCCGGCTACTCCGACGATTGCTGCATGTCGTTCGGCAATGAGAACTTCGGTCGCATGGTCGAATTGGCAGGCGGCACCAATATGGCCAAGGACATCATCCCCGGCACGTTCGGCACTGTGAACCCTGAACAGATCATCGCCGCCAATCCTGACCAGATCGTGGTGACGGGCGGCGAATGGGAAGCGTCATCGCCCGGTGGAGCTTGGGTGGGGATGGGGCCCGGGTCTGATCCTGCCTTGGCCCGCGAAAAGCTGGCGGCACTGATGCAGCGTCCCGCTTTCACCGGCGTAAAGGCGGTTGAGGACGGTGAGGTGCACGCGATCTGGCATCAGTTCTATAACAGCCCCTATCAGTTCGCGGCGGTTCAGCAGTTGGGCAAGTGGCTGCATCCCGAAGCCTTCGCAGATGTCGATCCCGACGCGACGATGAAGGCCTTCCACGAGCGTTTCCTGCCGGTCGCGTATGAGCCGGGCCTGTTCGTCTCGCTGAGCGACCAGTAATGGTGGCGGCGGACCAGATCGGCCGCGCCGTCCCAGCCGCGGGGGCTGCACGTTATCGCGCCCTCGCGGCGCGGCGCGCCGCACTTATCGGGATGATCGTGCTGGCTTTGTTGGTATCGATCGCTTTCGACATCGCGCTCGGACCAGCAAACTACCCGCTGTCGGAGGTGATCGCGACGCTGGTGGATGCCGGTGGCGCGGATGTCCAGCAGCGGGTCGTCGTCTGGGCCATCAGGATGCCCATCGCGTTGCTGGCAGTCGTGACTGGTGCGGCGCTGTCCGTCGCCGGGGCGCAGATGCAGACGATCCTGGGCAACCCGCTGGCCAGCCCCTTCACGCTGGGTATCTCGGCGGCGGCCAGTTTCGGTGCCGCTCTGGCGATCGTGCTGGGCATCGGCCTGCCGGGCGCGCTGGTCTGGGCGGTGCCATTGAACGCATTTGTCATGGCCATGGGGGCGGCGCTTGTGATCCACTTCGCATCGTCTCTTCGCGGCGTCGCGGTCGAGACGATCATCCTGCTGGGCATCGCGCTGGTGTTCACATTCAACGCCGCGCTGGCGCTGATGCAGTTCCTTGCATCGGAGCAGGCGCTGGGGGCGGTGGTGTTCTGGACCATGGGCAGCTTGACCAAGGCGACCTGGCCAAAGGTCGCGATCATCGCGGCGGTGCTGGTCATCGTGCTGCCCCTGATGATGCGTCAGGCATGGGCGCTGACGGCCCTGCGGCTGGGCGATGACAAGGCCGCGGCGATGGGCATCAACGTGCGCCGTCTGCGGCTGCAGGTGATGCTGCTGGTCGCGCTGCTGGCGGCCGTGCCGGTCGCGTTTGTCGGCACCATCGGCTTTGTCGGGCTGGTTGGTCCGCATATCGCCCGCATGCTGGTGGGCGAGGATCAGCGCTTTTTCCTGCCCGCATCCGCACTGGCCGGGGCGACCATGTTGTCGGCCACATCCGTGTTGTCCAAGATCCTGATCCCCGGAGCGATCCTGCCCGTGGGGGTGGTCACCGCGCTGGTCGGCGTCCCGTTCTTTATCGTTCTCATCTTCACGAGCAGGAGGCGCGCATGGTGACGCTGTCCCTTCAGAATGTCGGCGCCCGCTTCGGTGGACGGCAGATCCTTTCCGGCATTACCGTGCCACCCATCGCCGGCGGCGCGTTGACGGCCGTCGTCGGGCCCAACGCGGCTGGCAAATCCACGCTATTTCGTCGCATCGCCGGCACCCTGCGGGGAGCGGGAGAGGTTCAGGTCACGGGCGCGCATCGTGGTGGCGTCTGCTATATGCCGCAGGATTCGACGGCCAACGCGGTGCTGACCGTCTATGAGAGCATCCTGCTTGCCGCACGCGGCGGGCAGGGCGGCTGGCGCGTCAGCGACGTTGAACTCGGGCGTATCGATTCGATGATGGGGCTGCTGAACATCGCGCCGCTTGCCTTTCGCAATCTGGGCGAACTGTCGGGTGGGCAGCGCCAGTTGGTATCGTTGGCGCAGGTGTTGATCCGCGATCCCGACGTCCTGCTGATGGACGAGCCGACATCGGCGCTGGACCTGCACCGCCAGATCGAGGTGCTGGAGCTGGTCGCCCAAATCGCAGGTGATACGGGTATGGTCGCCCTGGTGGCGCTGCACGACCTGAATCAGGCGATGCGCTATTGCGCTCAGACCATCGTCATTGCGGATGGGCGAGTGCGCGACGCCGGCCCCACCCAGAGGTCATAACTGCCGCGATGCTTGCCGATGTCTATGCAGTTTGCGCGCGCATCGAGTGTTGCCGCTACGGTCGACCGCAACTTATCGTCGACGGTGCCCGGCATGACGAAAACGGCCGGGACATCCGGGCGGCGTAACCGGGGGGTCAGCAGTAAGCGGAGAGCGCTCTGCCTCATCCGCGTGGGCGGGTCGCCGTCGAAAAGCTTCATTCGGGGAACGCGCCTCGACCGAGACCGCCACGAGTTCCGCGGCGCTTTAACTCCGAAAAATTAACCGACAGGCAGCGCGAACAACGCTGCCGGTCGCACTTTTGCCGTCTTGCGGCTTAGCCGGATGTGCCGTGCTGCCCGGCACTTGCTGGCGTTATCCGCAGCAACCCGAACACGCTGCACCGGCCCGAGTCGATCTTGTCGTGGCTGACGATCAGGATAAGGTCCTCCGATATCTGCGTGATACCATCGAAATCAGCGTCCATGATCCCCGGCATGCGGATGCGGGCCAGTTCGGTCGCACACATGGGATCCGCACCGCGATTGGCCGGATCAAGAACCCGCAGGAATGGAATCAGGCTGCCATCAGTCGCGGACACATCGTGTTCGATCATGGCCATGCAACCGTCGGAAAATACCTCCAGTCCCTCGATGCTGGTTGTGCCGATGTCGGTGGTGTCGAACGCCAGGGTATCGCCGTTCGCGGCATAAATGGTGTGCGTGGTTCGCACTTCAGCGGCGAGCGGCTCTTCGGGCATGGTCAGCAGGCCCAGATCGGGGTGTATCGCCAGCGCTTCAGGACCGTCCTTTACGCTTCGCTGCGCGGCGGGATCGCTCAGGGGCGCAGGAACCTGCATGTCGTCAAGCCACTTTCCATCAATTGAAAAGCGCGCGATGCGCGGGCCATGTTCGCTGACGATAGCCAGCAGAGGTGGGTCAGGGCAGGCGGCCGACGTTCGGCTCAGCGGATGTGAGCGGGAATCCGGGCCGGGCAGGGCGGTGGTGATTGCGCCTGGGTCTCAGGGGCATCTTGTCCAGGGTCTGGATAGATTTCATATCGCAACGTCGTGTCGACCTTCGAGGCATGGCTCCGCCGTTCGGAAAGGCGGCACTTTCCGGCGGAAACGTCGTGGTCAGGAAACTCCGGAGATCCGGCGGCCCGCAGCCGTTCCCATCGCTCCAAATGAGATTGAGGCGACCTTGCCGATCAGCATCCGGATGGTCAACGGATCAGGTTCGAGGCCGGATGACGGATCACAACCGCAGGCGACGGTCGGCCGCATCCCGTTAATAAATTGAAATCAGATGATTTTGTCCAGATCAAGCCGCGGGAATGGCCACTAAATGGTTGCATAATGGTCAAAAAACACCCCAAAATGGACATTATTTCAGTTGTTCGACAGCAACGCACGCAGCGTTAACGGAATATTAATAATCGGTATTATGTAACCAAAGCGCCAACCCCGGTTGCCGGACCCAGCCCTGACGGCCTATCATCGCGCTCCAACAGCAATGGAGGCAAGACCATGGCCGTCAGCACACCCGTTTGCGATTTCGGGGCCAGGATGCCCGCGTTCGCTCTGCCGGACCCGGACGGCAACGTCCACAGCAGCGACGAGATCCGCGGCGCGAATGGGACGCTGGTGATGTTCATCTGCAACCATTGTCCCTATGTGCAGGCCGTCATCGACCGGATCGTGCGCGACGCCAGCGAGTTGGCGCGCGAGCATGGCATCGGCGTGGTCGCGATCTCCAGCAATGATGTCGAGGAATATCCGCAGGACGGTCCCGAGCATATGCGGCGCGAGGCCGAGCGGCACGGCTTCACCTTTCCTTATCTCTATGACGAAAGCCAGGCCGTGGCGCGGGCCTTTGGCGCAGAATGCACGCCGGATTTCTTCGGCTATAACGCGGCGGGCGAACTGCAGTATCGTGGCCGGCTCGACGCATCTGGCCGCCAACCGGGGCCGCCGGACGCCCCGCGCGAGCTGTTTCAGGCCATGGTGCAGATCGCCCGGACTGGTGAAGGGCCGCGCGATCAGGTGCCGTCGATGGGGTGTTCGATCAAGTGGAAGGACGAGACCCCCGGCGATTAGTCTGCGCCGAGGGCGCGTTTGACATTCGCGGTCCAGCCCAGGAAATGCTGGCCGTCCGCGATGATCGCCGGGCGCTTCATCAGCGCTGGCCGCGCGGCGAGCATCTGTTCGGGGGGTGCGGCGCGGTCCTCCTCGGACATGCCGCGCCAGGTCAGGCTGGCGCGATTGACCAGCTTGTCGCCGAACGCATCCAGCATACGGCTCCATTCCTCGGGCGACGGCGTGTCGGTCTTGACGTCGTGGAACTCGATCTGCCAGCCGGCCTCGGACAGCGCCTTGCGCGCCTTCTGCACCGTCGAACAGTAATCTAGGCCGAACATTTTCAGTGACTTGGACATCACGCCTCCTAGATGAAGGGGACCAGCGGGACGTTGCAGGCGGCCAGCGCCAGCAGCGCGGAGAGAGAGAGGATAAGGCGCATTTTGCGGCTTTCGTTAAGGGCGTCGGGCCGCAGTATCGCCGCCCTGCCCCGGCGCGTCCAGCCATGCCAAGCCAGGATCCGGTCCGTGACAGCCTAGCTGTCGTGACTGTGATCGATCCCTGCGCGCAGCCGGCGCAGACCGAACCAGACGAGGCCCACCACCAGCGGCGTCGCCATCGCCATGACCACCGCCTTGTCGACCCCTGCCCCCATGGCCAGCGGTGCGGCCAGATATCCCACTAGCCCGACCGCGTAATAGCTGATCGCGACGACGGACAGCCCCTCGACCGTGTGCTGTAGGCGCAGTTGCAGTTCGGACCGCCGGTCCATGCTGGCCAGCAGCAGCTGGTTCTGGCCGCTGCGGTCGACCTCGACCCGGGTGCGCAGCAATTCGCCGGCCCGGCCGGTGCGTTCCAGCATCTGCGACAGCCGCGCCTCGGCCGAGCGTGCGGTCCGCATGGCGGGATCGTAGCGGCGCGACATGAACTCGCCCAGCAATTGCCGATCCTTGTAGCGTTCCTCGCGCAGGGCGCGCACGCGGTCCATCACCAATGCCTCGTAAGCCCTTGTTGCGCCAAAGCGAAATGCTGACTGCGTGGCCAGCGCCTCGAGCCGCGCCGAGACCGCCAGCAGACGGTCGAGCGTGGTGGCGGCGGCGCGGCTGTCCATGCCGTCGACCATCGCGCCCAGTTCCGGCTCGAGGCTGTTCAGATGCGCGGACAGCGCGCGCGCGCGTTCAAGGCCCAGCATCGACATGGCGCGATAGGTCTCGAGTTCGCAGAGCCGCTGGATGATGCGCCCGGTGCGCCCGGCGCCGGTATCGGGGCGCAGAAACACTGCGAAACGCATCCAGCCATTCGGGTCGATGCGGAAATCCGAGGCGACGAGCGCCGAGCGGTCCAGCACCCAGAACGCCGCCAGGCTGTCGCGGCTGAACCACTCGCCAAGGGCGGCGTCCACCTGCGACAGGTCGTCGGGCAGATGCTCGAGGCGGATCATCGCCGCCGTCACCCGCCGCCCCGGCGCCAGCGCCTGCCAGTCCTGCGAGAAGACCTCCGCCGAGGCCGGATCAAACGGCGTCTCGGGCAGTCCCTCGGCGATGGCGGTATAGCTGACGAACTCGGTATGGCTTTCCCAGATCAGATCGTGCCGACCGATCCGGGCGGTGTAATGGCCGCCATCGGCCGAGGGCTGCGGCGCGCCGTGGCGGTCGGTCAGGATCGCAAGATGGTCCAGATCGCGCGTGCGGTCGCGGCCGGCGGCGTCGCGGGGTTCCTTGAACGCCAGATAGACCGCGTGGCAGGGCGCCAGGATGCGGGGCGAGGGTCGGGCATGCAGCTCGTTCACAAGCGCATTGCGCAGCGGATGGTCGATGGTGCGGTCCATGGCCCGGACGCTAGCCCGCCCCGCGCGGCAGGGACAGCATCAGATTTCGCACTGGCTGACGCCGCTGTGATGCGTGGCCGCATTGCACCATCGACCCCATCGCGTCACATTGGCGCAAAGAAGAAATGAATGAGGGCAGGCATGAGACGCGATTTTCTGAAGCTGATGCTGGGCGGCGCGGGGCTGCTGGCGCTGGCCAGCTGTTCGACCCGCGACCCCAAGTTCAAGACCTATTCCGGCCCGCCGGTCACGCGCATCGACGTGTTCAAGTCGCGCCGGGTGATGACCTTCTATTCTGGCAGCCGCCCGATCAAGAGCTATAATTTCGGCCTCGGTTTCGCGCCGCAGGGGCACAAGGATTACGAAGGCGACGGCAAGACGCCCGAAGGACTGTATTACATCGACCGCCGCAACCCCAACAGCCGCTATCACCTCTCGGTCGGGATCTCGTATCCGAACGAGCAGGACAAGGCGCGCGCGCTGGCCGAGGGCGTGCAGGTCGGCAGCGACATCTTTATCCACGGCCAAGGCCCCGAGGGGCGCGCGGCGCGGGTGCGCGACTGGACGGTGGGCTGCATCGCCGTCACCGATGCGGAAATCGAGGATATCTATGCGATGGTCCCCGACGGCACGCCGATCATGATCTATCCCTGAGCCGGTCAACCCCGGCGAAACGAAAACGGCCCCGCCAGCGATTGGCAGGGCCGTGTCTTTTTGCGGTTGGGCCGATCAGTCGATCAGCGGCAGCAGCGCGTTGATCGAATCCTTGGCGTCGCCATAGAACATCCGGGTGTTGTCCTTGAAGAACAGCGGGTTCTCGATCCCCGAGTAACCGGTCCCCTGCCCCCGCTTGGACACGAACACCTGCTTGGCCTTCCACACTTCCAGCACCGGCATCCCGGCGATGGGGCTGTTCGGGTCGTCCTGCGCGGCCGGGTTCACGATGTCGTTCGAGCCGATGACAATGACGACGTCGGTGCTGGGGAAATCATCGTTGATCTCGTCCATCTCCATGACGATGTCATAGGGCACCTTGGCCTCGGCCAGCAACACGTTCATGTGGCCCGGCAGGCGACCGGCGACGGGGTGGATGGCAAAACGCACGTTCTTGCCCTGCGCACGCAGCTTGCGGGTCAACTCGCTGACGGCGCTCTGCGCTTGCGCGACGGCCATGCCATAGCCGGGAACGATGATGACCTCGTCGGCCTCGTTCAGCGCATTGGCCACGCCCTCGGCGTCGATGGCGATCTGCTCGCCCTCGATCTCCATCGCGGGGCCGGTCTCGCCGCCGAAGCCGCCCAGGATCACGCTGATGAAGTTGCGGTTCATCGCCTTGCACATGATGTAGGACAGGATCGCACCCGAAGAACCGACCAGCGCACCGACCACGATCAGCAGGTCGTTGCCGAGCGTAAAGCCGATCATCGCCGCCGCCCAGCCGGAATAGCTGTTCAGCATCGACACCACGACCGGCATGTCGGCGCCGCCGATGCCCATGATCAGGTGATAGCCGATGAAGAAGGCCGCGATGGCGATGATGATCAGCCACAGCACCGCCGGACCGATGGCCGCCGCGTAAAGAAGCGTCGCCAGCAGCGCGATGGCGGCGGCACCGGCGTTCAGCGCGTGACCACCGGGCAGCTTGCGCGGCTTGCCGTCGATGCGTCCGGCCAGCTTGCCATAGGCCACGACCGAGCCGGTGAAGGTCACCGCACCGATGAAGATGCCGAGCGCGACCTCGATCTTGAGCATGGCGATCTCGCCCGGGGTCTTGTGCGCCAGCACGGCGGCAAAGCCCTTAAGCTCGGACAGGCGCTGCACGACGCGCAGCATGGCGTCGGGATCGGTCACGCCGCGCAGGCTGGCATTGGCGCGCGCCAGCAGCTCCTGCAGGCGGCCCAGCTCGAACTGGGCGTTGAAGCCCACGAACACGGCCGCCAGACCGACCAGCGAGTGCATGGCCGCGACAAGCTGCGGCATCTCGGTCATCTGCACGCGCTTGGCGACGACCCAGCCGATGGCCCCGCCGACCGCCAGCAGGATCAGCGACAGCAGCCAGTTGCCGGAACCGGGACCGATCAGCGTCGCCAGCACCGCCAGCGTCATGCCGACGATGCCGTACCAGACCGCGCGCTTGGCGCTTTCCTGCCCGGACAGCCCGCCAAGCGCCAGAATGAACAGCACCGCCGCGACCACATAGGCGGCGCCGGTCAGACCATAGCCCGCGACCTGCGCCAGACCGTCGGCCGGGGCTGCGATAACCTGCTCCATCGGGTGAATATCTTCCTGCATCTTGTTGTTCCCCTCAGGATTTCTGGAACATGGCCAGCATCCGGCGCGTCACCAGAAAGCCGCCGAAAATGTTCACGCCGGCCATCAGCACCGACAGCGCCGCCAGCACCACGATCAGCCCGCCGCCCGAGCCGATCTGCATCAGCGCGCCCACGATGATGATCGAGGAGATGGCATTCGTGATCGCCATCAGCGGCGTGTGCAGCGAGTGGCTGACATTCCAGATGACCTGAAAGCCGATGAACACCGCCAGAACGAAGACGATGAAATGCTGCATGAAGCTGGCCGGGGCCAGCAGACCGACCAGCAGCATCAGCGCGCCGCCCACGGTCAGCAGCGTCACCTGACGCCGGGTCTGGTCGCGGAACAGCTGCATTTCCTGCTCGCGCCGCTCGGCCGGGGTCAGTTCGCGCTTCTTCTCGCGCGGCTTCTGCGCGGCGATGGCGGCGATCTTGGGCGGCGGCGGCGGATAGGTGATGTCGCCGTCATGGGTGACGGTCGCGCCCCGGATCACGTCGTCATCCATGTTGTGCTGGATCACGCCGTCCTTGCCGGGGGTCAGGTCGGTCATGAAATGGCGGACGTTGTTGCCATAGAGTTCCGAGGACTGCGCCGCCATGCGCGACGGGAAATCGGTATAGCCGACGATGGTGACGTCGTTTTCGGTGATGAACTTCTCGTCCGGGATGGTCAGCTCGCAGTTGCCGCCCTTTTCGGCCGCCAGATCAACGATGACGCTGCCGGGCTTCATCGCCTCGACCATGTCGCGGGTCCAGAGAACCGGCGCGTCGCGGCCGGGGATCAGCGCGGTGGTGATGACGATGTCCACCTGCGGCGCCAGTTCGCGGAACTTGGCAAGCTGCTTTTCGCGGAATTCCGGGCTGGATGGCGCGGCATAGCCGCCGGTGGCAGCGCCGTCCTGCGTCGGCTCGTCGAATTCGAGATAGACGAACTCGGCGCCCATGCTCTCGATCTGCTCGGCGACCTCGGGCCGGACGTCAAAGGCCAAAACCTGCGCGCCAAGGCTGACCGCGGTGCCGATGGCAGCAAGCCCCGCCACGCCCGCGCCGACCACCAGCACCCGCGCCGGCGGCACCTTGCCCGCCGCCGTGACCTGGCCGGTGAAGAAGCGGCCGAAATTGTTGGCGGCTTCGATCACCGCGCGATAGCCGGCGATATTGGCCATGGACGACAGCGCGTCCATTTTCTGCGCCCGGCTGATGCGCGGCACCATGTCCATGGCGATGGCGGTCACGCCCTGCGCCCGCGCCTTTTCCAGCAGTTCCGGGTTCTGCGCCGGATAGAAATGCGAGATCACCGTCTGCCCGTCGCGCATCCGCTCGATTTCCGCGTCGCTCGGCGGGCGCACCTTGGCCACCACATCGACCGCCGCCGTCAGCGAGGCGGCGTCGGGATGCACGGTCACGCCCGCAGCTTCATAGGCCGCGTCGGAAAAGCCCGCCCGCGCGCCGGCCCCGGATTCGATGTGAACCTCGTGGCCGAGCTTTTTCAGATGCGCGGTCGATGCGGGGGTGATCGCCACCCGCGCCTCGCCGTCATGGGTTTCCTTCAAGGCGCCGATCTTCATCGCCATCTCCCCTGTGATGTCGCTTGAGGCTGTCTAGCATTGCGAAATTGCGGTTCACAAGCCGCGCCCGGCCGGTTTTGCGTCGTGACAGGCGTTTCGCCGGTTATTTTGTTGCGGCGCAGCAGGATCGGCGGGCGAAACAGGCTCACGCAGCGGTCGCGACGACGTGATCGCCGCGCCGAGAGCAAAAAAAAATCCGCCGCACCCGGTTCGGGGTGCGGCGGCGAGTGGTGCGCGTCGGACCGGATCAGTTGGCCGGTGCGGGCGTCGTTTCTGCAGCCGTGTCGGCGGCGGCGTCTGCATCGGCGGCCGCGGCCTCGGCTTCGGCGGCGGCTTCGGCAGCCTCGTCCGCGCTTTCCTCGGCGCTTTCGGCGGCGGTGTCAGCCGTATCGGCGGCCGCATCGGTCGTGGCGGCGGTATCGTCCACGGCCGGCGTCGCGGGCACGGTCTCGACCGGCTCGACCGGGGTGTCGGTGTCCGGGATCACGACGGTGGTGTCGTTGGTGGTCGTCTCGGTGGTCACGTCGGCGGCAGGCGCATCGGCGGCCGGCTGTTCGACGGCGGGTTCCTCGACCACGACGGTGTCGTTGCTGCCCATCCAGCGGGTCAGAACGAAATAGGCAAGCGCCAGTGCCAGCAGGATCCCGATGATCAGCGGCAGCGGCGAGGAACGCTTTTCGACCGGCTCGACATAGGTCTCGCGCGGGGTGGTTTTGTTAGGATCGTTGGGATCATAGGCCATCGGGCACTCCTTGAAAATTCCGCCTGGGCGCCGTTCGCGAGGCATGAGGCCCCCTCGGGCGCCTTGCGGGACGGCTATCCTGCGCTTAACTCGGGCGCAACGGGTCAAGTTCCCCGAAACGCAGCATTTCCATGAAAGGCATCCGATGAACGCCTCGCACCCTGTCCCCGCACCGCAACGGCTGGAAGATTACCGGCCTTATCCTTTTGCGATCAAAGAGGTTCGGCTGGATGTCACGCTGGACCCGCAGGCCAGCCGCGTGCGGGCCGACCTGGACCTGACGCGGCAGCATGACGGCGATCTGGTGCTGGATATCGGCAAGGCCGTGACGCTGGACCGGCTTGCGGTGGACGGCAGCGATCTGGACGCCGCTGACTGGACGCGCAAGGGCGAGACGCTGACCATCCACCGCGCCCTGCCCCAGAGCTTTACCCTGTCGAGCGAGGTCACCATCGACCCCGCCGCCAACACCACCTGCGAGGGGCTGTATCTGTCCGGCGGCATCTTCTGCACCCAATGCGAGGCCGAAGGGTTCCGCCACATCACGCCTTATCCCGACCGCCCGGACGTCATGGCGCCCTTCAAGGTCACCATCCACTCGGACCTGCCGGTGCTGCTGTCGAACGGCAACCCGGTCGCGCAGGCGCCGGGGCGCGCCGAATGGTCGGACCCCTGGCCGAAACCCCCCTATCTTTTCGCGCTTGTCGCGGGCGATCTGCGCGCCATCAGCGACACCTTCACCACCATGTCGGGCCGCGAGGTCGATCTGAACGTCTGGGTGCGTCCGGGCGACGAAGATCGCGCGGGCTACGCCATGGACAGCCTGATCCGCGCGATGAGATGGGACGAGCGCGTCTATGGCCGCGAATATGATCTGGACGTGTTCAACATCGTCGCGGTCGATGATTTCAACATGGGGGCCATGGAAAACAAGGGGTTGAACATCTTCAACTCGAAACTGGTGCTGGCCTCGCCCGAGACGGCGACCGATGGCGATTACGAGCGCATCGAAAGCGTGATCGCGCATGAATATTTCCACAACTGGACCGGCAACCGCATCACCTGCCGCGACTGGTTCCAGCTTTGCCTCAAGGAAGGGCTGACGGTCTTTCGCGACCAGCAATTCACCTCGGACATGCGAAGCGCGGCGGTGAAGCGGATCGACGATGTGGTGACGCTGCGCGCGCGCCAGTTCCGCGAGGATCAGGGCCCGCTGGCCCATCCGGTGCGCCCCGACAGCTATGTCGAGATCAACAATTTCTACACCGCGACCGTCTATGAAAAAGGCGCCGAGGTGATCGGCATGTTGAAGCGTCTGGTCGGGGATGAGGGCTATGCCAAGGCGCTGGACCTGTATTTCGAACGGCACGACGGCGACGCGGCCACCATCGAGGACTGGCTGAAGGTGTTCGAGGACGCGACCGGCCGCGATCTGGCGCAGTTCAAGCGCTGGTATACCGACGCCGGCACCCCGATCGTCACGATGAAGGAGGACTGGGACGCGGAACACGGCGTGCTGACGCTGAGTTTCAGTCAGCAGACCCCGTCCACGCCGGGGCAGACCGACAAGCCGCCGCGCGTGATCCCGATGGCGGTAGGCCTGATCTCGCCCAATGGCGACGAGGTTCTGCCGACCCAGATGCTCGAGATCGATCAGGCCGAGCAGAGCTTCCGCTTTGACGGGCTGGCGACGCGGCCGATGGTCTCGGCGCTGCGCGATTTCTCGGCCCCGGTGGTGCTGCGGCGCGAGCTGACGGATGCCGACCGCGCCTTCCTGTTCGCCCATGACCGCGACCCCTTCGCGCGGTGGGAGGCCGGGCGCGATCTGGCCCGCGCGACCCTGCTGGCGATGCTGGACGGCGGCGCGCCGGGGCCGGAATATCTGGCCGCCATCGGGCGCGTGCTGGCGGATCGCGACGCCGATCCGGCCTTTCTGGCGCTCTGCCTGCGCCTGCCCTCGGCCGAGGAACTGGCCCAGGCCCGCAGCGAGGCCGGTCACACGCCCGACCCCGACGCCATCCATGCCGTGCGCGAGGAATTGGCATCCGTCATCGCCCGCACCCATCAGGCCGAGCTCGACCGCGTGCTGACCGACACCGTCCCGGCGGGGGATTATTCCCCCGATGCGGGTCAGGCGGGGCTGCGGGCACTGCGACTGGCGGCACTCGGGCTGGTGACGCGGATCGACGGCGGCGCACGCGCGCAGGCGATCTATGACGGCGCCACCAACATGACGGAACGCGCGGGCGCGCTGGCGGCGCTGATCGCCGCCGGTGCCGGGCAGGACGCCGTGGCTGATTTCCATGACCGCTTCAAGGATGTGCGGCTGGTGGTGGATATGTGGTTCATGCTGCAGGCGGCGAATGCGCGGCCCGACCGCGCGGTGCCGCTGGCGCGCGAGCTGGCGGCGCATCCCGATTTCGACTGGAAGAACCCGAACCGCTTCCGCGCCCTGATCGGCGGGCTGTCGGCGAACCATGCGGGCTTCCATGCCGCCGATGGCAGCGGTTACGACTTCCTCGCCGATTGGCTGCTGCGCGTCGATGCGGTGAACCCGCAGATCGCGGCCCGGATGTCGGGCGCCTTCGAGACCTGGGCCCGCTATGACGAGACCCGCAAGGCCCACGCCAAGGCCGCCCTCGACCGCATCCTGGCCACCCCGGATCTGTCGCGCAACCTGGCCGAGATGGCCGGCCGCATCCGCGGCGCGGCGTGAGCCACAGCCCGCGCGCGGCCCCTTGCGGTTGCGCGCGGGCAAGGTGATAAACTGACCCCATGACGCACCGGCTCGACCAGTCCCGTGACGAGATGCAGCGCCGTCTCGACCCGCTTATCGCCGAGCGCGCGCCCTGGCTCTATTCCGGCAAGCCCCATCACAATGCCGCGCGGCGGCTGCTGATGCGGATGCTGGGCTATCCGCGGACGCTGGATCTGGGTGCCGAGTTCCGCGACCAGCCCACCGCAGACATCTTCGCGCGCATGGACGAGATGATCATCCGTGATCTCGAGGTGGCGGGGCTTGACCATATCCCGACCTCGGGCCCGGCGCTGATCGTGGCCAATCACCCGACCGGGATCGCGGACGGGATCGTGCTTTATTCGCTGATCGGCCGGGTCCGGCCCGACCTGTTCATCTATACCAACCACGACATTCTGCGCGTGCTGCCACAGTTGCAGGACATGATCGTGCCGGTGGAATGGCGCGTCGAAAAGCGCAGCCACGCCAAGACCCGCGCCACGATGGAGCAGACCCGCGCCTGGCTGGAACAGGACCGGATCGGGCTGATCTTTCCGTCCGGCCGGCTGGCCAAGCGGCGCGGGTTGACCCTGCACGAGCGGCCGTGGATGGCTTCGGCCGCGATGATCGCGCGGCGGATGGATGTGCCGGTGATCCCGCTGCGGATCCGGGCGCGCAACTCGATCCTGTTCTACCTGTTCGACGCGATCCACCCGACGCTGCGCGATGTGACGCTGTTCCACGAGGTGCTGAACAAGGCCGGGCAGCAATATCAGGTGACGGTGGGGGCGCCGGTCGTGGCGCAATCCCTGCCCGGTCGCAGCGACGAGGCGATCGAGATGCTGCGCCGCATCGTGCTGGCCCTGCCCGAGCCGGTGGACACGCATCCGGTATCCACCTCGCGCCGGGTCAAGCGGCGCATCATCAGGCATGTCTGACGTGCGGGCCGGGGACCGCACAGGCCCCCGACCAGGATCGGTTTACTGCGCCGCGGGGGCGTCCGCTGCGGCGGGTGCCTCGGCCGGGGCAGCAGCCTCGCCACCGTTTTCGCGCATCTCGTCCACGGCTTTTTCCAGATCGGCATAGGCCGCGGTAAAGCCGGCCAGCGACAGGTTCAGGTTCACCACCTCGCTGTCGGGCGCGCCGTAAGGCAGCAGGCTGATCGTCGCCGCCTTGCCGCGCTTCATCGCGTTCAGCTCTTCCGCGGTGAAGCCAAGGCGCGAGACGCAGCCGACCGGTGCGCAGAAGTTGAAGGGATAGGCCCGGCCCTCGCCCGAATCGACGCGCAGGGCGATGCCCTTGGTCAGGTCGGTTTCCAGCGGCGCCACCACGGTCGCACCGGCGACGGCCTTGCCGTTCTCCAGCGGGATCAGCGTCATCTCGGCGACCGAGTTGCCCTCGCCATCCTTCATCAGCTGGTAAAGCTCGCAGGGATCGGCGTCGTTTTCGGTCTTGATGCAGCGCAGCATCCAGGAATCGAAGCTCGACCGCAGGTAATACGACCCCACCTGCGCCTCGTCCGGGCCGGGCGGTTCGGTCGCGGCGTCGCCTGCGGCTGCGGCGTCGGGGGCTGCGGCCTCGGCCGGGGCGGCGCTGTCGACGGGCGCATCGGCAGACGCGTCAGCGGCAGGGGCGTCAGCGGCAGGCGCGGTGTCGGCAGGGGCTTCGGCGGCGGGCGCCGGGGTGTCGGCGTTGGCGGGTGCGTCCTGCGCCATGGCCGGCGCGGCGGCCAGAAGCAGAATCGCTGCCAGCGCGGCCGAGGTGGTTTTCGGTGACATGGTGTCTCCCTTGTTTGCGAAATCGGTCGGCCTCAGCCCTAGCAGCCGCAGGCGGAAATGTCAGGGCTGAACATGGCGCGGAAGCTCACGCTTGCGTCACAGCCGGGCCGCCCGAGGTGGCAGGGTCAACCGACTGTTCGCAAAAGAAAAAGGCCGCGAAACGCGACCTTTTCCCTCCCCTGCCGGACTGGCCGGTCTTCCTCATTGCAGCGACGGTAGCCAGCGCGCCGAAACCCGTCAACTGTCCTTTCAGACAGGCGTCGGGCAGAAAAAAGCCGCGCCAAAATGGCGCGGCAGTCCAACAGGGAGGAAGTGTTCGGGATGGATCGACACGATCCGGCGAACACTGTCACTCTGGCACAAATTCGTTAACGAGGTATGTTCTTTTCGTGCGATTTCCGCGCAACATCCGCATCGGCGCAGCACAGAGGCAACACATGAAGGCTATCGATCTGGAAAACGGGCATATTCTGCTCGGTGGCGGCGGGCATGATCACGCCGATCCGACGCTGATGCTGCTGCGCTATGCCAACCGGCACGGGCTGATCGCGGGCGCGACCGGGACCGGAAAGACCGTCACCCTGCAGACGCTGGCCGAATCACTGTCGCTGGCCGGGGTGCCGGTGTTTCTGGCCGATGTGAAGGGCGATCTGGCCGGGATGGCCCGGTCCGGCTCTCCCGACGCGCCGCTGCAAGAGGCTTTTGCCGCACGGGCGGCGCAAATCGGGGTCGATCTGGACTATCAGGCGTTTCCGGTCACCTTCTGGGATATTTTCGGCCAGCAGGGGCACCCGGTCCGCACCACCCCGGCCGAGATGGGGCCGCTGCTGCTGTCGCGGCTGCTGGATCTGACGGCGGTCCAGGAAGGGGTGCTGAACATCGCCTTTCGTGTCGCGGATGAACAGGGCCTCGCGCTGCTCGACATGAAGGATCTGCAGGCGATGCTGGTCTGGGTCGGGCAGAACGCCGGCGATCTATCGCTGCAATACGGCAATGTCAGCGCCGCCTCGGTCGGCGCAATCCAGCGCGCGCTGCTGGTGCTGGAAGGCGAAGGCGGCGATCTGCTGTTCGGAGAGCCGGCGCTGCAACTGGCCGACATCATCCGGCAGGACGCCTCGGGCAAGGGCGTGGTCAACATCCTCGCCGCCGAGCAGCTGATGCGCGCGCCCCGGCTTTACGCGACCTTCCTGCTGTGGCTCTTGTCAGAGTTGTTCGAGCAACTGCCCGAGGTCGGCGACCCCGACCGCCCGGTCTGCGCCTTCTTCTTCGACGAGGCGCATCTGCTGTTCGACGACGCCCCCCGCGCGCTGATCGCCAAGATCGAGCAGGTCGCGCGGCTGATCCGATCCAAGGGCGTCAGCGTCTGGTTCATCAGCCAGAACCCGACCGACATTCCCGACGATGTGCTGAGCCAGCTGGGCAACCGCGTCCAGCACGCGCTGCGGGCGTTTACCGCCAAGGACCAGAAGGCGCTGCGGATGGCGGCGCAGAACTATCGGCCGAACCCGGCGTTCGATACCGCCGAGGCGATCCAGCATGTCGGGACGGGCGAGGCGGTCACGTCTTTCCTGCAGCCCAAGGGCGTGCCGGGCGTGGTCGAGCGCACGCTGATCCGCCCGCCCTTTTCGCAGCTGGGTCCCATCACGACGGCGGAACGCGCCGCCGTCATGGCGGCCTCGCCCATGGGGCTGAAATATGGCGAGACGCTGGACCGCGACTCCGCGCATGAGATCCTGCGTGCCCGCGCCGAGGCCGCGGCAGCCGAGGCCGAAGCCGCCCCGGATACTGATCTGTGGGCGATGCCGCAGCAAGAGGGCTTCACCCGCGCCCGGCGATACGACCCGGCGCTGACCCTGCCCGCCAGCGCGGGCCGCCCTGCCCCCCGCGCCGCCCGATCCTCGCGCGGGGACACGGTGCTCGAAGCCTTCGGCAAAAGCGTCGCGCGAGAGTTGGGGCGGTCCGGCACGCGCACCATCATGCGCGGGGTGCTGGGCGGGCTGTTCCGCGGCCGCTGAAGGCCAGCAGTTGCGCGCCGTCCTGCACCGCCATGGCCCCACCCTCGGCCAGCCGCATCTCGGCCAGCAGGGCGATCGCCAGCAGGACGTGGCGGCGGATGTCGTAATCCGCCCTGCCCTCGCGCCGGGCGTCGTCGGCCGCCTGTTCCATCCCGCGCAGCAGGCTCAGGGCGGCTGGGCCGGTGGGTAGCGTCTCGCGGCCCAGCAGGCGCGGCAGGTCGCGGTCGCGCTGCCAGCCCGCCTGACCGGCCCGGGCGGCGCGAATCAGGCAGGCAGGGCGGCGCAGCGGCAGCGGGCGTTGCGGCAGGGCGAAGACGTTGTGGCGGGTGACGAAGCTCATGGCGCAACCTCTTGCTATGATTGACTTCGAAACACTTACACAACTTTAACGTGCGTTGCCGAAAACCCGTTGCAACGCTCTGCGGGGCAGCAATTCTTTAAGAATTGTTAGCAAATATGCCGTTCTGCTTAACCATGACCTGCCGAAAAAGACAGGTGACATAGACAGGGCGAATCGCTGCCGACCAGCCCACCAAGGACAAGGGTATATTATGACGATTATGACGCCAGATTTCGGTATGGCTGACGCTGTCCGGGCTGCACGCGGTGGGGACCGTGCGCCCAGGGCCACCACCGGAACAGCCAATGCGGACGGAATTGCAGGCGATGCGCAGCTGTATCTGCGCCATGTCGAGGGGGGCGAATCGATCCGGGCCATCGCCCGCGACGCCGGCTGTCATGCCTCGACCATCCTGCGCCGCATCCGGCGGTTCGAGAACCGCCGCGACGATCCGCTGGTCGACACCGCCTTGCGCAATCTGGCCGCCGACGGCACCGCCCCGCGCGGCACCCGCAGCCCGGACCAGAGCCGCCGCGTGCTGCGCCGGCTGGCCGAACCGGGGGCAGAGCTGGTCGTGGCCCCCGGTCTGGCCAAGGCGATCGTCAGCCGTGACGAGATCCGCACCGCCATCCTCGACCGCGACCTGGCCGAGCGGATGGCGCTGGACCGTTGGGTCGAGCCGGTCAGCCAAAGCGCGCGGATCAGCCGCTATCGCCTGTCGGCCGCGGGCCGTGCCGAGTTGCGGCGCCTGTCCCATGGCGGCCCGCCCCGCCCCGCCGATTTCGCCGATGCCCGCCCGGTCGGTCAGGAACAGCCGGAACAGCCCGGCATGGCCGAGGCGGCCGCAGGTTTCGATCACGCCGATCAGCACCGCGTCTGGGGCGAGCGCAGCCTGCCCGATACCGAGGACGGCAAGCCGCGCCGGATGCGGGTCAATCTGGCCGAAAGCCCCCTGCAATTGCTGGCCCGGCGGCGCGACGCGCAGGGCAATGCCTTCCTGCCCCCCGACCTTGTCGCCGCCGGCGAGCAGCTGCGCGAGGATTTCGAGCTTGCCCAGATGGGGCCGCGTGTGGCGCAGAACTGGGACCGCTTCATGACCGCCGGCATCGACGAGGGCGGGCGGCGCGACCGGATGGGCGGCGGCTCGGACCGGGCGCGGGCGCGGGTCTCGGAGGCGCTGCGAGAGCTGGGACCGGGCATGGGCGATCTTGTTTTGCAGGTCTGCTGCTTTCTGGAAGGGCTGGAAATGACCGAGCGTCGGCTGGGCTGGGCCGCGCGCTCGGGCAAGGTGGTGCTCAAGCTGGCACTGGAACGGCTGGCGCGGCACTATCTGCAGCGCTACGGCGCGGGCGGGCCGCTGATCGGCTGACCCACTACCCATCACGGCTTGCAAGGCCGCCTTTCGGGGCGGCCTTTGGTCATTCCGGGTCAGGCGACAGGGTCCGCCTGCCGACCGTTGAAGCCGGAAGGAATCGGGGCTAGTTTGGGGCAACTCGGACAAGAGGCTTCCATGTCAGACCAGCCCCCTTCCCTGCGCGCCGCGGCGAATCGCACGCGCCACCCTGAAAAGGCGCATCGCCCCGACCAGGCGCAGCCCAAGAAACCGGACTGGATCCGGGTCAAGGCGCCGACCTCGCAGGGCTACAAGGACACCCGCGACATCCTGCGCGAGAACAAGCTGGCGACGGTCTGCGAAGAGGCCGGTTGCCCCAATGTCGGCGAGTGCTGGAGCCAGGGCCACGCCACCATGATGATCATGGGCGAGATCTGCACCCGCGGCTGTTCCTTCTGCAACATCATCACCGGCAAGCCCGAGCAGCTCGACCCGTTCGAGCCGGGCAGGGTCGCGCATGCCGTGGCCAAGCTGGGGCTGAAGCATGTCGTCATCACCTCGGTCGACCGCGACGATCTGGCCGATGGCGGCGCGGCGCATTTCGCGCAGGTGATCCGCGCGATCCGCCACCGCTCGCCCGACTCCACCATCGAGGTGCTGACCCCGGACTTTCTGAAATGCGGCCCGGAAGCCCTTGAAATGGTGGTCGAAGCGCGTCCCGACGTGTTCAACCACAACCTCGAGACGGTGCCGGGGCTTTACCCCTCGGTCCGGCCAGGCGCGCGCTATTTCCACAGCCTGCGGCTGCTACAGCGCGTCAAGGAGCTGGACCCGACCATGTTCACCAAATCCGGCATCATGGTCGGTCTGGGCGAGGATCGGCAGGGCGTGATGCAGGTCATGGACGACATGCGCGCGGCGGATGTCGATTTCATGACCATCGGGCAATATCTGCAGCCGACGCCCAAGCACCACCGCGTCGACCGCTTTGTCACCCCGGAAGAGTTCAAGGGCTATGAGAAATCGGCCTATGGCAAGGGGTTCCTGATGGTGTCCGCCACGCCGCTGACCCGGTCCAGCTATCACGCCGGTGACGATTTCGCGCGGCTGCGCGATGCCCGCCTGACCAAGCTGGGGCTCGCATAAATCGGTTGCGGGCGCCGCAACCTGCGGTTATTCCCTGACTGCCTGCAACGGGCCCGAGTGGCGGAATGGTAGACGCAGGGGATTCAAAATCCCCCGCCGCAAGGCTTGTCGGTTCGAGTCCGACCTCGGGTACCAGTCAGGGTTGCGCTGCGTGAACAGCGGACCCGCTGCGGCGCGCTTCGCTGGGGGTGAGAATGGGTTTGCATGATCCTCTGCGGCGACGGGCGGTGTTGCCGATCTCCGTGCTGGCCCTGTCCGCGCTGCTCTCGGCCTGCGGCGACGATACCGCCGATTATCCGACGCTGATGCCCACCGATGCCCTGCTGGCCGAGCCGGCGATTCCCGGCCATGCCGGGATTGCCGCGCAATCGCCCGATCAGGTGGTCTCGGACCTGCAAGCGGCAGGCGCGGCGCTGGCGATTTCCGCGACCGAAGTGACCGCCGCAGCCTCGGCCGATGATGCGGCGCTGCGCGGGCGCGCGGATGCCTTGGCGGAACGCGCGGCGCAGATGCGGGCAGAGGGCGATCCCTGCGACGACCCCACAGAGACCGGCTGCGAGCGGCGCTGACCGCGCGTCAGTTCGCCGGCCCCGACAGCCCCGGCGGCGGCCCACCGAGCGGGTTCAGGCCCGCAGGCGGCGCGGGGTCAGCCGCAGCGTCGGGCGCTGCCTCGGACGGCTGATCGCTAAAGACCGGCGGCCCGCCCAGCCCCCCGGCGGCGGGTTCCTGCGTGCTGCCAAAGGGGGTGCCGAACCCGCCAAGCGAGCCGAACCCCCCGGATTCGCCGCTGCCGCCCATCGGGATCTCGATCCGCATGTCGCTGACGTCGATCTTGGGCCCGGTGTGGACGCGCACAAGCTGCGGAAAGACGATGATGACGCCGATCATGATGACCTGCAGCACGATGAACTGCACGCCGCCGCGATAGATCTCGGCCGTGCGGATGGCGCGGATCTGCTGGCCGGTCACGCTGTCGGTATAGTCCCGCCGCGCCGCGACCGAGCGCAGATAGAACAGCGCAAACCCCACCGGCGGGGTCAGGAACGAGGTCTGCAGCACCATCGCCAGCAGCACCCCGAACCAGATCATGTCGACCTGCAGGACCACCGCCGCCGGCACCAGCAGCGGCACGATGACGAAGGCAATCTCGAAGAAATCGAGGAAGAAGCCCAGGACGAAGACCAGCAGCGACACGACGATCAGAAAGCCCAACTGCCCGCCCGGCAGCGAGACCAGCAGATCCTTGACCCAGACCTGCCCGTTGATCGCATAGAAGGTCAGCGAAAACACCGTGGCGCCGATCAGGATGAACATGACGAAGGCCGCAAGCCGCGTGGTCGAGATCAGCGCCCCGTTGACCACCTCATAGCTGAGCCGCCCCTTGATGCCCGCCAGGATCAGCGCGCCGACCGCGCCCATGGCGCCGCCTTCGGTGGGCGTGGCGATGCCCAGGAAGATCGTGCCCAGCACCAGAAACACCAGCCCCAGCGGCGGGATCAGCACGATGATCACCGTCCGCGCCAGCCGCGACAGCAGCCCCAGACCCAGCATCCGGTCAATCGTGGCAATCGCCATCAGCCCCACCACCGCCAGCACCGTGGCCCAGACCGCGGGCGATGAGACACCCATCGCCTGCAGCTGCATCCGGGTCAGCAGGAACGCCGCCACCGCCAGCACCAGCAGCACCAGCAGCGACCTGTAGCCGGTGCCCAGACGCCGCGCCTCGGGCGGCAGGGCGGGCATGGCGGCCGGGCGGATCACCGCGATCAGCGCGATATAGGCCAGATAGACCCCGGTCAGGATCAGCGCCGGATACAGCGCGCCGCGATACATGTCGCCGACCGAACGGCCCAGCTGGTCGGCCAGCACGATCAGCACGAGGCTGGGCGGCATGATCTGCGCCAGCGTCCCCGAGGCCGCGATGGCCCCGGTCGAGATGCGCGGATCATAGCCGTAACGCAGCATGATCGGCAGCGAGATCAGCCCCATCGCAATGACAGAGGCCGCGACCACGCCGGTCGTCGCGGCCAGCAGCGCGCCGACCAACACCACGGCATAGGACAGCCCGCCCCGCACCGGGCCGAACAGCTGGCCGATGGTGTCCAGCAGATCCTCGGCCATGCCGGATTTTTCCAGGATGATGCCCATGAAGGTGAAGAAGGGAATGGCGAGGAACAGATCGTTCTTCATGATCCCCCACAGCCGTTCCGGCAGGGCCAGCAGCAGGTTCCAGTTCAGGTTGATCTGCCCTGCGGCATAGGGCGTCAGCTCGACCCCGATGACGTAGAACAGCAGCCCGTTCGCGGCCAGCGCAAAGGCGATGGGATAACCCAGCAGCAGGAACAGCACCATCGACACGAACATGATCGGGGCGAGGTTATGCGCGATCAGTTCGATCATTCCGTGGTCTCCGACGAGGCGGCCTCGATCCGGTTCGCGGCCTCGGCCGAGACGCGTTCCTCGCTGCTTTGATAGCCGTCATCGGGCAGATCGCCGCGCATGACGGCCAGCGTCTTGATGATCTCGGATATCCCCTGGAAGGCCAGCAGCGAAAAGCCAACGCCCAGCATCATCTTGCCCGGCCACAGGATCAGCCCGCCGGAATTGGTCGAATACTCGCCGCTATGCAGGCTGCGCAGGATCCAGGGCCACAGCATCCAGTTCATCAGCGTGACAAAGGGCATCAGCAGCAGCAGATGCCCCAGCAGGTCGATGCGCAGCTGCGCGCGCCGCGACCATTGGCCGTAGAGGATGTCGATGCGGATATGCTCTTTCTCGCACAGCGTATAGGCGGCGGCGCCCAGAAACGCCGCGCCATACAGATACCACTGCAGTTCCAGCCACATGTTGGACGAGGCGTTGAACACCTTGCGGATGATCGCATTGCCGGCGCTGACCAGCACCGCGACAAGGATCAGCCAGGCCACCGACCTGCCGATGAATTTGCTTGTGCGGTCGATGCCGCGCGACAGCGCCAGAAGGCCACCCATGCTGTTCCTCCGTGATCGGGCGCGCGGGGTGCAGGCGGCCTGCAAGCCCTGCGGCCGTTGACGCCTTGTAACGCCCGCGGGCCGTCGATCAACCCCTTGGCCGCGGATCGCCCGCGACGGGGCGGCACCCGGTTGCGCCGGGGCTTGTCCGAAAACACGTTTTGCACGAACGTCGGTCTATTCAGACGCCCAGGGCGTCGTGACAATTGGGAGAAGACGATGAAGCATTTCCTGACCACATCGGCGCTGGCGCTGATGCTTTCGCTGCCGGCCGTGGCGGCGCAGGTGCCCGAAGGCACCAAGCTGGCCGATTCGCAGGAATACACCTGGTGGCTGCTGGACGCGATCAAGTCGCTGGACCCGGCCAAAAACACCGACGTCGAAGGCTCGGACGTGCTGCGCCAACTGTTCGAGGGGCTGTATAACGAGGACGAGACCGGCGCGATGGTGCCCGGCGTCGCGACCGAGCACAGCGTCTCGGATGACGGACTGGTCTATACCTTCAAGCTGCGCGACGACGCGAAATGGTCGAATGGCGATCCGGTCGTGGCGGGCGATTTCGTCTATGCCTGGCAGCGCGTCGCCAACCCCGAAACCGCGTCGGAATATGCGTGGTTCATCGAGCTGATGAACATCGCCAACTCCAAGGAGATCGTCGCCGGCGAGGCTGCGCCCGACACGCTGGGCGTCAAGGCCATCGACGATCAGACGCTGGAGGTGACGCTGCACACGCCCACCCCCTATTTCGTCAAGATGCTGGCCCATGCCACCACCTTCCCGGTCCCGCAAAAGGTGATCGAGGCCGAAGGCGACAACTGGACCCAGCCCGGCAAGCTGGTCGGCAACGGCGCCTATACGCTGGCCGGTCACAATCTGGGCGTCGATCTGACGGTCGAGAAGAACGACCAGTATTGGGATGCCGAAAACACCGTCATCACCAAGGGCAAGGCCGTCACCGTCAACGACGTCAATGTCGGCCTGACCCGCTATCAGGCGGGCGAGCTGGACCGCGTGGACATTCCCGCCGGCCAATATCCGCGGCTGGAACAGGAATATCCCGATCAGGCGATCTCGATCCCCTATGCCTGCTCTTACGCCTATATCTACAACGTCTCGGACAAGGGCCCGGAGGCGCTGAAGGATGTGCGCGTGCGCAAGGCGCTGTCGCTCGCCATCGACCGCGACATCATCGTGGAACAGGTGCTGCAGGGCGGCCAGCGTCCGGCCTGGACCTGGACCCATTGGGCGATCGAGGGCTTCCAGCCCCCCGCCACCCCCGAGGCCGACAAGGATCAGGCTGCGCGTCTGGAAGAGGCCAAGGCCCTGCTGGCCGAGGCAGGTTACGGCCCCGACAAGCCGCTGAACATCTCGATCCAGTACAACACCTCGGAAGATCACAAGAAGATCGCCGTCGCGGTGCAGCAGTTCTGGAAGCAGCTTGGCGTGAACGTGACGCTGAACAATGTCGAGTGGAAGGTCCACACCGACCGCCTGCAGAACCAGGATTTCGAGGTCGCGCGCTATGCGTGGTGCGGCGACTATAACGAGGCCTCGACCTTCCTCGACTGGTTCCGCACCGATGGCTATAACAGCGGCAAGTGGTCGAACGCAGAATTCGACAAGCTGATGGCCGATTCCAAGACCGCCGAGGATACGACGCCGCTCTATCAGCGCGCCGAAGAGATCCTGGCCGACGAAAAGCCCGCGGCTTTCGTCTATCACTATGCCAATGTCGACATGATCAAGCCCGACGTGAAGGGCATTCCCATGGAAAACGTCATGGGCACCTGGTATCTGAAGGACATCTATCGCACCGCCGAATAGACGTCGTTTTCAGAAAGTGACGCAGGGGCGCGGTGTCGCGCCCCTGTTTTTCTGGCCCCGACCCTTTGACGCCCGGTGCCATCGGGTGTAAGCGGGCCGCTTTCCGTCCGTCCCTTCAGAAAGACAGGCATGTTCGGTTACATCCTCAGACGTTTGGCAGTGGCGATCCCGACCCTGCTGGTGCTGATCGTCTTTTCCTTCCTGTTGATGCAGATGGCCCCTGGTGGGCCGTTCACGCAGGAACGCGCCCTGCCCCCGCAGGTCTTGGCGAATATCGAGGCGAAATACGGTCTGGATCAGCCCATGCTGGTGCAGCTCTGGACCTATCTGCGCAATGTCGTCTTTTCCTTCGATTTCGGCCCCAGCTTTCAATATCCCGACCGGACGGTGAATCAGGTCATCGCGCAGGGCTTTCCGATCACGCTGACCTATGGGCTGGTGTCCTTTGCGGTGGCGGTGCTGGTCGGCGTCAGCCTGGGCGTGACGGCGGCGATCCGGCACAACACCTGGCTGGATTATCTGGCCGTCGGCGTGTCCATCGGGGCGCAGGTGCTGCCGAACTTCGTCATGGCGCCGCTGCTGGTCATCATCTTCACGCTGTGGCTCGGCTGGCTGCCCGGCGGCGGGTGGAGCTTCAACGACCCGTCCTTCTGGATCATGCCGGTGATCGCGCTGGCGACATCCTACATGGCCTCGATCGCGCGGATCACGCGGGCCTCGATGCTCGAGGTGCTGGGCTCGAACCATATCCGCACCGCCCGCGCCAAGGGCCTGCCGGAACGTAAGGTGATCCTGCGCCACGCGCTGAAGCCGGCGATCCTGCCGGTGATTTCCTATCTGGGTCCGGCTTTCGTGTCGATGATCACCGGGTCGGTCGTGGTCGACATGTATTTTTCGACCGGGGGGATCGGCAAAAGCTTTGTCGATTCGGCGCTGAACCGCGACTATGCGGTGATGATGGGCGTCACCATCCTGATCGGGGCGCTGACCATCCTTTTCAACCTGCTGGTCGATATCCTCTACGCCTGGATCGACCCCAAGATCAGGTATTGATGCCATGACATTGCTCGAAAAAGACAAGGTCGAGGGCATGGCCGCGCGCATGGCCGAGGCCGAGGTCAAGGGCCGCAGCCCCTGGGCCGATGCCCGCAAGCGCTTCGTGCGCAACCGCGCCGCCCTGCTGGCGCTGATCGTGCTGATCCTGATCGCGCTGTTCGCCGCCTTCGGCGATTACTTCGCCGCCTGGGACAACGACACCATCGACTTTGCGGTGATGGGATCGGCCGCCAGCAAGGGGATGCCCTCGATCGCGTCGGGGCATTATTTCGGCACCGACGATCTGGGCCGCGACCTGTTCGCGCGGGTGGTGCAGGGCACGCAGATCTCGCTGATGGTGGGGCTGGTGGGTGCCAGCATCGCGGTGGTGGTGGGCACGCTGTACGGCGCGACCTCGGCCTATATCGGCGGGCGCACCGATCAGGTGATGATGCGGCTGGTCGATATCCTGATGTCGATTCCCTACATGTTCGTGCTGATCCTGCTGCTGGTGATGTTCGGGCGCTCGATCTCGATGCTGTTTCTGGGTATCGGGCTGATTTCGTGGCTCGAGATGTCGCGCATCGTGCGCGGTCAGACCCTGACCCTGAAGAACCGCGAATTCATCGAGGCCGCCCGCGCCACCGGCGTCCCCAGTTGGAAGATCATCCTGCGCCACATCGTCCCCAACCTGCTGGGCGTGGTCGCGGTCTATGCCACGCTGCTGGTGCCGCTGATGATCCTGACCGAAAGCTTCATCAGCTTTCTGGGCCTTGGCGTGCAGGAACCGCTGACCTCGTGGGGGGCGCTGATTTCCGAAGGCGCGCGGACCATGCGCTATGGCACGCCCTGGCAACTGGCCTTCCCGCTCGGCTTCTTTGTCGTGACGCTGTTCGCCTTCTTCTTTGTCGGCGACGGCCTGCGCGACGCCCTCGACCCGAAGGACCGCTGACATGCCGATACTGGAAATCGACGACCTCTCGGTCGCCTTCGACACCAATGACGGCACCGTGCATGCGGTGAACGGCGTCAGCCTGTCGCTGGACCGTCGCGAGACGCTTGGGATCGTGGGGGAATCGGGGTCGGGCAAGTCGCAGCTGGCGTTTTCGATCATGGGGCTGCTGGCGCGGAACGGCAAAGCCACCGGCAGCATCCGCTTTGACGGGACCGAGATCCTGAACGCGCCGCTGCGGGTGCTGAACCGGATCCGCGCGCAGCACATCGCGATGGTGTTTCAGGACCCGATGACCTCGCTGAACCCCTATATGCGCGTGGCCGACCAGATGGCCGAGGTGCTGATGCTGCATCACGGGCTGTCCAAATCCTCGGCCGTGGCGGAATCGGTGCGGATGCTGGACGCGGTCCGCATTCCCGACGCCAAGGGTCGGGCGCGGCTGTACCCGCACGAATTCTCGGGCGGGATGCGGCAGCGGGTGATGATCGCGATGGCGCTGCTGTGCAAGCCCGACGTGCTGATCGCGGACGAGCCGACCACGGCGCTGGACGTGACGGTGCAGGCGCAGATCATGCAGCTTCTGCGCGATCTGCGCGACGAATTCGGCATGGCGATGATCCTGATCACCCATGATCTGGGCGTCGTCGCCGGATCATGCGAGCGGGTGATGGTCATGTATGGCGGCCGGGTGATGGAACGTGCGCCGACCGATCCGCTGTTCGCCGACCCCGCGCATCCCTATACGCAAGGGCTGCTCTGGGCGATTCCACGCGTCGATCAGAAGGGCGACCAGCTGTCGGCCATTCCCGGCAGCCCGCCCAACATGACGCGCCCGCCCGCCGGATGCCCCTTTGCCCCGCGCTGCGACTATGTCCGCCCCATCTGCGAGACGGTCATGCCGCCGCTGGAAGCCTTCGACCCCGGCCGCAGCCGCGCCTGCCACGCGCCGCTGGCCGAGGTCCGCGCCGGCCCCGTCATCCGCGACCGCACCAAGATGGAGGCCGCCGCCGAAGATGACGAGACCGCCATCCCCGCCCCCGATTTCACCCAAGGCGTCGTCATAGGCCCCGCCTCTGCCGGCCCCCCGCAAGAGGTGTCCGATGACCGTGGCTGACCCCGGCGCCGCCGCGCCGCTGCTGGACGTGCAGGATCTGCGCGTCACCTTCCCGATCCGGCGCGAGGGCGACATGCCCTGGACCCGGCCGCGCCTGCTGCATGCGGTGGGCGGCGTCGATTTCACCCTGCAACCGGGCGAGACGCTGGGGATCGTGGGCGAATCCGGCTCGGGCAAATCGACGCTGGCGCGGGCGCTGATCGGGCTGGCGCCTTCGACCGGCCGCGCGATCTGGCAGGACGGGACCAACCTGATCGGCCTGTCGCCGCGCAAGATGCTGTCCTATCGCAGCGACATCCAGATGGTGTTTCAGGACCCGCTGGCCAGCCTGAACCCGCGCATGACGGTGGGACAGATCATCGCCGAGCCGCTGCGCACCCATCATCCGGGCCTGTCGCGCGACGAGGTGCGCGACCGCGTCAAGCAGATGATGGAGCGTGTGGGCCTGCTGCCGAACCAGATCAACCGCTATCCGCACGAGTTCTCGGGCGGGCAATGTCAGCGCATCGGCATCGCGCGGGCGCTGATCGTCGGGCCGAAGCTGGTGATCTGCGACGAGCCGGTCTCGGCGCTGGATGTGTCGATTCAGGCGCAGGTCATCAACCTGCTGGCCGATCTGCAGCGCGATCTGGGTCTGGCGCTGATCTTCATCGCCCATGATCTGTCGGTGGTGAAACACATCAGCGACCGCGTGCTGGTCATGTATCTGGGCCGGGTGATGGAAATTGCGCGTGCCGCCTCGCTTTATGATGCGCCGCAGCATCCCTATACGCAGGCGCTGCTGTCGGCCGTGCCGGTGCCGGACCCGGCGCTGGAACGCAGCAAGACCGTCATTCCGCTGGCGGGCGATCTGCCCTCGCCCATGAACCCGCCCTCGGGCTGCGTGTTCCGCACCCGCTGCCCGCGCGCGCAGCAGACATGCGCCGACGTCGTGCCGCCCTTGCTGGGGTCGCCCGACCATCTGACCGCCTGCCATTTCCCCGGCCCGCTGACGCGTGAAGAGATCGCGCTGGCCATCGCCCGCGAGGCCCAGCCCGATCTGATGGACGCGCCCGCCTGATGGCGGGCCCGACCGCGCAGGCGTCGGCGACGCCGCAGCGGCCACAGGGGCAAACGCCCGCGCCCCCCAGCTTTCGCGCCCGTTGGGCGGCGCTGAAGAACCTGCCGCCCTTTCTGCGGCTGGTCTGGCGGGCCTCGCCGGGGCTGATGCTGGCGACCATCTTCCTGCGGCTGATGCGGGCGCTGCTGCCGGTCACCTCGCTGTGGGTCGGCAAGCTGATCATCGACGAGGTGGTGCGCCTGACCCAGCTTGACGGGCCCGCCGACGCGCTTGGCTGGCTTGGCAGCGGGCGGGCCGATCACCTGATGCTGCTGCTGGTGATCGAGCTGGGCCTTGCCGTGCTGTCGGACCTGCTGGCGCGGCTGGTCTCGCTGATCGACGCGCTTCTGACCGAGCGGCTGACGATTTCGCTGACCATGGACCTGATGGCCCATGCCGCGACGCTGGATCTGGCCGATTTCGAAGATGCGGTGTTCCAGGACAAGCTGGACCGCGCGCGACGTCAGGCGGCCGGGCGCATGTCGCTGATGGGGCTGATCTTTGGCCAGTTGCAGGACGTGGTGACGGTGGTCAGCTTTGCCGGCGGGCTGATCGTCTATAATCCCTGGCTCATCGTGCTGCTGCTGGCGACGCTGATCCCGGCATTCCTTGGCGAATCGCATTTCAACGCCCGCAACTACACGCTGGATTACGGCCGCACGCCCGAGCGGCGCGAGCTGGATTACCTGCGTCAGGTCGGCGCCCGGTCGAGCACCGCGAAAGAGGTCAAGATCTTCGGCCTGCACCGCTTTCTGGCGGCGCGCTATCGCGAGCTGTCCGAGCGTTTCTATCGCGAGCGCCGCAAGATCGCCCGCGCCCGCGCCTTCTGGGGCGTGATCCTGACCGCCATCGGCACGCTGGGCTATTACGCCGCCTATCTGTGGATCGTCGGCTCGACGCTGGCGGGGGCGCTGTCGATCGGCGATCTGACCTTTCTGGCCGGGTCGTTCCAGCGGCTGCGCTCGCTGCTGGACGGGCTGCTGACGTCGTTTTCCAGCACCGCCGCGCAAGCCATGTATCTGGAAGACCTGTTCGAGTTCTTCGCCGTCCGGCCCAGCATCGCCTCGGCCCCCGATGCCATCGAGGTGCCGCAGCCGATCCGGCAGGGCTTCGTGTTCGAAAATGTCGGCTTCCGCTATCCCGGCTCGGACGCATGGGCGGTGCGGGGGCTGTCATTCCAGCTGCACGCCGGCGAGACGCTGGCGTTGGTCGGGGAAAACGGTGCTGGCAAGACCACGCTGGTCAAGCTGCTGGCCCGGCTTTACGACCCGGATGAGGGGCGCATCCTGCTGGATGGGCGCGACCTGCGCGACTACGACCTCGACTCGCTGCGTTCGGCGGTGGGCGTGATCTTTCAGGATTTCGTGCGCTACAACTGGACGGCGGCGGACAACATCGCCGTGGGCCGGATCGAGGCCCGCGACGACCGCGACCGCGTCCAGACCGCCGCCCGCCGCGCCATGGCCGATCAGCTGATCACCAAGCTGCCCGAGGGTTACGACCAGCGCGTCGGCAAGCTGTTTGCGGGCGGCGTCGATCTGTCGGGGGGCGAGTGGCAGAAGCTGGCCATCGCGCGCGCCTATATGCGTGACGCGCAGGTGCTGATCCTGGACGAACCGACCGCCGCGCTGGATGCCCGCGCCGAGTTCGAGGTCTTCAACCGCTTCCGCGAGCTGTCCGCGGGCAAGACCGCCGTGCTGATCTCGCACCGCTTCAGCTCGGTCCGCATGGCCGACCGGATTCTGGTGCTGGAACAGGGCCGCGTCGAGGCCGAGGGCACGCATGAGGCGCTGATGTCGCGCGGCGGGCGCTATCGCGAGTTGTTCGAACTGCAGGCCGCAGGCTACCGCTGAGGGTTGGCGGTCATTCCGCCGTCGCCTCGGCCCGGCTCTTGCCCGACACGTCCAGCGCCAGCGTGGCCGCCATGAACCCGTCGATATCGCCGTCCAGCACGCCCTGCGTATCGCTGGTCTCGTGGTTCGTGCGCAGATCCTTCACCATCTGGTAGGGGTGCAGAACATAGGACCGGATCTGGTTGCCCCAGCCGGCATCGCCCTTGGCATCGTGCTGGGCGTTGATCTGCGCGTTGCGGCGGTCCAGTTCCATCTGATACAGCCGCGCGCGCAAGGCGTTCATCGCCGCCTCGCGGTTCTGGTGCTGCGATTTCATGCTGCTGGTGACGACGATCCCGGTCGGCAGGTGGGTGATCCGCACCGCCGAGTCGGTGGTGTTCACGTGCTGTCCGCCCGCGCCGGACGACCGATAGGTGTCGATGCGGATCTCGTTGTCGGGAATGGTGATCTCGATATTGTCATCGACCACGGGATAGACCCAGACCGACGAAAACGAGGTATGCCGCCGCGCCGCGCTGTCATAGGGACTGATGCGGACAAGGCGATGCACGCCCGCCTCGGATTTCAGCCAGCCATAGGCGTTATGGCCCGAAATGCGATAGGTGGCGGACCGGATGCCCGCCTCGTCGCCCGAGGTTTCGGACACCAGCTCGACCTCGTAGCCCTGATTTTCGGCCCACCGCACATACATCCGCGCCAGCATCGAGGCCCAGTCGCAGCTTTCCGTGCCGCCCGCCCCGGCATGAACCTCAAGGAAGGTGTCGTTGCTGTCGGCCTCGCCGTTCAGCAGCGCCTCGAGCTCTTTCTGCGCGGCCTCTTGGGCCAGCGCCTTCAGGTTCGCCTCGGCCTCGCGGACCAGTTCCTCGTCGCCCTCATCCTCGGCCAGTTCGACCATCTCGGCATTGGCGGTCAGATCGGCTTCGATCCGGCGATAGCCTTCGACGGCGTCGGACAGGGCCTGCCGCTCGCGCATCAGCTTTTGCGCCCGCGCCGGGTCGGACCACAGATCGCCATCCTCGATCATGGCGTTCAGTTCCTCCAGCCGGTGGGGGGCGGTTTCCCAATCCATGCGCTGCGCCAGCAGCCGCAGGGATTTGCGGATGGCTTCGATGGTGGCAGCGGTTTCGGCGCGCATGGGTCGGTCCTTCGTCTGGGGTGCAAGGGAAGTAACGCGAGAACGCGCCGCTCACAAGGGTTGCCGCACCCGCGCCGCCCTGGCGGGAACCCCTTGGGGCCTCAGCCGCGTTGGGCCGGGGCAACACAAGGCGGATAACATTGGATCTCTCGACCCATTTCACCCAGCTTCAATCCATGTCCGAGCTGGACGCGCTGATCCGCATGGCCATGGCCCTGCTGCTGGGCGGGCTGATCGGCTGGGACCGCGAGGCGAACGCCAAATCCGCCGGGCTGCGGACGCATATGATGATCTCGCTTGCCGCCGCGCTGTTCACCGTGATCGCGCTGGAACTGACCCATATCGAGGGCGACCCGCAAGCCTCGATGAGCTATGACCCCGGCCGTCTGATCGAGGCCGTGACCTCGGGCGTGGCGTTTCTGGCGGCGGGGTCCATCGTCATCAGCGGGACGAATGTGCGCGGCATCACCACCGGCGCGTCGATGTGGCTGGTGGGCGCCATCGGGCTGTGCTGCGGCACCGGCGATCTGGTGCTGGCGGTGATGGCGACCGGCATGGCGCTGCTGGTCCTGTGGGTGATCCGCAAGGTCATCCCGCAGCCCGAGGCGCAGAAAGCCGACAGCGGCGACTAGGCCGCTAATACAGCCCGCCCGACGAGATCGTGCCGAAGTCGGCCTTTTGCGGGATCACCTTGCGCTTGCCGCTCGAGGTCGTGACCGCCTTGGCACCGCCGCCGCCCTGCGACGTCTGCGGCAGTTCCTTCAGCGTCAGCGGAATGCCCTCGACCCCCGGCATGACCTTGGGTTCGAACCCGCCATCGATGACCCGGATGCCGGTCCATTCCGAGCCGTCGCGGAAGAACTCGGCGATGACATTGTCGCCGGTCGCGTTCTCGGCCAGCCGCGCGCCCGAGAAGCGGTCGATCTTGACGAAATGTCCGCCCGGCGGGACGCGGAACTTGGTGCCGCCATATTCCTTGATCGCCTCGCGCATGAAGGCGTTGAAGACCGGGACGCACAGCGTGCCGCCGAAGGCGCCCTGCCCCAGCGGGCGCGGCTGGTCATAGCCCAGATAGCAGCCGGCGGCGATGTTCGACGAAAAGCCCACGAACCAGACGTCCTTGGCCTCGTTGGTGGTGCCGGTCTTGCCGGCGATCGGCACCGGCAGGTTCACGCCCTTGCCCGAGCCGCGCTTGACGACGCCTTCCATCATCGAGGTCAGCTGATAGGCGGTGACGGCGTCCATCACCCGCTCGCGGTTGCTCTGGATATCGGGCGAGGTGCCGGCGGGCAGCGCGTTGCGCGCACAGCCCACGCAGTCGCGCTGATCGTGGCGATAGATGGTCCGCCCGCGCCGGTCCTGCACGCGGTCGACCAGCGTCGGTTCCACCCGCTCGCCGCCATTGGCGAACATGGAATAGGCCGCGACCATGCGCAGCAGCGTGGTTTCCTGCGCCCCCAGCGAGTTGGCCAGAAAGCCGTTCATCCGGTCATAGACGCCGAAGCGTTCGGCATAGCGGCCGACCGTGTCCATGCCGATATCCTGCGCGATCCGGATGGTCATCAGGTTGCGCGACTGCTCGATCCCCGTCCGCAGCGGCGTCGGGCCATAGGTGCGGTTCGACGCGTTCTTGGGCCGCCACAGCCCGGCGGGGGTGTTGATGGCGATTTCCTCGTCCACGACGATAGTCGCGGGGGTATAGCCGTTATCCAGCGCCGCCGCATAGACGAAGGGCTTGAAGCTGGACCCCGGCTGCCGCATCGCCTGCGTCGCCCGGTTGAAGACCGAGGATTGATAGGAAAACCCGCCCTGCATGGCGATGACGCGGCCGGTGTTGACGTCCATGGCCATGAAGCCGCCCTGGATCTCGGGCACCTGGCGCAGCGTCCAGCGGATGAAGCTGCCATCGCGGTCGTCGGTCATGGCGCGGACCATGACGACATCGCCGGGCTGCACCAGATCGCCCGCATTGCCGGCGCGGGGGCCCAGCTTGCCGTCCGGCAGGCGCGGGCGTGCCCATTGCGCGTCCTTGGCCGGTATCCAGTGGCCGCGCGGGTCGGCGGCAATACCCTCGATCCCAATGCGGGCGTTGCCGTCCTCGATCGCCAGCACGACGGCGGGCATCCAGCCGGGCACATCGCGAGGCGGCTCGCGCATGTCCCAAAGGGCCGCGCGCCATGCGGCTTCGTCGGACAGAGCTTCCGCGTCGATCTGCCCGATCACGCCATGCCAGATGCCGCGGCCGCGGTCATATTGTTCCAGCGCCTGCTGCAAGGCGCGGGCGGCAACCGCCTGCATGTCGGGTTCCACCGTGGCGCGGATGGTCAGGCCACCGCCAAAGAACTCGTCCTCGCCGAATTCCTCGGACAGCTGGCGGCGGATTTCGTCAGTGAAGTAATCGCGCGGCGGCAGCCGTTCGGCAAAGGCGGTGAAGTCGCCATTCTGGACCGAGCGCAGCGGCAGCGCGGCCTCGGCCCGCATCACCTCTTCGTCCAGATAGCCGTTCTGCCACATCTCGCGCAGCACATAGTTGCGCCGCCCGGTCAGCGCCTCGCGGGCGCGGACGGGGTGATACCGCCCCGGCGCCTGCGGCATCGAGGCCAGCATCGCGGCCTCGTGCGGGGCCAGTTGCGACAGGGTCTTGTTGAAATAGGTCTGCGCGGCGGCGGCCACGCCATAGCTGTTCTGGCCCAGAAAGATCTCGTTCAGATACAGCTCAAGGATCTGGTCCTTGTTCAGCGTCTGTTCGAGCCGCGTGGCGAGGATCAGCTCCTTGACCTTGCGTTCGATGCTGCGGTCCGAGGACAGCAGAAAGTTCTTCATCACCTGCTGCGTGATGGTCGAGGCCCCGCGCACCGTCGCCCCGCGCGAGGCGAGCGCGTCATAGGCCGCCTTGCCGATCCCGCCGATGTCAAAGCCCTGATGGCGGTAGAAGTTCTTGTCCTCGGCCGACACGAAAGCCTGCTTGACCAGATCGGGGATCTCCTCGATCGGCACGAAGATGCGGCGTTCCTGCGCGAATTCGTCGATCAGCTGGCCTTCGCCGGAATAGATCCGGCTGATGGTTTTCGGCGCGTATTGGGCCAGTTGTTCATGGCTGGGCAGGTCGCGGCCATAAGCCCAGAACACCCCGCCGATGATCAGCATGGCGAAGATCAGGCCGGTCACCAGCATCGAGAAGATGCCGCCGAAAAAAGAAAGGATGAATCGGATCACGCGCCTGCCCCGTTGGGTCTTTCAGCGGCTTCTTAGACGCACCGGGCGGCGCAGTCAAAAGAACTTGCCCTGAGACGGCCCCAAGGAGGTGGCCGGCCGACGCTAATGGCGGCGCAGATCGGATTGCGCGCTATCATCCTGCGCCCAATGGGTGACGGCGGCGGCAATCGCGCCCGCCATCCGCGCCCGCCATTCGGTATCGGTCAGGTTCGCCCGGTCGCCGGGGTCGGTCAGAAACCCCAGCTCGACCAGAACCGAGGGGATGTCCGGCGATTTCAACACGCTGAAGGCCGCGCCCTTGACCGGGTTGCGATGCAGCGCCAGCCCGGCCTGCGCCAGTTGCGAGGACAAGTGCTTGGCGAAGGTCTCGGACCGCGGCTGGGTGTCGGCGCGGGCCATGTCCATCAGCGTGGCCGCGATCTGGTCGTCGGTCCCCGCCAGATCCAGCCCGGCCAGCAGATCGGCGCGGTCATGGCGGGCGGCGAGTTGCCGCGCGGCCCGGTCGTCGGCCTCACTGTTCCAGACAAAGACCGAGGCCCCCGCCGCCTGCCCCTCGGGCAGCGCATCGGCATGCAGCGAGATGAACAGATCCGCCCCCGCCCCCGCGCCTGCGTCATCCGCGATTCGAGGCCCAGAAACATGTCCTTGTGGCGGGTCATCACCACCTCGAACCCGGCCCGGATCAGCTTTTCGGTCAGCTCGCGCGCGAAATCGAGCATCAGATCGGCCTCGCGCAGGCCGGATTCCACCGCGCCCGCGTCGATGCCGCCATGTCCCGGATCGACCGCCACCCGCAGCGGCTGCGGGCGCGAGGGGTCCATGACCGGCGTCGTCGGCAGCGGCAGGTTCCACAGCGCGGACATGGCATTGGGCGCCGCATCAAAGGCATCCTCGGCCACCGGCGACAGGCGCAGATGCAGCCGCGCCGGACCAGCGCCGGGGTCGGTGTCGGTGTTGGTGTTGCTGTTGCTGTTGCTGTCGGCATCGGTGGCCGCTGCCTCGGCGCGCTGCACGGCCTCGGTCACGGCATAGGGCGCGCGCAGTTCCAGCACCACGCGACCCCAGCCATTGCCCAGCACCGCGCCGCGCAGGCCGGCCAGCGCCTCGGCCCCCGGCATGGCGTCCAGACGGGCGGCGTTGGGGTCGATGCCGTCCAGGTCGATGACCAGCCGCTTGGGATCGTCCAGCAGCGTCAGCCGGTAGGGCGCGCGCGCCCCAAGCGCCAGTTCGATCAGCAGTTCCTGCCCCTGCGCGGCGATGCTGGACCCTGCCACATCCACCTGCGGCCCGGTCGCCGCGACCCCGTCCTGCGCCACCGCCGCCAGGGGCCAGAGCAGGCAGACCAGCACCAGCCGCAGCAGCCGCATCAGCGGTCCGCCATGAAGCGGCGCAGGCGGTCCATCGCCTCGTGCATGTCGGCGGTGCTGCCGGCATAGGAAAAGCGGATGGTCTGCCGCCCGCGACGCGGATCGAAATCCAGCCCCGGCGTCACCGCGACCCCGGCCTTGTCCAGGATCTCGGCCGCGAAGCCCACGCTGTCATCGGTCAGATGCGCGACATCGGCATAGATATAGAACGCCCCGTCCGGCGGCGCGATGCGATCGAAGCCGATCTGGGGCAGCGCCTCAAGCAGCAGGGCGCGGTTTTCGGCATAGACCGCCAGATTGGCCTGACATTCCTCGCGCGCCGACAGGGCGGCAAGGGCCGCGACCTGGCTGGCATGGGGCGGGCAGATGAACATGCTTTGGGTGATCCGCTCGATGGTGCGGACATGGTCGGGCGGCACGATCATCCAGCCCACGCGCCAGCCGGTCATGGCGAAATACTTGGAAAACGAGTTGATCACATAAACGTCGTCGCTGACCTCGAGCGCGGTGTGGCAACGCTCGCCATAGCTCAGCCCGTGATAGATCTCGTCCGAGATGACGCTGATCCCCAACTCTGCCGCGCGGTTCAGCAGCCCGCGATAATCCTCCAGCCCCAGCATCGTCCCCGAGGGGTTGCCGGGCGAGGCGAGCATCAGCCCGGCCACGTCATCTGGCAGATCCTCGGGCCGGGGCTGGTAGCGGTGTTCGGGCGCGGTCGGCAGGCCGACCGGCTCCAGCGACATCGCCCGCAGGATCTGGCGATAGCTGGGATAGCCGGGCTCGCCCAGGGCCACGCGCTCGCCCGCATCGAACAGCGCCGAAAACGCCAGCAGGAAGGCGCCGGACGACCCCGGCGTGACGATCACCCGTTCGGGGTCGAGGTCCAGCCCATACCAGTCACGATACAGATCCGCGATCCCCTGCCGCAGGGCCGGCAGGCCAAGCGCGCCGGTATAGCCAAGCGGCTCGTCCAGACGCGCCTGCAGGGCCGCGCGGGCGGCGGCCGGGGCCGGGGTCGAGGGCTGGCCGATCTCGAGATGGATGATCGAGCGGCCGGCGGCCTCGGCACGCATCGCCGCCTCCATCACATCCATGACGATGAAGGGATCGACCTGACCCCGGCGTGACTGGCGCATCATAGCCTCGCTGCGAATGGCGTTTCGGGGTCTATGCCCGCATGGCCGCGTCGGGGTCAAGCGCAGGGGCCGCAGGCCAGCCTCGGGCGCACGACACTGTGCAGGCGGGGCGGCTTGTCAAAGCCCCGCTTTGCGTCCAGTCTTGCGCCAGATTTCACGGACCATCAGGATTTTCCCCGCATGAAACGACTGCTTGCCGCGCTTGTGCTGGCCGCCACGCCCGCCGCCGCCCTTGATCTGGGCGCGATGGATGCGACCGAACAGGAACAGTTCAACGCCGCCATCCGCGCCTATCTTCTGGACAATCCCGAGGTGCTGATCGAGGCGATGAACGTGCTGGAACAGCGCCGGCTGGACAATGAGGCCGAAAACGACAGCGCCGTCATCGCTCAGCTTCGCGACCAGATCCTGAATGACGGCCATAGCTGGCAGGGCGGCAATCCCGATGGCGATGTCACCGTGGTCGAGTTCATCGACTATCGCTGCGGGGTCTGCCGCCAGGCCTTCCCGCAGGTCGAGCAACTGCTGCAGGATGACAAGAACATCCGCATGATCTTCATCGAGCTGCCGATTCTGGGGCAGGAAAGCGACCTCGCCTCGCGCTTTGCGGTCGCCGTTCAGCAGGCCGAGGGGCCCGAGGCCTACAAGCGCGTGCATGACCATTTCTATACCATGCGCGGCAATGTGACGATCGAGACGCTGCGCGAGATCGCATCCGAGATGGGCTTTGACGCCGACCAGATCATCGGCGCGATGAACTCGGACGCAGTGACCGATGTGCTGCGCAAGAACGCGCAACTGGCGCAGGCTTTGCAGATTTCGGGCACGCCCAGCTTTGTCATCGGCGACCGCCTGCTGCGCGGCTTGCCGCAGGGCGGGATCGCGCCGGTGATCGAACAGACGCGGAAGGAAAACGGCTAACGCTGCCTGCGGGCGTTACAGCCCGAACCGCTGCGGATGGGCATAGATCTCGGCCCGGGCGCTGCTGCGCGCGCGACCGGCCAGCCCCAGCCCCGCCGCCTGCGCCGCCGTCACGGCGGCCTGGGTGGGCGCAGACAGCGCGATCAGTGCGGCCGCGCCCATCAGCACCGATTTCTGCACCAGATCGACCGAGATCCGGCTGGTCATCACCACCGCACCCTGCCCGATCCGGCCCGCATCCTCGCCCCGCAACATGGCGCCGGCCAGCTTGTCCAGCGCATTGTGCCGGCCCACATCCTCGCGCAGCGCCACCAGTCCGCGCCCCGGCAGCAGGAAGCCCGCCGCATGGCTCGCGCCGGTGGCGTCACGCAGGCGCTGCCCGCCCTCCATCGCCGCCAGCGCCATGTCCAGATCATCCGTGGTGATGACGCAGTCGCCGGTGACGTGCGGCAGGGGCCGCATCGCCGCCGCCAGCGTCTCGACCCCGCACAGCCCGCAGCCGACCGGTCCGACCATGCGCCGGCGGCGGCCGATGAACCGTTCCGAGGCGGTGCGCTTCAGCCAGATCCGAAGGTCGATGCCATGCTCGACCGTCTCGGGCGTCACCGCGTCGATCTCGGCCGGGTCGGCGATGCCCTCGGTCAGCGAAAACCCGTAAGCGAAATCGACCAGATCGGCGGGGCTTGCCATCAGTACCGCCTGGGTCGTGCCGTCATAGCTGATCGCGATGGCGGTTTCCTGCGCCAGTTCGACATTCAGCGCCGCCCCGTCGCCCAACCGCTGCACGGGCGTGGTGGCGGTGGGCGGGGCGTCGGGCAGGTCGATCTGGCGGACTTTGGTCATGGCCGGACTCAACCGGCTTCGGCGCCCATCGTCAAGCGCCGCCTGCCCCCGCGCCAACAGGAACCTTGGCAAAAGCGGCGGCGTTGGCCTAGCATCAAGGACGACAGGCTGAACAAGCGCTTGCGTAACGGCGGGCTGAAGGGTCTGATGCCAGCCATGCGCCTGATGATCGCAAAAGGAACCGCCATGCGTAAACTTCTTCTCTCGACCGTGCTGTCACTGGGCACGCTGACCCTTGCGGCGCAGGCCCAGACGACGCCCGCCGCCGACCCCGTGACCCTGCCCGCACCGCCCGAGGCCGGCGCGCCGGTCGTGACCGGGGATGCGGGGACTACGGATGCGGCCCCGGTAGAGGCGGCACCTGCTGATGCCGCCCCGGCTGACACGGCGCCTGCTGACGCTGGGGCCGAGACGACAGCCGAAGCCGAACCCACCCAGCCCGCCAGCGTCGAAACCGCCCCGGAAACGGCAGAGCCGCAGGCCGAGGCGCAGGACGGCACCCAAGCCTCGGTCGGGGATGAGGGCGCCGTAGCGACCCCCGCGACCGAGCCAGAGCCGGCAGAGGGCGGCACCGCGCCGGAAAACGCAGGCTCGACCGGCTGGACCGGCGGCACGGGCGGCGCCTTCATCGGCACCACGCCCGCCGGCGCCGTGCCGCAATCCAAGACCTGGCAGCCGCCGGTGACGACGGGCATCGACCTGCTGGGCGGCCCGAACGGCTAAGACCCCCGGTCGCGCCCGTCAGAACAGATGGGCGCGATGCGGATTGACGCGGCGCAGATCGCCCCGGCGCAGGGTCAGCCCTAGCCGGTCGAAGAAATCGAGGATCTCGATGGCGACCTTGCGCCCGTTCTGCGTGCGGTCGCGAAAGGCGGGCGCGGTGAACCAGCCCTCGCTGCCCGCATCCGACAGCTCACGGATCATCGCCGCCATTTCCGCCGTCGTTGCGCGCAGAAAGAAGTGGTCGCGCGCAATCTGATCGACCCGACCCAGCCGCGCGGCGAGTTTCAGCACGCGCCGCACCTCGCCCTCGGCCATGCCCAACCCCCCCGCCAGATCGCGCACGCGGGGCGGGCGGAACCGCGCCTCACCGGCCAGTTCCGGCGCGATCCGGGCATACAGCGCCTCATCCGCCGGCGCCATTTGGGGAGCGTGACCGGGCAGGCGCACAAAGCCTGCCTCGGCGTGGATACGACCAGCCGAAATCGCGTTGCGCAGCAGCGCCTCGAACACCGGCAGCGGCAGGCGCGGGCGCAGCGACAGCCGCAGCGCCTCGCGCCCCATGCCCTGCAAGTCCGGGTTGGCCTCGTGATAGGCCGCCAAAGTCTCCGTCAGCGCCTGCTGCATCTCGTCCGGCAGGCCCTTGCGGAAGGCCATGCGGTTGGTGGGCGGGCCGAGGATATCTGCGTAACCCGGCTCTGCCGCCGTCAGCCCCCGGTCGCGGTAGAAGGCGGCCAGATCGACATGCCCCGGCGGCACCTGCAACAGCGCCTGCAAGGCCCCGTCATGGTCCGGCAGCGCCCAGGCCCGCAGCGCGGCGTGGCGTTCGGGCGTGGCCCGGCGGCGGGCGGGCGGGCGCAGGTCCAGCAAGCGGCCGCCGCCCAGGGTCCGGCTGGCCGAGGGATCGCGCAGGATGAAGCCGTCGCCCCAACCGACCGCCAGCGGCCGGTCGAGCACCATCTGCACCAGTTCCGCCCCATCGGGCAGGCGCGCGCCCAAGGGCACCAGCCGCGCCTCGGCCTCGGCGCTGCCGACATGCAGCCGGGCGCGGGTGCCAGAGCGGAACGGGGTGGCATGGGTCCAGTGCAGCGCGACATCGACGCGGTCGGTCGGCGCGTGCAGTTCGGGCGCCAGCACCGCGTCGCCGCGCCCGACCTGATCGCGGGCGATACCGGCAAGGTTCAGCGCCACCCGCATCCCCGGCCCCGCCACATCGACCCGCCGGTTCTGCGCCCGCACGCCGCGCACCCGCACCGGCAGCCCGGCGGGCGAGACGGTCAGCTGGTCCCCCACCCGCACCTCGCCCGCGCGCAGGATGCCGGTGACGACCGTGCCCGCGCCCTCGATCGAAAACGACCGGTCGATGATGACGCGACACGGCTGCCCCGCCTCGCGCTGCGCGGTCTCCGCCGCCTGCCGGGCCAGCAGATCGCGCAGCGCGTCGATCCCCTGCCCGCTGCGGGCCGAGACGGCCAGCACCGGCGCCCCCGCCATCGGCGTCGCCTGCAGGCGCTGCGAGATCCGCGCGCGCAGCTCGTCCAGCGCCGGCGCCTCGGCCAGATCCGCCTTGGTGATCGCGACCACGGCGCGGGTAACCCCCAGCAGCGACAGGATCGCCAGATGCTCCTGAGTCTGAGGCATGATGCCGTCATCGGCGGCGACCACGATCAGCGCCAGATCGATGCCGCCCGCCCCCGCGACCATGGTGTGAACCAGCCGCTCATGCCCCGGCACGTCGACAAAGCCGGTGACGCTGCCATCGCCCAGATCGGTATAGGCAAAGCCCAGGTCGATGGTGATGCCACGCGCCTTTTCCTCGGCCAGCCGGTCGGTGTCGGTGCCGGTCAGCGCGGCGACCAGGGCGGTCTTGCCGTGGTCGATATGTCCCGCCGTCCCGATGATCACGGGGCCAGCCCCGTCAGCGCATGGATCAGCCGATCATCGCCGCGCAGTCCGCGCAGATCGAGGATCAGCGCCCCGCTTGCGATCCGGCCCAGAACCGGCACCGGCAGCGCCCGCAGCCGCGCGGCGAGCTGCTGCGGCGCCGCACCGCCCGGCCCGGTCAGCGCCAGACCCGCGCTTGGCAGCGTGTCCGTGGGCAGCGCGCCGGACCCGACCTGGCTCGCGCAATCGCAGACCGCGACCTGAAAACCAATGGCGCCGACCGCCTGCTGCACCCGTGGCTGCAGCCGTTCGGCCTGCGCGGCGATGTCGTCGCGGGGCCGGGCCAGCATGGCCAGCGTCGGCAGCGTCTCGATCAGCCGGTCGGGGTCGAGATACAGTTCCAGCACCGCCTTCAGCGCGGCGATGCGGATCTTGTCGAGACGCATGGCGCGCTTCATCGGGTTGCGGTTGATCCGCGCGATCAGATCGGCGCGGCCGCAGATGAAGCCGGCCTGCGGCCCGCCCAGCAGCTTGTCGCCGGAAAACGTCACCAGATCCGATTGCGCCACCGCCTCGGCCACGGTCGGCTCGCGCCGCAGCCCATAGCGCGACAGGTCGATCAGCGACCCGGAACCCAGGTCGTTCAGCACCGGCACCTCGCTGCCCTCGGCCGCGATCTCGCGCAGGGTCGCGGCGGGCACCTCGCTGGTGAAGCCCTCGATCCGGTAGTTCGAGGTGTGGACCTTCAGCATCACGCCGGTCTGCGGACCGAGAGCGGCGCGATAATCGCCGGGATGGGTGCGGTTGGTGGTGCCGACCTCGCGCAGGGTGGCGCCGGCGCGGGCCATGATATCGGGGATGCGGAAGGCGCCGCCGATCTCGATCAACTCGCCGCGCGAGACGATGGCCTCGCGCCCGCCCGCCAGCGTGTTCAGCGCCAGCAGCACGGCGGCGGCGTTGTTGTTGACCACGGTCGCGTCCTCGGCCCCGGTCAGGCGGCGCAGCAGGTCGCGCAGATGGTCGTCGCGCTCGCCCCGCCCGCCGCTGTCCAGATCGAACTCCAGCGCCACCGCGTCGCGCATGGCGTCGGTGGCGGCGCGGATCGCGGCCTCGGGCAGCAAGGCCCGGCCAAGATTGGTGTGCAGGATCGTGCCGGTCAGGTTCAGGCAGGGCCGCAGCGGATCGGGGCGGGTCAGCGCGGCGGCGGCGGCCGACAGCACCGCCCCGGCCGCGTCGGCGGGCAGCGCATCGCCGGCCAGCGCCTCGGCCCGCAGCGTCTCCAGCGCCAGCCGCAATTCCCGCGTCACCGGCCCGCGCCCATGCGCCGCAACCAGCGCCCGCCCGGCATCCGCGTTCAGCAGCCGGTCGATCGAGGGCAAGCCCCGCAGCGGCAAGGGTCTAGTAACCCGCCAGGAACGGGTTGAAGCCGCAGCGGCGCCACTCGGTATCGCGCATCAGCGCGTCAAGACCCAGGCTCGCCACGTCATCGGCCACCGCTTCCAGCCCGGAATCGAGGTTCTGATACAGCACCTTGAACCAGGAATGGCACTCGTCGCAGACCTCTGCCTTGATGACCGGGTTTTCGCTGCCATCGTCGACCACGCGGTAGCTGATGCCCTTGGTCGAGCCGCAGCACAGGCACTTGACCCGCACCTCGTTCCATTGCGTGGCGCAGGTGGCGCAGCAGGCATAGCGCGCGCCCTCTTGATGCTGGGTCGCGGTCACCAGTGACAGGCCGGGCTTGCCGCCGCAGCCGGGGCAGATACCTATGCGGATGGGGACAAGCTGATCGGCGTCGAGTGCGGCGGCGTGGCGTGCGGCCACGACCTGCAAGGCGGCGGCGGCAAAGGTGGCGGCAGCGGCGAAGCCGTCCGGCACCCGGTCGGCGGCCAGTTCGGCCAGCAGCGCGTGGCGGTCGCTTTCGGGTGCCGCCTGCAGCGCGTCCAGCGCCTCGCGCGCGGGGGCCGGCATCTCGATCAGCGCGGCCTCGGTCAGCATGGCCTGCAGGGCGTCCTGCATCTCGGGCGTGGCGATCAGCGCGGCGCGGTCGAGCGGCGGCATCCGATAGCTGCGGTTGCGGGCGATCATCTCGGCGTCGGGCGCGGCCGCGTCGCCCAGCTTTTCCGCGATGCGCCGCTGCGCGTCGCAGATGTCGGCCAGAAACCGCAGATAAGGCGCCAGATGTGAGCTGGCGGCCAGATGCCGCAGCCGCGTGGCCCGCCGCGTGAACAGCGCCTGCACATCGGGCAGACGCGCGAATTGCGGCGTCGCGACGCCGCCGATGACGGAGGGATCAGGCTTGAGGCTCATTATCAGGTCCGGGCGCCTATGGCGCAGTCTGGTGTTTCATCAGGCGCCCGGGTTGCGGGCCCGCCCGGTCCAATGCCGGGCCGGGCCGTTGTTCACTCACTCTGCCGGCGGAGTGTCCTGCCGGTTGGCGACTTCGCGCAGCCATTTGCGGTGGTGGCGCCATGCCCAGCCGCCGCTGACGCGTCCGCTTGTCATGGCATTGATCGTGCCGCGCGTCCAGATCGCGGCGTGCACATGCAGGATGATGACCAGCACCATCAGCACCGCCGAGACCGAATGGACCAGCACCGCCCACCGACGCACCTCGATCGAGATCATGTCCGCGAAGAACTGCTGCCAGATCATCACGCCAGAGATGATCATCGCCAGCAGCAGCCAGAACATGCCCCAGAAGACCATCTTCTGGCCGAGGTTGTACTTGCCCAGCTCGGGCAGGTTTTCCTCGTTCGCGGTCAACACGTCGCCGATATGGCGGGCCCAGACCAGATCCTCGCGCCGCATGATGTTCAGCCGCCAGAGCTGGACGAACAGCAACAGGAAGCTGAGGCAGGACACCACGCCGATGATCGGATGCAGGAAGCGCGTGCTTTGCCCGCCCCCGAACAGCGCCGTCAGGAAGAACAGCTGCGGCGTGAACAGCGCAAAGCCGGAGAGGATCAGCGCGATGATCAGCGCCGCGGTGAACCAGTGGTTGAAGCGGGTATAGCCGGCATAGCGGCGCACCTCGACCGGTTCGGTCGCGACGATGCGGTCAGAGCGTTCCGAGAACTCGCGACGGGCCATCAGACTTGCCTCCCATCGGTCAGATCGGTGACGTCGGGGCCGGTGGCGAGGGTATCCTCGACCAGCTCCTCGGCCTCGGCCTCGTCATGGGCGGTGACTTCATTCGGCTTGGTGAAGATCGAATGCAGCACCGCGCCCGCCGCGGCCAGACCGATGGCGGCCAGACCGGCGGTCTTGGTCGGGCCTTTCCAGCCCTGCACCACCGACGAGATATGCGGATCGTCCGGCAGGTCCGAGTAGCGGCTCGGCCGGTCGCCCAGAGGCAGCACATACATGACATGCGTGCCGCCGACGCCCGCGGGGTCATAGATCGCCGCATTGTCGTAACCGCGTGCGTTCAGATCGGCGATGCGATCGTTGGCATGGGCGGTCATGTCGTCCTTGGTGCCAAAGACGATGGCTTGCGTCGGGCAGGCCTTGGCGCAGGCCGGTCCCTGCCCCACTGCCACCCGGTCCGAACACAGCGTGCATTTCGACACGACGTGACGGGTCGGGGACATGCGCGGGATGTCGAAGGGACAGCCCTTGATGCAATAGCCGCAGCCGATGCATTTATCGTGAATGAAATCAACGATGCCGTTGGTATATTTCACGATGGCGCCAGGGGCCGGGCAGGCCTTGAGACAGCCCGGATCCTCGCAATGCATGCAGCCATCCTTGCGGATCAGCCATTCCAGATCGCCCGTATCGGGGTCCTCGTATTCCGTGAAACGCATCAGCGTATACATTTCCGGGGTGAGGTCGTGCGGGTTGTCGTAGCTGCCATTGTTGACGCCGATCTCGGGGTGGGTGTCATTCCACTCGACACAGGCGGACTGGCAGGCCTTGCAGCCGATGCATTTCGAGATGTCGATCAGCTTGGCGACGGGTTCCAACTGCCGCGTGGGCGGCGGCAGGTTGGGGGTGGCCGAGGCCAGGATGATGTCGCCGTCGCCCAGATTGGGCGGCAGCGCCTCGACCGGCGGGTTCGACACGGCCGTTGTCGGAGGGGACGCCGGAATTGTCATGCCACGGGCTCCTCTGAGGGTTCGATGTTGACCAGGAAGGCCTTGGATTCCGGCGTCTCGATGTTGGCGTCACCGATGAACACGGTCAGCGAGTTCGGACCGAAGCCCTTTTTCGCCGCGCCGGTAAAGCCCCAATGCAGCGGGATGCCGACAACATGGACCGGCTTGCCGTCGCAGATCAGCGGTTTGATCCGCTTGGTGACGACCGCCTTGGCCTTGATCGAGCCGCGCTTGTTCCAGACGCGCACCCAACCGCCATTGCCGATGCCTTTTTCTTCGGCCAGCTGAACCGAGATCTCCACGAAGAATTCCGGCTGCAGCACAGCATTCACATGGTTGTGCTTGGTCCAGTAGTGGAAATGTTCGGTCAGGCGATACGAGGTGCCCACAAAGGGGAACTCGTCCGAGGTGCCGAGATCGTCGAGGTCCGACTGGAACACCCGCGCCACCGGGTTGCCCCGCATATCGGCGTTGAAGACGTTCTTCATCGGGCTCTCGAAGGGCTCCATATGCGTCGGGAACGGCCCGTCACGCATCATCCCGCGCGAGAACAGGCGCGATGTGCCTTCGGGGTTCATGATGAACGGCCCCACCTCTTCGGGTTTCGCGGTCAGGCCGATATCCGGGACGTCATTGCCGACCCATCTTTCGCCATTCCACTCGATCACCGTCCGGGACGGGTCCCACGGCTTGCCGTTCAGGTCGCAGGACGCGCGGTTATACAGCGTCCGGCGGTTCAGCGGCCATGACCAGGTCCAGTTCGGATAGACGCCGAGGCCCGAGGGGTCCTCATTGTCGCGCCGGGCCATGTTGTTGCCGTCCTCGTTCCAGCAGCCGGAATAGATCCAGCAGCCGCAGGCGGTCGAGCCGTCATCGCGAAGCTGACCGAAGTTCAGCACCTGCTTGCCCGCTTCGACCACGACCTTGCTGGAATCCGCCGCGTCATAGACGGTGGTCAGCGCCCGGCCGTTGATTTCCCGGGCCAGTTCCTCGGCCGTGGGATCGCCTTCATCGGCATAGTCCCAGCTGAGGTTCAGGATCGGTTCCGGCACCGCACCGCCTTCCTGACGGTACAGCTCCCGCACGCGCAGGAAGATCTGCGCCATGATCCAGGTGTCCAGCTTGGCCTCGCCCGGCGGGGTCGATGCCGGCCAGTGCCACTGCAGCCAGCGGCCCGAGTTGGTCAGCGAGCCCTCATCCTCGGCAAAGCAGCTGGACGGCAGCTGCAGCACCTCGGTCTGGATCGAGGCCGTGTCCACGTCGTTGTATTCGCCGTGGTTTTCCCAGAAGCGGGCGGTCTCGGTCTCCAGCGGGTCGATGGTGACCAGCAGCTTCAGCTTGGACAGCGCCGAGGTCAGCTTGGCGCGGTTGGGGAAGGCCAGAAGCGGGTTGAAGCCCTGGCAGAAATACAGGTTCACATGGCCTTCGTTCATCAGCTCGAACATGCGCAGAATGTCGTAATTCGGCACGTCAAGCTTGGGCAGCCAGTGATAGCCCCAGTCATTCTCGGCTTGCGCCGCATCGCCCCACATGGATTTCATGAAGGAAACCATGAACTTGGGGTAGTTCTGCCAATAGCTGGTCTGGTTCGGCCGCAACGGCTTGAAGGTCCGGCTGGCCATATAGGTCTCGAAATCCGGCTCTGCCTCGGTCGGCATCGCAAGATAGCCGGTCAGCAGGTTGGACATCAGACCCATATCGGTCAGGCCCTGGATGTTCGAGTGGCCGCGCAGCGCGTTCATGCCGCCGCCCATCACGCCGATATTGCCCAGGATCAGCTGCAACATGGCCATGCCGCGGATGTTCTGGCTGCCCTTGGCGTGCTGAGTCCAGCCAAGCGCATACATCGAGGTCATGGTCTTGTCGGGCGCCGAGGTCTCGCCGATCATCTCGGCGATGTGCCGGAACCGGTCCGCGGGGGTGCCGCAGATGCGTTCGACCATTTCCGGGGTGTATTGCTCGACATGGGCGCGCAGCAACTGCCAGACGCAACGCGGGTCTTCCAGCGTCATGTCGACCTTGGCGAAACCGTCATCGCCGATGACATAATCCCAGCTCGACTTGTCATAGTCGCGCTTGACCGGGTCATAGCCCGAGAACAGCCCGTCCTGCCAGCCGAACTCGTCCTTCACGATGAAGGCCGCGTTGGTGAAGTTGCGGACATATTCCCACTGCACGCGATCGTTCTCGATCATCCAGCGGATCATGCCCATCAGGAAGGCAATATCCGTGCCGGGCCGGATCGGCGCATAGTAATCGCTGACCGCTGCCGTGCGGGTAAAGCGCGGATCGACCACGATCAGCTTGGCGCCGCGATGCGCCTTGGCCTCTGTCACCCATTTGAAGCCGCACGGATGCGCTTCTGCGGCGTTGCCGCCCATCACGATCACCAGATCGGCGTTCTTGATGTCCGTCCAGGAGTTGGTCATCGCACCGCGACCGAAACTTGGAGCCAAACTGGCCACCGTCGGTCCGTGTCAGACACGTGCCTGGTTGTCGAATCCTGCTATGCCCAGACCCTTGACGACCTTGAAGGTCGCCCATGCGGTCTCGTTGGTGGTGGCCGAGGCGGCCAGGAAGCCGGTCGTCGTCAGACGGTTGACCGGCACGCCGGCCTCGTTGAACTGGACCATGTTCTCGTCGCGGTCATCCTTGAGCGCGCGGGCGATCTTGTCGAGCGCCTGGTCCCACGAGATCGGCTCGAACTTGTCGCTGCCGGGGCGGCGGACCTTGGGTTCGGTCAGCCGGGTCTCGGACAGCACAAAGCTTTTCAGCGCCGCACCCTTGGGGCACAGCGTGCCGCGGTTGGTCGGGTGGTCGGCATCGCCTTCGACGTGGATCAGGTCGGCATGTCCGTCACGGACATCGCCCTTGGAATACATGATCACGCCGCAAGCGACGGAACAATATGGGCAGGTGCTGCGGGTTTCGGTCAGGGTCGCCAGCTTGTAAGGCCTGATCTGCGCCAATTCCTGCGCCTCGGCCTCGCCAAAGCCCATGGACCCTAACGACGTTGCCACCACACCCGCGCCCGCCAGCTTCAGAAAGCCGCGCCGCGAGAGGTCGATATTCATATTCGCCTCCTGATTACCTGGCCAAATGCTTGGTAGATCGAGGTTCCCCGTTTCGGCTGCACTTGTCAACGAGGGAAGGCCCGGCGACCGGGGATTTATAGCCATCTGGTCAGGGTCGGACCGATTGTTAGCGATGAATTGCGCTTGCCAGAGGCTGGGAAAGGGTCAATATGTCCGCTGGAACATATCGAAAGGACCGATCATGCGCGTCAGCCTTCCTGCCATCGTCGCAGCCAGCCTGCTTGCCCTTCCCGCGACCGCCGATCAGGTCCATGTCTTCGCCGCCGCCTCGATGCGGAATGCGCTGGACGCCGTTGCCGCCGATTACATGGCCAAAAGCGGCGATAAGGTGGTGATCAGCTATGCCGGCTCGAACGCGCTTGCGCGTCAGATCATCGACGGGGCGCCGGCGGATATCTTCATCTCGGCCAATGAGAGCTGGATGGACGAGGTCGAGGCCGCCGGGCTGATCGCCGACAACCTGCGCCGCGACCTGCTGCAGAACACGCTGGTGCTGGTGGCGGGGGATCCCTCGGTTCAGGGGCCGGTCGATGCGACGATGGATCTGGCCGGGATGCTGGATGGCGGCAAGCTGGCGATGGCGCTGGTCGAGTCGGTCCCCGCCGGCCAATATGGCAAGGCCGCGCTGGAACATCTGGGCCTGTGGCAGGTGGCCGAACCCTCGGTCGCGCAGGCCGACAATGTCCGCGCCGCCTTGGCGCTGGTCGCGACCGGCGAGGCGCCGCTCGGCATCGTCTATGCCACCGACGCCAAGGCCGAACCGCGCGTGCATGTCGTGGGCGAATTTCCCGATAACAGCTATCCGCCCGCCACCTATCCCGCCGCCCTGCTGACCGAATCCGAGGATGAGGGCGACCGCGCGTTTTTCGAGGCGCTGTCCGGCGAGGCGGCAGGCGCGATCTTTGCCGAACAGGGTTTCCGGGTCGTGAACTGAGCCGATGCCCGACTGGCTGACGCCCCAACAATGGCAGGCAGTGCTGCTGTCGCTGCAGGTCTCGGCCGTGGCGATCGCGGCCAGCCTGCCGCTTGGCATCCTGACCGCCCATGCCTTGGCCCGCTGGCGGTTTCCGGGCCACGCGCTGCTCAACGGCCTTGTCCATCTGCCGCTGATCCTGCCGCCGGTGGTGACGGGCTATCTGCTGCTGCTGGGCTTCGGCCGGCGCGGGATATTCGGCGCACCGCTGGACGAGTGGTTCGGCATCGTCTTCGCCTTTCGCTGGACGGGCGCTGCGCTGGCCGCCGCCGTCATGGCCTTTCCGCTGATGGTCCGCACCATCCGACTGTCGATCGAGGCCGTGGACCCGCGCCTTGAACAGGCCGCCGCCACGCTGGGGGCCAGCCGGGGCGCAGTCTTTCGGACGGTCACCCTGCCCCTGATCCTGCCCGGCATCATTGCCGGCAGCATCATCGGTTTCGCCAAGGCGATGGGCGAATTCGGCGCCACCATCACCTTCGTCTCGAACATCCCCGGCCAGACCCAGACCCTGCCCACCGCCATCTATACCGAGCTGCAGGTGCCGGGCACCGAGGCGCAGATCGCGCGGCTGGTCGCGGTCTCGGTCATCATCGCCATGGCGGCGCTGATCGCCTCGGAATGGCTGGGGCGGCGGCTGGCGCGACGACTGGCCGGGACATGACGCTGACTGCTGTCATCCGCCAGAACTGGCGCGGTTTCGCGATGGATGTGTCGTTTTCGGCGCGTCCAGGCGTCACCGCGCTGTTCGGCCGATCCGGCGCGGGCAAGACCACCGTGGTCAACGCCGTGGCGGGCCTGCTGCGCCCCGATTTCGCCCGCATCACCTTGGCCGATCTGGTGCTGAGCGACACGGCGACGCAGCGCTTTCTGCCGCCCCACCGGCGGCGCATCGGCTATGTCTTTCAGGACGCGCGGCTGTTCCCGCATCTCTCGGTCCGCGCCAATCTCGATTACGGCCGCCGCTTTGCGCCCCGCGCCGAACGCCCCCCCGCCGCCCGCTTTGACGAGGTCGTGTCGCTGCTGGGCATCGCCGCCTTGCTCGACCGCCGCCCCGGTGCGCTGTCGGGCGGCGAGAAGCAGCGGGTGGCGCTCGGTCGCGCGATCCTGTCGGCCCCGCGCCTGCTGCTGATGGACGAACCGCTCGCCGCGCTGGACGAGGCGCGCAAGGCGGCGATCCTGCCCTATCTCGAAAACCTCCGCGCGCTCGGGCTGCCGATCCTCTATGTCAGCCATTCGCTGGCCGAGATCACCCGCCTCGCCGATCACGTGGTCATGCTGGACGCGGGCCGTGTCGCGGCCGAAGGTCCGGCGGCGCGCGTGCTCTCCGACCCCGCCAGCGCCGCCGCGCTTGGCCGCGAGACCGGCGCGCTGCTGATCGGCCGCTTCGCCGGGATCGTCGAGGATGGGCTGGCGCTTCTGGACACGGCGGCGGGCGCGCTGCATGTGGCGCGCCACGACCTGCCGCCGGATCTCGCCTCCGGCGCGACGGTGCGGCTGCGGGTGCTGGCCAGCGATGTGATGCTTGCGCTGGACGTGCCGCAGGGCATCTCGGCGCTGAACGTGCTGGCGGGGCATGTCGACCGGATCGACACGGCCCCGGATGGCAGCGTCCTGGTGCGGCTGTTGCTGGCGACGGGTAATGGCACTGATCCGACCAACACCGCGCCGGCGCTGCTCTCGCGCATCACCGCGCGGTCGCTACGCCAGATGGGGCTGCGCCCGGGCCAGCCGGTCCATGCAATCCTGAAATCCGTCTCGATCACCGATATCGCGGCGCGCCCGTGGCCTGGCATGGCGTCCTGACGAAGGACATCCCAGCCGTCGCCGGTTGCCAAGCCGCGCCGCATCGGCGACCATGCCCGCTCTGACATCAACCAAAGGAGTGTCCCCGTGAATCTTCAGGTATACCTTGCCGGCGAGATCCATACCGACTGGCGCGACGCGATCATTTCGGCGTGCGAGGGGCTGGACATCGACTGGCTGGGGCCGGTGACCGATCACGCGGCGTCGGACGATTGCGGGGTCGAGATCTTCGGGGCCGAGGACGACAAGTTCTGGCATGACCGCAAGGGCGCGCTGCTGAACGCGATCCGCACGAAGACCGGGATCGAGCGCTGCGACGTGCTGGTGGTCTGTTTCGGCGAGAAATACAGGCAGTGGAACGCCGCCTTCGACGCCGGCTACGCCGCCGCGCTCGGCACACCGATCATCGTGCTGCACCCGCCCGAGCATGACCACGCGCTGAAGGAAATCGACGCCGCCGCCAACGCCGTCGCCCGAACCCCGGAAGAGGTCGCCCGCGCCCTGCGCTACGTTACCACTGGGCGACTGTAGCGGGTGGGGCTTGGCTTGGGTCTTCGCCTGAACCGTGACTGCTGCTGAAGGCGAGAGGCAGACCAGAGCGTTCCGAGCGGCCGTCCGCTTCAGAGCGGCCAGTGGCGAACCTCAGGGCGGTGAGGGGCAGAGATACATCGCGACGCGCCTTCTTCCGCTTTGCGACGAACGCTGATCCGTGCGTCTGGCGAAGCGATGACGTCTGCGGGCGGTCAGTTCGCAGGAACAAAAAACCCGGCGCTTCGGCTGATATCTTTGCCAGTTCTAAGCCCCGCGCATCCTTTGCTCCAGCGATACATTTCCGCCAGACGATCAGACAGCGCCGCAGCACATGACAATTCGAAAGAGTCACAAAATGAAAGGCCGCGGCTGTCGTCAGACAGCCGCGGCAAATCATTTCAGGTCGGGCGTTAGTCGCAGAGCCGGTAGCCTTCGGCACCCAGCCGCGCTATCTCCACCATCTCAACCCGCGGTCTTGGCCGAGTCCTTCTTCGTCTCCGCATGGATCAGCAGCGGCTTGGCCGAGGGGTTGTCGACCGCCTCTTCGTTCACCACCACCTCTTCGACGCTGTCCAGGCCCGGCAGGTCGAACATCGTGTCGAGCAGGATGTCCTCCATGATCGAGCGCAGGCCCCGCGCGCCGGTCTTGCGCTTGATGGCGCGCTTGGCGATGGCGGTCAGGGCGTCGTCGGTGAAGCTCAGCTTCACGCCCTCCAGATCGAACAGCCGCTGATACTGCTTCACAAGCGCGTTTTTGGGTTTAGTCAGGATGATGATCAGCGCGTCTTCATCCAGATCGGTCAGCGTCGCGATCACCGGCAGACGGCCGACGAATTCGGGGATCAGACCGAATTTCAGCAGATCCTCGGGCTCGAGTTCCTTGAACAGCTCGCCCACGCCGCGGTCGTCCTTTTCCTTGACCGAGGCGCCGAAGCCCATCGCCGTCCCCTTGTTACGCTGCGCGATGATGCGATCCAGCCCGGCAAAGGCGCCGCCGCAGACGAACAGGATGTTCGTCGTGTCGACCTGCAGGAATTCCTGCTGCGGATGCTTGCGCCCGCCCTGCGGGGGCACGCTGGCAACCGTGCCTTCCATGATCTTGAGCAGCGCCTGCTGCACGCCCTCGCCCGAGACGTCGCGGGTGATCGAGGGGTTGTCGGATTTGCGGGTGATCTTGTCGACCTCGTCGATATAGACGATGCCGCGCTGCGCGCGTTCGACGTTGTATTCGCTGGCCTGCAGCAGCTTGAGGATGATGTTTTCCACATCCTCGCCGACATAGCCCGCCTCGGTCAGGGTGGTCGCGTCGGCCATGGTGAACGGCACGTCGAGGATCCGCGCCAGCGTCTGGGCCAGCAGGGTCTTGCCGCAGCCGGTCGGGCCGATCAGCAGGATGTTCGACTTCGCCAGCTCGATATCGGATTTCGAGCCGTGGTTCAGGCGCTTGTAATGGTTGTGGACCGCGACCGAGAGGACGCGCTTGGCGCGTTCCTGCCCGATGACGTAATCATCGAGCACCGCGCAGATTTCCTGCGGGGTCGGCACGCCCTCGCCCGATTTCAGGCCCGAGGATTTAGTCTCTTCGCGGATGATGTCCATGCACAATTCGACGCATTCGTCGCAGATGAACACCGTCGGACCGGCAATGAGTTTGCGCACCTCGTGCTGGCTCTTGCCGCAAAAGCTGCAATAGAGCGTGTTCTTGCCGTCGGTTTCAGTCGCCATGCTACGTCCTTAAAGTCCTGCGCGGGCCGACCCGCCGGGCCTGATGCCCAAGGGTCGTCCCCATGTTAGGGGGGTGCGCCCCCGGTCTCAATCCCCAAACGGCGATCGAACGGGCGCGCTGCCGATCACTTCTGCTCGGCTTCGGCCTTGCCGCGCGGGGCCAGCACCTCGTCGATCAGGCCCCACGCCTTGGCTTCCTCGGGCGACATGAAGCGGTCACGCTCCAGCGCCTCCTCGACCTCGGACAGCGTCTGGCCGGTGTGGTGGACATAGATCTCGTTCAGCCGCCGCTTGAGCTTTTCGGTCTCGCGGGCGTGGATCATGATGTCGGTGGCCTGACCCTGGAACCCGCCCGAGGGCTGGTGGACCATCACCCGGCTGTTGGGCAGCGAATAGCGCTGGCCCTTCTGACCGGCGCAGAGCAGCAGCGACCCCATCGAGGCCGCCTGCCCGACCACCAGCGTCGAGACGCGCGGCCGGATATACTGCATGGTGTCATAGATCGACAGGCCCGCCGTCACCACGCCGCCGGGGCTGTTGATATACATCGAGATTTCCTTGGACGGGTTTTCCGCCTCGAGGAAGAGCAGCTGCGCGCTGATCAGGGTCGCCATGCCGTCATGGACCGGCCCCGAGACGAAGATGATGCGTTCCTTCAGCAGCCGCGAAAAGATGTCATAGGCCCGTTCCCCGCGCGAGGTCTGTTCGACCACCATCGGGACAAGCGTGTTCATGTAGAATTCTGCCGGATCGCTCATATTGTCTTTTGCCGCCTGTTTTCTGCGCGATGCTGTGCCGTGCGCGATTGCCTTGCCCTGTCGTTCCTGCCATCCGATTCGGACGGCGCGCCCCAGGGTGTCGTTCTACCCGTCAAAGGTTGACAGAGTCTTAGTAACGCCCGATCTCATTCGCAAGGGATGGGCTGAAATTGCACGCAGGACAGGGCAGGAAATCGGCATGAAACTGATCGTGGGGCTGGGCAATCCCGGCGCGAAATACGCCGCCAACAGGCACAATATCGGCTTCATGGCCGTCGACAGGATCGCCGAGGATTACGGTTTCGCGCCCTGGCGGTCGCGGTTTCAGGGGCTGATCGCCGAGGGGCGGCTGGGGGCGCAGCGGGTGACGCTGCTCAAGCCGCAGGGGTTCATGAACCTCTCTGGTCAGGCGGTGGGTCAGGCGATGCGCTATCTGAAACTGACGCCCGGCGATGTCATTGTTTTCCATGACGAACTGGACCTCGCGCCGGGCAAGTGCCGGGTCAAGACCGGCGGCGGGCATGCGGGCCATAACGGGCTGCGCTCGATCCACCAGCATATCGGCGCGGATTACGAACGCGTCCGGCTGGGCATCGGTCATCCCGGCCACAAGGACCGGGTGACGGGGCATGTGCTGTCGGATTTCGCCAAGGCAGACGGCGCCTGGCTGGACGATCTGCTGCGCGGCATCTCGAAGGGGGCCGAGGCGCTGGCCGCGGGCGATGCGGCGGGGTTCCAGAACAAGGTCGCGCAACAGGTGGTGCCGGCGCGAAATCAGGACCGGCCCCCCTCCGAGGGCCGCAAACCGATCGCAACCGACGCCAAGGCGCCACCTCCGCAGACCGCTTCCGAGCCCCCGCCCAAGACGCCCGCCAGCCTGCCCGACCGGCTGCGCGCGCTGGCCTCGCGGTTCCGTTGATGCGCGGCCTCTGGCCAAGCCCGGCCGGATGTGCGCCAATGCCCCCTCGCCTTACTGACCGGAGTTCACCATGGATGCAGCGCTGAACGTGCTTGATGGGCCGCTGGTGCCCTGTTCCACCGATCCCATGACCGGGTTCTACCGCGACGGCTGCTGCAACACGGGCCCCGAGGATGCGGGCAGCCATACCGTCTGCGTCATCGTCACGGCCGAGTTTCTGGCGCTGTCGAAATATCTGGGCAACGATCTTTCCACCCCGCGGCCCGAGTTCCGCTTTCCCGGCCTGAAGCCCGGCGACCGCTGGTGTCTCTGCGCCGCCAGATTCGTGCAGGCCGCGCAGGAATTCGCCGCGCCCAAGGTCGTGCTCGAGGCGACGCATGCCCGCGCGACCGAGATCGCGCCGCTGGAACTGCTGCGCGCCCATGCGGTCAAGGCGGACTAGCGGCCCTTACCGCGACTGCGACAGGACCGCGTGCAGATCGGCCGTCTTGACCGCGTCGCTGACGAATGCCTGACCGATCCCGCGAGCCAGAACGAAGCGCAGACGGTCGTCGACCACCTTCTTGTCCTGCCCCATCAACGCGATCAGCGTCTCGTCGTCGGGCAACTCGCCCGGCACGTCGCGCAAACCCGCAGGCATCTGCATCTGCGCCAGATGCGCGCCCACGCGCGACGGCGTCTCTTGCGGGCACAGACCCATCCGCGCCGACAGCTCGAAGGCCAGCGCGCAGCCGATGGAAACGCCCTCTCCATGCAGCAATCGCTGGGAATAGCCGGTCGCGGCCTCGAGCGCGTGACCGAAGGTGTGGCCGAGATTCAGCAGCGCGCGTTCGCCCTGTTCGGTCTCGTCACGCGACACGATCTCGGCCTTCATCGCGACGGAATGGGCGACGGCGTGATCGCGCGCCTCGATGTCGTCGCGCAGGCGGTGGGCGTTGGCTTCCAGCCAGTCGAAGAACTCGGCATCGCCGAGCAGCCCGTATTTCACCACCTCGCCATAGCCCGCGCGGAAATCCCGCTCGCTCAGCGTGTCCAGGACCGAGGTGTCGGCCAGCACCAGCGAGGGCTGGTGAAAGGCGCCGATCAGGTTCTTGCCCTGCCGCGCGTTGATCCCGGTCTTGCCGCCCACGCTGCTGTCGACCTGCGCCAGCAGCGTCGTCGGCATCTGCACGAACCGCACCCCACGCCGCAGAATCGCCGCCCCAAAGCCGACCAGATCGCCGATCACCCCGCCGCCAAGCGCGATCACGATGTCGCGACGCTCGACCCGCTGATCCAGCAGCCACTCGACGCTGCGGGTCAGATGCGGCCATGATTTCGTGGCCTCGCCGGGGGGCAGGATCAGCGCCTTGGACGCGATGCCCTCGGCCCGCAAGGCGGTCTGCAGCGTGCCCAGATGCAGCCCGGCCACCGTCTCGTCGGTGATGATGGCGGCGCGGGGACGGTGCAGCAGGGGCGCGATCTCGGCCCCGGCCCGCGCGATCAGATCGGCACCGATGCGGACATCATAGGCGCGCGCGCCCAGCGGAACGTGAACGGTGCGGGTCATCTTTCCTCCAGAAAACCGGGGCTGTGCTGCCTGATCGCGGTCAGGACGCGGCGGGCGGTGGTCTCGATATCGCTGGTCGCGTCGCTTTTGACGCGGATGGCGGCGGTGGCGTAGATGGGCGCACGCTCGGCCAGCAGCGCCTGCAGGGTGGCGCGGGGGTTTTCGGTCATCAGCAGCGGCCGCGTCGCGCGCAGCCGGACGCGCTGCCACAGCGTATCCAGATCGGCGTCGAGCCAGACCGACAGCCCCGCGCGGTCGATCAACTCGCGATTGCGAGGCTGGACCCATGCCCCGCCGCCGGTCGAGATCACGCTGCGCGGCCCGCCCAGCAGACGCTCGAGCACGCGCGATTCGCGGTCGCGGAAAAACGGCTCGCCGTCGCGGGCGAAGATCTCGGGGATGGTCATGGCGGCGGCGCGTTCGATCTCGGCATCGACATCGCGGAATTGCAGGCCGAGCTGGCGGGCGATTTCCTGCCCGACGGCGGTCTTTCCGACCCCCATCATCCCCACCAGAACGATCTGATCACCCATCTTCTTTCCTTCGCACGACATGCCGTGAATGACGTGATCTTTCGGAAATTGCCAGCTATAAGGCGGCAAAACCGGAGGCAAGACCGGGATAAGAGCAGCGGGCGAAAGGGCAGATGATGCGGTTGTTGAAGATTATCGTGGTGCTGGTGATTCTGGCGGTGCTGGGGCTGACGGCCTATGCCTATCTGGGCGATATGGGCCCGCGCCAGCAAGAGATGCGCAAATTTGTGCCGCTGAACATCACCGCGCCCACGCCCTCGACCCCGCCTGCCGGGCTGTCCCCGCCCGAAGCGGCGCAGGCGGAACCCGCGACCGAGGACGCAGCCGAAGCCGGGGCGGACGCGAATGATCTGGATTGATCGCCTGCGCCGGACCGCCACCCCTGCCCTGCTGCTGGCGGTTCTGGGGTTCGCCTCGCCGATGGCGGCGCAGTCCCCGCTGTCGGCCAATGACTGGCTGAAAAGCGGCACCGCCCGGCCCGCGCCCTCGACCGCGTGGCGGCCGGGCGATCCGGTGCCGCCCGATGCAGCACGGCTGCGCCCGACGCGCCCCATCGCCGCGCCCACGGATCGCGAGGGGCGACAGATCGCGCAGGACGCGCTGGCCGTGCCGGTCGGCACCAGCCGGTTGAAAGCCGCGGATTCCGACGGCGCGGGGGTGATCTCGGCCCGTCAGGCCGGGCTGGCCGAGGATTTCTGGGCCGGGACGGCGCTGGACACCGCCATCGGGATGCTGCGCGCCAGCCCCGCCCTGCCCGCCTCGCGCCAGCTTGCGCGCCGGGTGATCGAGGCGCAGCTTGCCCCGCCCGAGATCGACGACCCGACCCGGCAAGGCCAGTTCTTTGCCGCGCGGGTCGATCAGCTGTTCCGCGATGGTGCGTTGCCCTCTGCCCGGGTGCTTTTGCAGGGGGCGGGGCCGGACAATGCCGACAGCTTCCGCCGCCTGTTCGATCTGGCGCTGCTGCTGGGTGGCGAGGGGCAGCTTTGCACGCACATGGCGCGCGCGCCGGGGATCGTTCCCGATCAGGCGGCGCGGATCTATTGCCTCGCGCAGGTGGGCGACTGGCAGGCGGCGGCGCTGGTCCATCACGGCGCGGCCCGGCTGGGGCTGCTGCCCGAGGGGCTGGACGCGATCCTGACCCGCTATCTGGACGACGGCGCCGCCGACGGGGCCGAGCCGCTGCCGGTCACCCCCACCGACATGACGCCGCTGATGTTCCGCCTGCACGAGGCGATCGGCCAGCCTTTGCCGACCGGCGATCTGCCCCTGCCCTATGCCTGGGCCGATCTGGACCAACGCGCCGGTTGGAAGGCGCAGCTCGAGGCCGCCGAGCGGTTGGCGCGGGCCGGAGTCCTGCCCTCGGACGTGCTGCACCAGCTTTACGGCGCGCAAAGCCCCGCCGCCTCGGGCGGGGTCTGGGAACGCGCGGCGGCGGTGCAGGCGCTTGATGCGGCCATCGCCACCGGCGACGGCGCGCGGATCGGCCCGGCCCTGCGGCTGGCGTTCCAGCGGCTTGAGGCCGCCGGCCTGCGCGACGCCTTCGCCAGCATGGTGGCCCCCGATCTTGCACCCGAGACCCTGCCCCCCGACAGCGCCCGGCTGGCGCTGTGGCTGCGGCTGTGGGCCGGGCTGACCGAGGTGAGCGAAAGCCCGGATGAGCCGCTGGATGCCGCCCTGCTGGCGCTGGCCAGCGGCGGGCAGCCGCAGCCCTTGTCGCCGGCCTTGGGTGCGCTGGCCCCGGTCTTTGCCGGCGATCTGCCGCCGGCCCCGCAAAGCGGCGACGGGATGCCGCTGGCGCCGGCGCAGTATGGCTCGCTCGCCGATGCCGATGCCGGGTTGCAGGGCGATTTCACCCGCGCCGCGCGGGGCGTGCAGATGCTGCGCCAGCTTGGGCTGATTGCGGATGCGCGCCGGATCGCGACGCAAATCGCGCTCGACCCGCTGCTGAAGATGCCGCCGCAGACCGAGCCCGCCCCGTGACCGATCTGACCCGCATCGGCGCGTTCCTGGACGCACAGGCGGCCGAGGCGGGGGCCGCGCAGAACACGCTGCTGGCCTATGGCCGCGACCTTCGCGATCTGGCCGAGTGGCTGCCGGGGCGCGGGCTGGATCTGCTCAGCATGACCCGCGACGACATCACCGCCTATCTGGCGCATTGCGAGGCGCAGGGCCTGTCGGGTGCGACGCGGGCGCGGCGGCTGTCCTCGATCCGGCAGTTCACGCGGCTGGCGCTGGCCGAGGGCTGGCGGACGGATGATCCGGCACAACGCCTCTCGGGCCCCGGCCGCCGCCCGCGCCTGCCACGCGTGCTTAGCCAGGACGAGGTCTCGCGCCTGCTCGACGCGGTGTCCGCCACCGGCCGGAACGCCGATGACCGCGCCCGCAACCGCTGCCTGATCGAGCTGCTTTACGCCACCGGCATGCGCGTGACCGAGCTTGTCTCGCTGCCCGTCGCGGCGACGCGGGGCGATCCGCAACTGCTGCTGATCCGCGGCAAGGGCGGACGCGAGCGCATGGTGCCGCTGTCGCCGCCGGCGCAGCGCGCACTGCACGACTGGCTGAAGATCCGCGACCACGCCCCGCGCGACAGCCATCTGGGCCGCTTGGTCGCGGGCAAGGGCGCGCGCTTTCTGTTCCCGGCCGGCTCGCAGACCGGACACATGGCGCGGAAGTCGATGAACGATCTGATCCGCGATCTGGCGCTTGCCTGCGGGATCGACCCGGCCCGCGTCACGCCCCATGTCATCCGCCACGCCTTTGCCACCCATCTGCTGGAAGGCGGTGCCGATCTGCGGGCGATCCAGACCCTGCTGGGACATGCCGACCTGTCGACGACCGAAATCTATACCCATGTGCTGGATCTGCGAATGCGCGATCTGGTGCTGAACCATCACCCCCTGGCCCGCGTTTGAACCGATGCTGACAATGATCCTGCCCACCCTCGCCCAAGGCGCCGCCGTGTCGGCGGAAGCCGTCGCCCAGACCGCCACCACCCCCGGCGCCGTCGTCAGCGCCCAGGGCGGAGGCGTCAGCGGCGCCATGGTGCTGACCTTCGCGCTGGCCATTCTGGTGCTGCTGGTCTTCTCGGCCTTCTTCTCGGCATCTGAAACCGCGCTGACCGGCGCCAGCCGCGCCAAGCTGCGGAACCGCGCCGACCGGGGCGATCCCGGCGCCATCGCCGCGATCCGCGTCACCCGCGACAGCGACCGGCTGATCGGGGCGATCCTGCTGGGCAACAACGTCATGAACATCCTGTCGGCCTCGCTGGCGACGGCGCTGTTCACGGCGCTGTTCGGGGCCAGCGGCGTGGCGCTGGCGACCGCGGTGATGACGGTGCTGGTGCTGATCTTCGCCGAGGTGATGCCGAAATCCTATGCCATCGCCAATGCCGAAAGCTTGGCCGCCATGGTCGCGCGCCCGATGACCGTGGTCATGCGGCTGCTGTCGCCGATCGTGCTGGTGGTGCGCGCCATCGTCCGCGCGATCCTGCGGGTGTTCGGGCTGCAAAGCGACCCTGACGCCAACATGTTCTCGGTCCACGAAGAAATCGCCGGCGCGCTCAGCATCGGCGCGGCCTCGGGCACGGTGGAGAAAGAGGACCGCGACCGGCTGCTGGGGGCGCTCGATCTGGGGAACCGGACCGTGGACGAGATCATGAAGCACCGCTCCGAGATCCAGATGATCGACGGCGACCTGCCGCCCGCGACCATCCTCGACACCGTGCTGTCCAGCCCCCACACCCGCCTGCCGCTCTATCGTGGCGAGCGTGAGAACGTCATCGGCGTCATCCACGCCAAGGACGTGCTGCGCGCGGTCCATGCCTCGGCCTATGACGGCAAGGGCGAGCCCGCCGACGCGATGCGCGATTTCGACGTCATGGCGGTGGCGATGAAGCCTTATTTCGTTCCCGACACCACCGGTCTGGACGAGCAGATGCGCGAATTCCTCAAGCGGCGGACGCATTTCGCGCTGGTCGTGGACGAATACGGCGCGCTGCGCGGGCTGATCACGCTCGAGGATATCATCGAGGAGATCGTGGGCGAAATCGCCGACGAGCACGACACCGAGGCCGATCACGACCTGCGACCCGGCCCCTCGGGCGATTACCTGATCGACGGCGCCATGACGATCCGCGACCTGAACCGGGCGCTGGACTGGAACCTGCCCGATGACGAGGCGAACACGGTGGCCGGGCTGGTCATCCACATGGCCCAGTCGATCCCGGCGCAGGGTCAGGTGTTTTCGTTCCACGGCTATCGCTTCGAGGTCGTGACCCGCCGCGAAAACCGCATCACCAAGCTGCGGATACGGCCGCTGGCGGCGGTTTGAGGGGCGAAGGCGAGGATGCTGGGAGGCGAGGTAGTGTTGTCAGTCCGGGCGCAGACTGGGCTGAGCGTGTCGTGCGTCTGAAGGGCCGCGCATAGCAGGCTTCACCGCCCGCTGTCTAAAGCAGAAGCCGCATCGCCGTTCCCGCCGAAGGACACCCCCCAACTCTCTGCGCCCCTAAAACCCTACTCACTCCCCGGCGCGTTCAGCCGCCGCGACCAGTCTTCAACCTCACGGCGCTTCAGGCGGTTCTGCGCGAGGCTCTGCCAGCGTTCCGGCAACCCGGTCAGCGTTGCCAACTCACGCAGGACCGAGGTGTTCAACGTGTCGCGATAAAGCACGTCCCAGATGCGCGTCAGCGGCCAGTCCGGGTGGGGGCGCTCGATCAGCCGGGCCTCGGCCGGCGCGCGCAGCTCGCCGGGGGTCAGGACGCGGAAATACCAGCCGGTGCGGCCGCTGTCCTGCACGCGCCGGGCCATGTCCTTGGTCGCGAAACGCGTGTTCAGCTTCCAGCAGGGCTGACGGCTTTGCGACAGTTGCAGCGTGACCTCGCCCACCTGCCACAGATCGCCGAGGCAGAGATCGCCCTCGGTCACACCCTCGACCACAAGGTTCTCGCCGAAGGCGCCGGGCCGGAAGCGCGCGGCCACCCGTGGCAGTTCGCCCTGCCACCACGGATAATGCGCCACGCTATAGGCGTGCAGCGCCTTGTCGGGACCGCCGTGATGGCGAGGGTCGCCCTGCTCGTCGCCCTCCATCCCGGTCGCGCTGACCTGCACCGGGCCGGGCACCGGCTGCTTGTCGATGGCGGACAGCTCTCCGTTCGGCCCGAAGGGGCGCGCGGTGCCGCGGCGCAGTTCGACGATCCGAAAGCGGGTCACGCCGTCCCTCGGCGGATGGGGCCTCTAGCCCTTGCGCCAATAGTCGTTCGCCGCCGCGACGGTGGCGAAATGCGTCGCGACCACTTGGCTGACGGCGATCAGCGCATCGGCATCGCTGGCATATTCCGGCCGCAGCTTGTCGCGCATCTCGGCATCGGGTTGGGTCAGCTTGACGGCGACGCGCGCCATCTTGACGGCCAGATCATAGCCCTCTTCGGGGGTGTCGGTCTTGAGCGTGGGAAGCCAGCTTGCCATGGTAGTCCTTTCCGTCCGAACTGATCGAAGGTTAGACTTGGCGCGACGATCCTGCAAGACTCGGTGACAGGCACAGGAGAGGGCGATGGACAGAGGAACGCGCGGATGAGCGGGGCCGGCGATCGGCCAGGCCGTTTCGCCTCGCCGCCCTGTCTGGCGGGCGAGATCGCGCCCGATTATTTCGACCCGCTGGCCGTCGATCCGCAGCAGGAAAGCGATGTCAGCCGTTGGCGCCGGGCGCAGCGCGAAAACCTGCTGGCCGCGCGCACCGCCCTTGGCGCAGCCGGGCGCGAGGCCGCGGCGCAAGCGCTGATGCGGCATCTGACGGCGCTGCTGGCTATGGCGGGGATGGGCGGCGCCGGGTCGGTGGTCTCGCTCTATTGGCCGATAAGGAATGAGCCGGACCTGCGGCCCCTGCTGGCCGATCTGGCGCGGCAGGGCGTCCGCATCGCGCTGCCGGTGGTCGAGGCTGCCGGTTTGCCGCTGTCCTTCCGGCTCTGGCAGCCGGGGCTGAAGCTGCGGCCCGATCCCCGCGGCGTTCCCGCGCCCGACACGCAAGCGCCCTTTGTCCGCCCTGACTGCGCCATCATTCCGGCGCTCGGCTGGGACCGCGAGGGGCATCGGCTGGGCTATGGCGACGGGGCGTGGGACCGGACGCTGGCCGCGCTGTCGCCCCGGCCCCTGACCATCGGCGTGGCGCTGGCCGAGGGAGAGTTGCGGACGCTTTATCCCCAGCCCCATGACGTCGCGCTCGATCTGATCGTGACGCCGGACGGGGTTCAGCTCGACCGGCGGGGCTGACCGGCCATCAGCCGCCTCAGCCCGCAACCTGGCTGCGCCAGCCCGTCATCTGGTCCAGCAGCGCCACCGACAGCGCCGCGGTCAGCGCCCCGGCCAGCGTCAGCACGATCCGGGTCATCGTCGCATAGGCCGCGTCCTGCGTCGACAGCGCCCCCGCGACCAGCGCCAGCGTCACCGAGAACCCGTATTGATAGACCATGCTCTGACGCGGGCCGAACAGCATTTTCTGCCCGAACCACAGCCCGCCCAGAAAGATCAGCCCCAGCAGCACCAGCAGATGCTGCGAGAACAGGAACAGCATCAGGATCAGCATGGCCACCGCGCCACCATACACCGTGGCCCGGATGCGCTGCATCGCCTCGGAAAACACCTGCTTGCGCGACGGAAACACCAGCACCATCGCCGCCACCACCGCCATCATCATGTCCGAGGGCTGCATCACCGCATACAGCCAGAAGCTGAGCCCGATCAGCACCGTGGCCCGGATCGCCGCGCCCAGGGTGGCGTTGCCATGGCCTGGCGTGGGGGTGTCGACATGCCGCTCGCGCGTGCGGGGCGGCGCCAGCAGATAGACGATCGGCCCCACCACCAGCGTCACCAGCGCGGCTTGCATGAAGCCGTTGCGCAGCGTCTCGACGATGGCGGTGCCGTGCATCCCCATGACCGAGATCAGCACCGCGACGATGACGATCAGCATCCCCGCCTGCGCGCCCGAGACCAGGATCATCCGGAAGCCGATGAAATAGAACCACCACATGACCAGCACATAAACCAGCGGCATGGGCCGCATCTGCACCACCAGCCAGGTCATGATCCAGGGCAGGATCATCATCGCCAGCGCGCCGCCGATCAGCTTGCCCAGATCGAGCGTCCTGCGCTGCGCCGCGATCAGCCCGACCGGCAGGGCCGCGATGATCGGCGGCAGCAGCGGGTCGATGATGGGGATCGCCGCATAGGCCAGCGCCCCGGTCAGGCCCAGCCGGATGCCGTAAAGCGGGTCTTCGACCGCATCGGGACGGGGGGTGACATACATCGGGCGGTCAGTGCAGAAAGCTGGCCCAGGACCGCATCCGCTGCATCGCGCGGGCGGGCCAGGCCATGAGGCCGGTGGGGCTGCCATCGGCAAAGATCACGGCGTGGACCTTGCCGCCGACGCGGACGGTGCGCGGCCATGCCTCGATCCCGCCATCCAGCTCTATCCGCACCGGGATGCGCCGCGCCGGCTCGAACCAGCGGTTCGAGGGCTGGCTGACCACCAGCCCGCCCTGCACGGTCCGGCCGGGGTTGATGCCCCAGGCGATGCTTTGCACGCGGCCCGACAGAATGCGCCCCGGCACCGCGTCGAACAGCAGATGCGCGGGATCGCCCGGCGTCACTTTCTGCAGCTGGTTCTCGCGCAGATCGACGGTCACCCAGGCGGCCTCGGCATCGATAAAGGTCATGGCCGGGTTGCCGGCGCCAATGAACTGCCCGTCGGACAGGGTGACATTGGTCACGACGCCGCGATGCGGTGCGGTGACCGTGGTCGAGGCCAGATCGTAAAGCGCGGCGTCCAGACGCGCCTCGGCGGCTTGAATCGCGGGGTTTTCCTTGCCCTTGGGGCCAAGCTGGTTGCGGGCGCTTTCCAGATTGGCCTCGGCACTGGCAAGTTGCGCTTCGGCCTGGGTGACGCTGGCGCGAGCGTCATCGCCCCGCGCCTCGGCCACGACGCCGCGCGATTCGAGGCGGAACACCCGCTCGGCCTGGCTGCGCGCGCTGCGCGCCTGCGTCACCGCCGCCTGCGCCGCCACCAGCGAGGCGCTGGAGGCATCGACGCTTTGCAGCGCATTGGCGAGATCCGCGCGGGCCTGCCGGACGGCGAGTTCGTAAGGCCGGGGGTCGATCGAGAACAGCGGCGCCTGCGCCTCGACCACCGCATCGTCGGCCACATGCAGCGCCGTCACCTCGCCCGAGACACGCGGCGCGATCTGCGCCAGATTGGCCGAGACGATCCCGCGCGAGGTCGAGGGCGTGGCCCTGTCGGCCATCGCATAGAAGGCGACCAGCAGCACCAGCAGGATGATGACGATCAGCCCCACCCGGCGGGCGCTGCTTTTGGCGGCGCTCTGCGCCTCTGCGTCGGGCGCGGCCTCGGTCGCGTTCTGGTCGGTCATTGTCGCACCCATCCGGTCGCTTGCTTCGGACATGTTCACCCCGTTCGCCGCTGACAACAAGACGCCTGTCTTTAGACAGGTGCGGGCAGAGTGCAACCCTGCTTGCGCTGCGGAGATCCCGCGGCGCGGATTTCGCCAAAGGAGTCTTTATACATCAGAGGCGTGCGCCTAGAACTTCAACCCGATGCTGAAGGACGCGCCATCGGTGCCGATGCCGAAATCCGCCGCGCCAAGGCTGAAACCGACAAGCGCCCCCGCCCAGACCTGCGCCGGATCATGCTCGCCCGCGTGCAAGCGGCTCAGCCCGGTCAGCCCCGCGGCGCCATACATCGCCGCCCCGGCGGCTGGGTCCTCGGCGAGGCATTTCCTCGCCAGATCAGCCGCCCCGAAAAACGCCGAGGCGGTGTGGCCCGAGGGGAAGCCCCGTCCCTCGCCGCTCGGTCGCTGCCCGATGGGGCGATCGCCGAATAGCTGCTTCATGCCCAGCACCACGGCGACCTGCACCGCGCCACGCACCGCGAAATCCTCGCCCCGGCCCTGATCGACGGCACAGACCGCAGCGGCCAGCGGCAGGGCGTATTTCATCGCCGTGCCGAAATCCGCAAATGGATCGGCCTGCGCCGCAGCCCCGGCGCCAAGCGCGCCGGCCAAGGCAGCGGCGTGGCAGAAAGGCGCAAGAGGCAGGCGGCAGCGGGTCATAGTCGTCCTGATCCGGGGTTCACGGCTGATCTAGCGCGCAATTTGCGGCTGGTCGAGATCGAGATGGACAGGATGCATGAAACCAGCGAACGCGAAACGCAAAGGCGCCCATCCGCGAGCGCGTGGAATGGCGCCAGCCGCATGAATATCAGCCGGCATGTCAGCAGCCGACACGCCGCACGACATTGCCCAGCCCAAGCCCCGCCGCGCCCTGAATAACCGCCTTGCTTGAGTTTTATTTCTTGCCCCAGCACGACTTATCCTGCACCCTTGCCTCCGGGTCACGATTTTTACATTGGCACAAGCCAGGGGCCGACCGGTCGCATGCGGCCGGGGCGGCGTTAACAGACGGGGACGGAATGGGACATATCGGCATCAAGGGATTCATGGGCTCGGTGGCGTTCGCAGCCGCCGCATTCGCGGGTCAGGCGGGATTTGCAGACACCAACATGCCCTTTGCTTTGGACTGGAAGCTGGAAGGGCCGGCCGCGCCCTATTTCCTCGCCATCGAGAACGGCCACTTCGCCGATGAGGGGCTGACGGTCGAGATTTCCGAGGGTGCGGGCTCGCTGGACGCGATTCCGAAGGTGGCGACCGGGGCCTTTCCGGTGGGCTTTGCCGACATGGCCTCGCTGATGAAGTTCATCGACCAGAACCCCGGCGCGCCGGTGACGGCGGTGATGATGGTCTATGACAAGCCGTCCTTCTCGATCGTCGGGCGGAAATCGCTGGGCATCGAAACGCCCGCCGATCTGGAAGGCAAGATCCTGGGCGCGCCGCCCCCGGACGGGGCCTGGGCGCAATTCCCGATCTTTGCCGCCGCCAATGACATCGACATGGACAAGGTCACGGTCGAGCCGGTCGGCTTTCCGACCCGCGAGCCGATGCTGGCCGAAGGCAAGGTCGCGGCGGTGACGGGGTTTTCCTTCACCTCGGCGCTGAACACCATGCGGCTGGGCGTGCCCGAGGAGGACATCACCGTCATGCTGATGGCCAATCACGGCCTTGCCCTTTACGGCAACGCGGTCATCGCCAACACCGATTTCGCCAAGGAAAACCCCGAAGCGATCACCGGCTTTGTCCGCGCCGTCGCCGCCGGCTGGAAGGACGCCATCGCCGATCCGGACGCCGCAGTCGACGTGCTGGCCGCGCATAACCCCGCCATGGACAAGGATCTTGAGACCCGGCGCCTGAAAATGTCCATCGACGACAACGTGCTGACCGATTACGTCAAGGAAAACGGCATGGGCGGCATCGATGCCGAGCGGATGGACAAGTCCATCGAGCAGATGCAGATGGTTTATAAATTCACCAACGCGCCCGATCCGTCGCTGTATTTCGACGACAGCTTCCTGCCCGAAGATCCTCTCAGGATTGACTGATCCCGACCGGCCCTGACCATCCGGTGTCAGGGCCACAGCCATCCTGAAAGTTGGTTCATGAATCTGATCGAGACACGGGGCGTCTACCACGCCTACAAGACCCCTTTGGGGCCGCTGCCGGTGCTGTCGGGGCTGGATCTCTCCATCCCCGAAAGCAGCTTTTGCGCCGTCGTCGGCCCGTCCGGCTGCGGCAAATCCACGCTGACGCGGCTGATCGCGGGGCTTCTGATCCCGGATCAGGGCGAGGTCTGGCTGGATGGCGAGCGGGTGAAATCGCCGCGCAAGACCGTCGGCATGGCCTTCCAGAACCCGGTCCTGCTGGAATGGCGCAACATCCTGGAAAACGTCATCCTGCCGCTGGAAATCGTCGCGCCCTCGATGCCGCGCAAGCAGCGCGTCGCCCGCGCGATGGAGCTGCTGGAGATGGTCGGCCTGCTGGGGTTCGAGCACAAGCGACCTAGCGAGCTGTCCGGCGGGATGCGGCAACGCGCCTCGCTGTGCCGCTCGATCGTGCACAAGCCGCGGGTGCTGATCATGGACGAGCCCTTTGGCGCGCTCGACGCCTTTACCCGCGAGGATCTGTGGCAGACCATGCGCGACCTGCGCGCGGCCGAGCCGTTCACCGGCGTCCTCATCACCCATGACCTGCGCGAAAGCGTTTATCTGGGCGATCAGGTGGTGGTGCTGTCGGACCGTCCGGCGCGGACGCAATATGTGCTGGACGTGAAGCTGCCCGACAAGCGCCCGCTGGATATCCTGTACACGCCCAAGGTCAGCGACATGCTGCACGATCTGCGCGACCAGATCAGCATCGCCCAGAACCGCGTCGAGGTCGCGTGATGAAGATGGTCCGCAAGATCCTGGTTCCCATCGCCTCCATCGTCATCTTCCTGCTGCTGTGGGAGGGGCTGGTCTGGATCAATGACTGGCCGAAATACAAGATGGCCGCGCCCTCGGACCTGCCGGCGGCGTTCTGGAAGTTCCGCTGGCTGTTCCTCGAGATGGGTTGGCAGACGCTGTGGCGGACGGTGGTGGGGCTGGTCCTCGCCGTGCTGCTGGGCGGCGCGCTTGGCATGATCATGGGGCTGTCGCAGATGACGCGCAGCGCGCTTTACCCGCTGCTGGTCGGCTTCAACGCGATCCCAAAGGCCACGCTGGTCCCGGTGATCGCGCTGATCTTCATCGGCCAGCATGATTTCAACACCGTGCTGATGGCGGTGATGATCTCGTTCTTTCCCATCGCCGTGTCGGTCAGCATCGGGCTGTCCACGCTAGAGCCGGAATACCGCGACATCCTGCGCGCGCTGGGGGCCTCGCGCTTCACCATCTTCCGCAAGATCGCCCTGCCGAAGACCCTGCCAGAGTTCTTCGGGGCGCTGAAGGTCTCGGTCACGCTGGCGTTTATCGGCACCAACCTGGTCGAGATCGTCTCGCCGCATGGGCGCGGGCTGGGGGCACTGTTCGATTCCGGCAAGACGAATGGCGACTATCCGCTGATGTTCGCGGTCCTCATCGCCTTGGCGCTGCTGGGGATCATGCTGTATTATATCGTGGTGATGCTCGAGCGGATCTTTGCCGGCTGGGCCGAGCGGCCGCAGACCTGAGCATGGACGCCGCTGCCGATTCGAAATCGGACCCCCGATGATGATCATCGCAATCCGGATTGGTGGGCGGTGAGGGGTTCGAACCCCCGACATCTTCGGTGTAAACGAAGCGCTCTACCAGCTGAGCTAACCGCCCCCGACGCCTGACATACCGAACCCGCAGGCGCAGATCAACTTGCGCCTGCGGGTTTTGCCGGGGCTTGGCGCCCTATTTCCCCTGGGCGTGCCGTCGAATTTCTTCTCAAGGCTTTGCCAGCAATCGGCATAGTCGTCTTGCAACGGCGCCTCGGTCGCGGCAAAGCGGGTGAGCTGCTGCGGGAAGCGGGTCTCGAACATGAACTGCATGGTGTTGTCCTGCTTGACCGGGACCATCGGCTCGGTCGAGCCATGCTCGAAGGCGTTGCGGTCGGGGCCGTGGGGCAGCATCATGTTGTGAAGGCTGGTCCCGCCCGGCACGAAACCTTGCGGTTTGGCGTCATAGATGCCGTGGATATTGCCCATCATCTCGGACATGATGTTTTTGTGATACCAGGGCGGGCGGAAGCTGTGCTCGGCCACCATCCAGCGTTCGCGGAACAGCACGAAGTCGATATTGGCCGTGCCTTCCTGCCCCGAGGGTGCGGTCAGCACGGTGAAGATCGACGGGTCCGGGTGGTCGAACAGGATCGCCCCGACAGGGGAATATGTCCGCAGATCATACTTGTAGGCGCAATAGTTGCCGTGCCACGCAACGACGTCCAGCGGGCTGTGGTCGATAAAGCTTTCGTGGAACTGGCCGCACCATTTGATCACCACGCGCGAGCGGGCGTCGCGGTCCTCGAAGGCGGCGACAGGGCATTTAAAGTCGCGCGGATTGGCGAGGCAGTTGGCGCCGATGGGGCCTCGGCCGGGCAGGTCGAACTTCTGGCCGTAATTCTCGCAGACGAAACCGCGCGCCGGGCCTTCCAGCACCTCGACGCGGTAGACGAGACCGCGGGGGAGGATGGCGATCTCGCGCGGTTCCAGGTCGATGACGCCCAGTTCGGTGCAGAAGCGCAGCCGGCCCTGTTGAGGAACGACCAGCAACTCACTGTCGGCGCTGAAGAAATATTCATCCACCATGGATTCCGTGACCAGATAGATATGCGCCGCCATGCCGACCTGCGTATTGACGTCGCCCGCCGTGGTCATGGTCCGCATCCCGGTCAACCAGGTCAGGCTTTCGCCGTCCTTGTGCGGCACCGGATCCCAGCGATACTGGCCCAGGCTGATGATGTCGGGATCGACATTCGGCGCCGATTCCCAATAGGGCAGTTTGATCTTGGTGAACCGCCCGACATGCTTGACGCTCGGCCGGATGCGATAGCACCAAGTCCGCTCGTTCTGGCCGCGCGGCGCGGTAAAGGCGGTGCCGGACAGCTGTTCCGCGTAAAGCCCATAGGGGCATTTCTGCGGGCTGTTCTGCCCTTGCGGCAGCGCGCCCGGCAGCGCCTCGGTTTCGAAATCATTGCCGAAGCCGGGCATATAGCCCTGATGCGCTTCGGTCCCGTTCAGCGTCGCGGCGCGGATCATTCCCTTTGGCAAGGCGTCGATCGTCATGGCTTCCCCCCATCATGTCTCGACGGGCAGGATAAGTTGCAGATGCAACCATGTCAACGCGGCTTAGCTGTTGGCACCATCCCCGCCGTCCGAGGCGCCGTCAGGCAGCGCGCCCGCACTGTGCACACCCGCCACCTCGCCCGAAGGCGCCTCTGCCGGCTCGGGCGGTTCTGGCGGGCCGGCGTGCTCGGCAGGTGCCGCGTCGCCGCGCAGCGTCTCGGGGTTGCGCAGCCACAAGTCGCGTTGCGGGAAGGGCAGTTCGATCCCCTCTTCGGCGAACCGCTTCAGGATCTGGTGACGGATTTCCGAACTGACCCCCAGCCCGCCGCCGATATCGGACAGGATCGCCCGGATCTCGAAATCGAGGCTGCTGGCGCCGAGGCCCATGAACAGCACCGCCGGGGCCGGGTCGAACAGCACCGTCGGCTGATCCTCGACGATCTCGCGCAGCAGACGCTCGACCTTGCGGGTGTCGGAATCATAGGCGACCCCGACCGGCACAATGATCCGCCCGCGCGAATTGCCGCGCGTCCAGTTGGTCACGGTCTGGGTGATCAGGTCGCTGTTCGGCACGATGACGTCGGTCTGGTCGAAGGTGCGGATGCGGGTTGAGCGGACCGAGATGTCGCTGACGATGCCCTGCTGTCCGCCCGCCTCGATCCAGTCGCCGACGCTGACCGGGCGTTCGATCAGCAGGATGATGCCCGAAACGAAGTTCTGCACGATGGTCTGCAGGCCGAAACCGATGCCGACCGACAGCGCGCCGGCGACGATGGCCAGGCTGGACAGATCGATCCCGGCCGAGGTGATGGCCAGCAGCGCGGCCAGGAAGATGCCCACATAACCCAGGCCCGAGACGGCCGCCGTCTGCGCGCCCTTGTCGAGATTGGTGCGCGGCAGGATCGAGTTGCGGAACGCGCTTTTGACCCAGCCGGTCGCCAGATAACCCAGCGAAAAGACGATCAGAAAGACCATCACCCCGCGCGGCGACAGGCGCACCCCGCCAAACGAGATGCCCTGCATGAAGCGGACCCGCCACTCGGCCAGTTCGGCCACGGAACTGCCCCAGATCAGCGCGAATACCGGGGCCGAGGCGAGGATCAGGATGAACCCGATCAGCATCGGCGCCAGCGAATCGCGGGCGTCCTTCTGGCTGCGGTTCAGCAGCGCGTAGAGGTCGGCGATGAAATCCTGCAGCAGGATCAGCAGCCCGATCATGCCCAGGCTTTTCGCCGCCGGCCACAGCATGGCATTGCCGAGGTTCACATAACCCAGCACCGCCGCGATCACCGCCAAAGGCGCCAGCAGCCGCAGGACCGTGCCCGCCACGGTCAGCGCGCGCGAGCGGTAGGGCGGCGAATCGCCGGCCTCGTAACGGTTCATCCGGCGCAGGATCGACGACAGGCGGAACAGGAAGAACGCGCCGCCGGTCAGCAGGAACAGGTGGAACACCCCTGCCCCGGCGGCGCTGATGTCATAGGGGATGCGCGGCAGCGCGTTTTCCGACCGGACATAGCCCGATTGCGGCAGCGCGGCGTGGCCCAGATAGCTGTGCAGCGCCATCATCACCACCAGCCCGCTGCCAAAGATGCGCGCCTTGGCCCGCGCCTCGGTCGGCAGGTTCAGCGTGGCATAGGCGACCGGAACCTCGGCGAACAGGGTGCGGACCAGCCAACGGCCCGACCAGAAGATCAGCGCCGCGACCGGCAGCGCCAGCAGGAAGGGCGTTCCCCAGCGGCCCACCAGCCCGGTTGCGTCCACGGCCCAGGCCAGCAGCGTGATCCCCGTCATCGGCACCACGATCTGCCCCAGCGAGACGACGAAGGCGATCACCGGCCGCCGCTCTTTATCCGAGCGGCTGCCCAGCTTGGCGGGCAGCGAATCGACGAAACGCGGGCCAAAGATCAGCAGCCCGAGCGCGCCCAGCAGATAGGCCAGCACCTCGGGCGCGCGGTTCATCAGGTTCTCGCGCCGGAACTCGCGGTCGGCTTCCGAGGCGAAGCCCTTGACCACCTCGATCACGTCGCGTCCGGCGGCGATCCAGCTTGACGGCAGCAGCGGCGAGGGGCTGAGCGTCAGGATCACCTCGGCGTCGCGCTTGCGTTCAAGCTGATCGACCTGCCCGACCAGCGAATTGGCGCGGCTCAGCGCCTCGGTCGCGGCGAGGCCGGGGGCCTGCAGCTCTGACAGCCGCGCGTTCAGCTCCTTGCGGCGGTTGGCGACGTCCTCCGCCTCGGTCTCGCCCTCGGCGGGCGGCGGGCCAAGGGCGGCCAGCTGGTCGCGCAGGGTCTGGATACGCGGCGCGTTGGCGTCCTTGGCCTGCGAGAAGCGGTCGCGCCATTTCACGGCGTTGTCGCGGATCGAGGACAGCACCTCGGAACTGGTCTCGCTATGGGCCAGCGCGTCCTCGGCCTGGGCGGCAAAGCCTTCCCAGCGGTCGTAATCGATCTCGGGCGTGTCCTGGGCGGCCAGCGGCCCTGCGACCAGCACGAGCGCCAGCAGCAGGGTCCGAAAGAGGCTAGAAAACTTGAAACTCATTCAAAGACTTCGGGCATTTTCCTCGACTGACCCTCCAGCCAGTCCGGCACCGGCAGCCCCTTCTGGCGCAGGAATTCCGGGTTATACAGCTTGGTCTGATAGCGGTTGCCGGCGTCGCAGAGGATGGTGACGATGCGGTGCCCCGGCCCCATGTCATGGGCCATGCGGATCGCACCGGCGAGGTTGATGCCGGACGAACCGCCCAGCACCAGCCCCTCATGCGCAGCCAGATCGAACAGCACCGTCAGCGCCTCGGCATCGGGGATGCGATAGCTGTAATCGGGCGTGAAGCCTTCCAGATTCGCGGTGATGCGCCCTTGCCCGATCCCTTCGGTGATGGACGAGCCGGGGCTGTCGAATTCGCCGGTGGTATAGAAGGAATGCAGCGCAGCGCCTTCGGGATCGGCGAGGCCGATCTTGACGCCCTTGGGCTGCAGCGCCATCGCCACCCCGGCCAGCGTCCCGCCCGAGCCCACGGCGCAGATGAAGCCGTCGACCTTGCCCTCGGTCTGGTCCCAGATCTCGGGGCCGGTGGTTTCCAGATGCGCCTGCCGGTTGGCGGTGTTGTCGAACTGGTTGGCCCAGATCGCGCCATTCGGCTCAGTCTTGGCCAGCGCATTCGCCAGCCGTTCCGAGTATCGGACATAGTTGTTCGGGTTGCGGTACGGGGCGGCGGGCACCTGCACCAGTTCCGCCCCGGCCAGCCGCAGCATGTCCTTTTTCTCCTGGCTCTGCGTCTCGGGGATGACGATGACCGAACGGAAGCCCATCGAGGCGCCGACTAGCGCCAGCCCGATGCCGGTATTGCCCGCCGTGCCCTCGACGATGGTGCCGCCCGGGCGCAGCGTGCCGCGCGCCACCGCGTCGCGGATGATATAAAGCGCGGCGCGGTCCTTGACCGACTGGCCCGGATTCATGAACTCGGCCTTGCCGAGGATCTCGCAGCCCGTCGCCTCAGAGGCGGAGCGCAGCCGGATCAAGGGGGTATTGCCGATCGCGGCGGCGAGGTCTTCGCAGATACGCATCACTGGCCCTTCCATGACGTCTCATCCGATGAATACCAGCCCGACCCCGGACAACAAGGCTTGGCGCGGCAAAATTGCGCGATCGGCGTCACGTTCCTGCCAGATCACCGCCTTGCCGGGCGTCGGGATGGGCCGGGTCCTGCCGGATCTGGTCGGCATGGCGGTCCAGCCACAGCGCCAGCAGCACCAGCGGCCCGCACTGGATCTGCCCGTTCAGCGCCAGCGTCACCAATTCGTCGCGCGGCAGGATATGGGTCGCGATATCCTCGCCCTCGCCCGCGACGCCGAAGCCATGGCCGGTGCGGTGGCCAGACAGATCGGCGGTGGCGACGAAGGGATAAAAGAACTCACTGTTCGCGCCGGGCGAGGGGTAATGTTCGGGCAAGGGGTAAAGCCGGCCGATCTGCAGCCCGGCCTCTTCCCCCGCCTCGCGGCGGGCGGTGGCCTCGGGCGGCTCGCCCGCATCGACGCGGCCGGCGATGGGCTCCAGCATCCAGACCTGCGCCTGACCGCGCGCCAGCGGCCCGATGCGGATCTGGCTGATCACCAGCACCTCGTCCCGCGCCGGGTCATAAGGCAGCAGAAGGGCCGCGTCGGCCGACATGAACGCCTCGCGCGAGAGGGTGTCGGACCAGCCGCCATCATGGCGGCGGTGGCGCAGCGAAAGCTGCTCGACCGAGAAATAGCCGCCCCAGACCTCGGCGCGCGACCGGATCTCGACCCGCGCCGGATCGGGCGGCGGCAGATGCGTCTGCGGCTGCGGACCGAAGGCGGCGCGCGGCACGGCGGCGGCAATCTCGGCGATGCGCGTCAAGCGGGCGCGGATGTGCTGCGGGGAGTCCCCCTTGTTGCGCGTCAGGATCGCCTGCGCCGTCAGCGCCATCAGGGCGGCTTTCTCCGGCTGCCAGTCCTGCCCCTCGCCGCCGCCAAAGCCCCAGACCTCGCCGGTCGCCAGCGGCAGGGGCGACAGCCCCATGACCTCAAGGTAGCGTAGAAGCTGTGGCGTCGACTCGACCGAGACCGCCGCGACGCGCCCCTCGCCCGGCTGATAGTCCGGCCAGTCGCCGCCGATCCCGGCACCGGCCCCGCCGTGCATCTGCCCCGGCAGATCAACGGGATCACCGGCGCACCCCAGCACCGCCAGCATTTCAGGCGCCGCGAGCGGCCCGGCAAGGATCATCTGCGTCACAATGGCTGTCCTTCGTCACGTTTCGCGGCAGCACGCCCCGATTCGCGGGCAAGTTGGTCCAGGACATCGCTTTCGGCAAGCGCCATCAGATCCTGCCGCGCCCGCCCTGCCCCGGCGTTGCGCGCCGCCCCGATCCGCGCAATCGCCGCCACCCCCAGCGGCGCATAGGCGGCAAAGGCGGTGATCTCGGCCTCGGCAAGGATCTCGCGGCGCTGCTCCTCGATCTGCAGCGACAGGTCCGCCGCGACATCGTCGAGATCGGCCGGAAAGCCGAAGCCGTCGGCCTCGTGAAACCCTTCCGCAAAGGCGATCTGACGGTTGAGATGGGCGGCCAGCATGGCGTCGATTTCGGCCTCGGGCAGCAGATCCTGCCGGATCGCATCAAGCACCGGACTGTCCGCCCGGCGCGCCGTCTCGAGCCGCTCCGCCGCCGCCTCGAGCGCCCCCGGCCGCGCCAGTTCCAGCCGCGCCGCCAGCGCCAGCCCGCGTCCGTCCTTGGCCAGCGCGACCCCGGTGGCACCGCCGGTCGGCAACAGATCGTTCGCATCCCGCGCCGCCAGCCGAGCCTGCAAGGCCGCCAGCAGTAGCCCGGAGACGCGGGCGCGGTCATGGATGCGCCGCAGCTGCGCCCGCCAATCGGCGCTGCTGCCATCGCCCAGATAGACCGCCGCCATCAGCTCGGCAAAGCGCCCGGCCTCTGCCTCGATCACCGCCGCGCGCCGCTCGGCCAGCTGCTCGCGAAAGATGTCATCGGCCAGCCCCTGCAGCGCCTCGGGCGGCAGAACCGAGACCGTCCCGGCGGCAAAAGCGCCATCCATCGCCGCCGGCCCCGCCGCCAGAAGGGCGCAGATCGCATAGGGTAACCCTGCTCGCGCCACGTCACGCCCCCTGTTGCGGCCCCGGAAACGTTTTTCGCCCCAAACCCCCTTGCGCTTCAACCCCCCGCCCGCTAAATGCGCCCCACCACACCAGAAAAGCGCGGAGAGGTGCCGGAGTGGTCGAACGGGGCGGTCTCGAAAACCGTTGAGCCTGCAAGGGTTCCGTGGGTTCGAATCCCACCCTCTCCGCCATTGGCCAGCGTTTTAATAGAGCCTCTTTCTGACTTTCGTCTTACCTGCCCTCGGAGAGACGGTTGCTTACGCCGTGACGCGACAGGTGCGTCTAGGGTAGAGATGCTAATTTTACCAGTCGCTAAGCCGCGAAAACCACGTTTCAGTCGGGTCCGTGGCTAAGCGAGCGGCAGACTCGTCATAGACTCCGATCTTTCTCGCCCCGCCGCCAGAGCCGTACCTTCACATAAGCCTTCAGGCTGCGGCATAGACCCATCAGAACCAAGTCCCACTCAACCACCCATCGCCTGACGGCGCGACGAGATCTGCTCGCGCGCCCTGATCAGGTTGTAAATCAGCGCGTGTGTTGGCGTCGGGATGGCGAGACGCGCGCCCTCCCTCAGGATCGCGCCGTTCAGGCATTCGATTTCGGTCTGGCGTCCCGCGCGCAGGTCGATTGCCATGGACGGAACATGGGATGCGGCGTCTCGTCCGACTTCCTCAAGGTAGCTGCGGGCGGCAGCCGGGGTGATGCCGATTCCCTTGGCTGCCGCGACAGCGGAAAGTTCGGCGATCAGCGCGTCAAAGATACGGGCGGTTTCAGGATCATGCATGGTCTCACCAACGGTGCAGTCCAGCAATCCGCAGATCGTGTTGAAACAGCAGTTGATGACCAGCTTCTTCCATATCCGCAGGTCGATGTCCGGATCGAGTTCGGCTGCATAATCACCGGCGTTGAGAAGGTCTTTCAGATACTCCTCGCGGCTGTCAGGCTGCCCGCCGCGCCTCCAGAAATACGTCTCGCCTTTTCCGGCAAAGCTCGCCTCGATCCGTCCCGGGCCAAGCATTTCGCTGGTCAGGGTGGTCAAGCCGTAGGCGATGGCATTGTCTGGATGGACTTCGGCAATCCGATCTGCGTTGCCGACCCCGTTCTGCAGGGTCACGAGCAGGGTCTCTGGCCCCACCAGCGGCGCGATCCATTGGGCGGCATCTGTCGTCTGTCCATATTTCACGAAGAACAGGATAATGTCACAGGTGCCAATCTCCTTCGGTGAGTTTGTGGCGGTCAGGGGCACGTGCAGATCATGTCCGGCGCATTCGACGATCAGCCCGTCACGCTGCATCGCCTGAACATGTTCCGCCCACTGGTCCAGCGCAACGACCTCTGCCCCGGTCTTCACCAGCTGCCATGCGAAAAGGCTGCCCATGGCGCCGGCCCCAATGATCGCAATCTTCATCGACAATTCCGCCTGTCCGACTTTCGGGGTGACTGCGGCAAAGCGCTCCGGCTTTGCCGCGGCCGGTTCACTTCACCAGCAATTCGCGCAGCTTTGCGCCGTTTTCGGGACTGGCTGCGATGACGGGCTTCCAGCCTTCCTCGTTGGACTCCGCGATGAAGGTCTCGCGGGCTTCGCCTTCAAGCTCGTAGGTCTTGATTCCGGCCTCCGCCTGACGCGCCGCTTCCTCGTCGGCCAAGGTGCTGTAGCGATCTGCATCGCCTTCAAAGGCGATCATCTGCTCGGTCAGGAAATCCTGCTGCGCTTCCGTCAGCTTTTCCCACGCGGCCTGGCTGAAATAGACGCCCGTCTCAACCTGATAGAAGCCCGGATCGACACGCGCCGCCGTCTTCTCTTGCCAGCCGAGATCGAACACTCCGATGGATGGCCACGCATAGCCGTCGATCGTGCCACGCTCCAGTGCCGTGAACACCTCGCCCGCCGCGGTCTGAACGGGGGTGATCCCCAGCGCGCTGAAGAAGGCCTGATAGGTGGGGGCCGAGCGGATCTTCAGCCCGTCGAAATCCAGCTCTTCCGGAACCTCGGACAGGTAGATGTGATACTGGATGTTCTGAAGGAGGCGGCCCAGCCAGTGGATCTTGGCCTTGTCCTTGTGGATCTGGTCGAGCAGATCGTAACCGCCGTTTTCGCGCAGCTCTTCCATGGACCGGTTGGTCAGTGTCATCGCCAGCCCCTCGGGGACGAGGTTGGCATGATAGACGGCTGTCGTATTGGCCAGATCGATGATGCCGCCGCGCAATGCGTTGCCGACCTCGAACGGGGGCATGGCATCCGGCCCGCCGATGACGTCGATCTGGACGATGCCCTTGCCGTTCTCGTTGACCTGTTCCACGAAACGCTCGAACGGTTCATAGATCGTGGTTCCCACCTGGAAGGCAGAGACCGCGCGCAGCACTGCCTCATCCGCGCTCGCAGTGGTCGCCAGAAGGCAAGAGAGCGCCACCGCCGCCCCGCCAAGTCTGTTGAATCTGAAGTTCATCTCAATCCTCCTGTTGAATTTATTGGCTGGGGGTCAGTCGACCAGTGAGGGCAGGAACATGGTCAGTTCCGGCACCAGGAACATCAGAATGAGCACACCCAGCTCGATCAGAATGAACGGTATCGCCGCCTTGTAGATGTGCAGCAGGGGCGTCTCGCGGCTCGCACCCTGCATGACCATCAAAAGCAGGCCGAAGGGCGGTGTCAGAAGGCCAAGCTCAATCGCCACCAGCATCATCAGGCCCAGCCAGACCGGCTCGATCCCGGCGGAATGAGCAATCGGCATGAAGAACGGCAGGGTGATCATCATGATCGAAATCTGGTCGATCAGGCATCCCAGCACCAGAATGATGCCGAGCATGGCCAGAACCAGCATCATCGGCGACGCATCGACTTCTCGCACGACCGACATGAACCCCGAAGTCGCACCCGAAAAAGACAGGATCTGCGAAAACGTCACGGAAGCAACGATGATGAAAAGGATCGAGATCGAGACCTTCGCCGTTTCCATCAATGAGATCACAAGGTTCGAGAATGTGAGCTTTCGATAGACGATGGTCGCGATCAGCGATGCCGCGGAGCCCAAGGCCGCAGCCTCGGTCGGCGTCGCGAAACCGCCGAGCATGCCGCCAATGACGGCCACGAAGATACCCGACAGCGGCACCACGTCCCGGAAGAAGGGCACAAGCCGCTCTCTGGCGCTCAGAACCTCTGCCTTGTCTTCGCGCGGCGCGCTCGACGGCGATACGACGGCGGTCAGGATGACGAACAGCAGGAACCCCACCGCCATCAACATCCCGGGAAAGATGCCGCCGATCAGCAGTTGCGTGATGGAAATTCCCGAAAGCGATCCCAGCATGACGGCAAGCGCCGATGGGGGGATCAGCACCGCGATTCCCCCGACCGCCATGGCAGGGCCGAAGGTCAGCGTCGGCGAATAGCCGCGGCGCAGCATGTCCTGCGACAGGGTTCCGCCAAGCATCGCCGTATTGGCAATGGACGATCCCGAAAGCGCCGCAAAGGCGGTGCCGCCGACGACGGTGACGCAGGCCAGCCGTGCCGGCAGCCGCACCAGCAGCTTCTCGATCGCATCGATGGCCCGGTAGGCCAGGCCGGTGTGGAAAAGCAGTTCCCCCATCAGGATGAAGAGCGGGATCGGGGCGAGGGCGAACGAATTGACCGAGCCGGAGGCATTGCGAACCAGCTGGACCAACCCGGCCTCACCGCCCAGAAAGATCCATGCCCCGATCAGATTGGCACCAAGAAACGCGAATGCCACCGGCAGCCCGATCGCGAACTGCACAGCCAGCAGGGCGACCATCATCAAAAGCGTCTGCGACCAGATCATGACTTGATCCCGGACAAGGCACGCAACAGGAATTCGAGGCTGCAAAGGGCGAAGCACCAGATGACCGGCACCATCATCCACCACTCCGGGAACATGAGGTTCTTGAAGATGACCGACCCGGAGTTGAAGCTGTCAAGCGCAGCGGTCACCGCCAGCCATGTGACGATCACCGAAATCGCCAAGCCGAGAGCATAGGACAGCCGCATCAGCAGTGCGTTCGCCCAGGGCGGCACGATGCGCAGCATGATGTCGACATTGACATGCGCCGCCTGACGCAAAACCCACGGCGCACCTCCGAAGGTCGAGATCGTCAGCAGATATTCCGTCAGCTCATTCAGCCAGGGCCACTTCGCCAGACCGAGGTTTCGCACCAGGATATCAAGAACGACAAGAACGACGAGCAGCCCAAACCCGGTCGCGGCAATAGCGCCAGAGAGTGAAAAAAGGGTTCTGAAAATGCCTTTCGATGTCACCAGGTCCGCCCACCGTTCCCAAGGTCGAATATTATTTTAAGTTCAAACATTCAATACTCGCATCATGTGGTCGGGTCAAGAGATCAGAGGAGTTCGGCCGCGGTGAGAGAGATAGCCGGCGACGACAACCCGGCACATTTGGCTCCCGCGTTCAGCGATCCGACACCGATCCCTGTGGCAGTGCTATGCTCAGCAGTTGGTGACGCTCGATTTGAAAAGGTTGCGCTGAAATCCCTGACAGGTGAGCAGACGGTATCGGAAGCCGCGGGCCGGTTTGGTCTCCACGCCACTATTCTCCCAATCGGAGACGGACGCTGCGGAAACGTGCGCCTGGCGCTCTCAAGCAAGCCGTCAAAAAAGCCTCAGCGATCTGGTCAGCCATTCGCGACGGCCCGCAGTCTGCCGGGCGCGGCGCGCCGTCAATCGCTGCGAGTCCGATGAGAGACGGGAAGTTCGTATCGTGTCTGCCGCATCATATTGCGGTGGCGACCGCCTCCGCCCCCTTTCGCGTCAGGCGCGGCCTAAGCGACGGATTCTCTCCCCTGCCCCGCTGGCTGAACCCCTCTGATCGCTCGCTCTAGCCAGCCCCCACCGTCGCCCGACGCGAGCTTCGGCAACATCCCGCGCCTGCAGCTACGCCTCTCCCACGATCTCGCCCAGGGCAGCGCAAAGTCGATCGACTTGGTCCAGGGTATTGTAGTGGACCATGGACACCCGAACGGCGCCGCCGTTGTCGTTTTCCTGCAGATCCTCCATCAGGCGCCGCGAATGGAAATCCCCGAAACGGATCGCGATACCGTAGTCGTCCATCTGTTTCGCGATCTGCCCGGAATCTTGGCTGTCGAACTTGAACGCGATCGTCGGCACCCGCGTGGAATCGACGTTGATTGCCTTGCCGATCACACGACAATCGTTTCGCGCGTTCAGCCACGCCAACAGCCGTTCCGTCAGCGCGTCCTCTTGCCGGGTCATCGCGGCATATGCTGCCACGACCTTGTCGCGCCGGGAGCCGGTTGCGCCCACCGACTCGCCCAGAGCCACCAGATAATCCACGACACCGACGGTGCTGTAGGCCAGCTCGTAATTCGGATTGCCCGGCTCCAGCTTGCCGGGCACCTTATCCTTGCCGTAGAAGTAATGGTACAAGCCGTCCAGTTCGAGCAGAAGATCGTATTTGCCGTACATGATCGCGGTGTGCGGGCCGTAGCATTTGTACAAGCTGAAGACATAGTAATCCACATCCCAGGCCTGCACATCGATGGCGCGATGGGGGGCATAGGCCACGGCATCCACGCAGATGCTGGCACCCCTTTCATGCACGAACCGGGCAAATTCCGCGATGGGATTGATGCTGCCCAGGATGTTCGAGACGTGGTGAACACACACCAGCCGCGTCCGCTCGGTCATCAAGGGCTCGAGATCTTCAAGCCGCAATTCCAGCGTTTCGTGGTCCAGCGGCCAGAACTTCACGATGATGCCGAATTCGGTTAACCTCTCCCAAGGCCCGATATTGGATTCGTGGTCGGCAACGGTCACAATGATCTCGTCGCCTTCGTTAAGCTGGCTGCGCACCGACGTGGCCAAGGTTTGCAGAAGAGCGGTGGTGGACGGGCCAAAGACGATTTCCTCGGGGCGCGCGGCGTTGACAAGCGTCTGCGCGGCCTTGCGCCCATCCATCAGCGCATCGGATGCCGCTTGCGAGACCGCATAGCTGCCGCCGATCTGGACGTTCTTTTCGAACAGGAATTCGGTAATCTTGTCGACCGCTCCTTTGACGATCTGGGATCCGCCGGCGTTATCGAAGAACACCCAGTCCTTGTTCAGGGCGGGAAAATGCGCGTTGACGAATTGAGGGTCGATCACGTCTTTGGGGCTCATGCCACTCTCCTGTCAGATCACTGCCGCAGTTCCGGTTCAGTGACGAAGTATCGATTTGAGAAAATCCTGCGTCCGGGTCTCACGCGGGTTCGAGAAGATTTCGGTGGGCGTTCCGGTCTCGACGACCTCGCCGCCATCCATGAAGATCACCCGATCCGCCACCTGCCGCGCAAAGCCCATCTCGTGGGTCACGACGATCATGGTGACGCCGGTGCCTGCCAGTTTTTTCATGACGTCCAACACCTCGCCGACCATTTCCGGGTCCAGCGCCGATGTCGGCTCGTCAAAGAGCATCACCCGCGGCTCCATCGCCAGGGCGCGGGCGATCGCGACCCGCTGCTGCTGGCCGCCGGACAGCTGGCCCGGATACTTCTCTGCCTGTTCGTAGATGCCGACCCGCTTGAGAAGAGCGTCGGCACGGGCCGCCGCGTCGGCAGAGCTGATCTTTCGGACCCGCATCGGCGCCAACATCACGTTGCGCCGCACCGTCAGGTGCGGAAAAAGGTTGAACGACTGAAAGACCATGCCGACTTCTGCGCGCACCTTGGCCAAGGCCCGGCCAGGAACCACCGGGTTGCCGTCCACGACGATCTCGCTGCGATCGGAAAATCCTTCAAGGCGATTGATGCAGCGGATCAGTGTCGATTTGCCCGATCCGGACGGGCCCACGATGCAGACGACTTCGCCCTCTGCAATTTCGAGATCGATCCCGCGAAGAGCTTCGAAGGCGCCATAGGACTTGCGCAGATTGCGAATGCTGACGAACCCGGTCATGAACGTTTCTCCTGGCCGAAGCGGCGTTCAAGTTGACTGACGATCGAAACCAGGGGCCAAAGCAGCAGGATATAGATGATCGCCGCGCCGATCAGCGGCGAGGGATTGGCCGACAGCGCCTGCGCCTGCGTTGCCTGCTTGAGCAGGTCGGGCATCGCGACCACCGAGGCCAAGGCCGTATCCTTGATCACGTTGATCGAGTTGTTGGTCAGCGGCGGAATGACGATCTTGATCGCCTGCGGCAGGACCACATCGATCATCGACTGCCGATAGCTGAGACCAAGCGCTTCGGACGCCTCGAACTGGCCGCGCGGAACCGCTTCGATCCCGGCGCGGAAGACTTCGGCATTATAGGCAGCGGACACCATCGACAGCGCACACATGGCCGACCAGAACGGCGGCATGCGGATGCCGACGAACGGCAGCGCGTAATAGACGATGACCAGAAGCACAAGCAGCGGCAGCGACCGAAAGATGTCGATGTAGATGCGCGCCAGAATTCTGGCCGGACGGGGTGCATAGAGACGCAAAAGTGCCAGCACCAACCCGCCTGCCAGCCCCGCGACGATGCTGACGATGCCAAGCTTTATCGTCACCCCCAGCCCCTTGAGCAGAAGGGGAAGCGATCTTCGCAGCACGTCGATGTTGAAGAAAGTCTCGAAAAGATCCATCAGGCCGACCCCGATCCTGCCGGCGTCCGGCGACTGGCCGAACGCCGATATCGTCAGTTATTTTGCAGCGGGCATCGGCAGAACCTCTGCCGTCGAGGTGCCGGCTTCGGGCGCCGCACCAAACCATTTCTCGTGCAGGCTTGCCAAGGTGCCGTCTTCCTTGAGTTCGGTGATCGCATCGTTGACCTTGACCGCCAGGTCCGAGCCCTTGGCGAACATCATCGAATAATGTTCGTCCGACGTGATGCGGGCCGCGATTTCAAGGTTCGGCTTGTCCTTGATGTAATACAGCAGCGACGGGATATCAGAGATGTAACCGTCGATCCGACCGGCTGCGAGATCCAGCATGGCGGGCTGCAGCCCCTCATAGCGGCGGATATCGGCAAAGCCATATTGCTCGGCATGGGCGGCCGTCCAGCTGTCGCCCGTCGATCCGGTATCCACGCCGACGGTTTTGCCCTTCATCTCTTCCAGGCTTTGCGGACCCCCCTTGACGACGGTCAGCGACTGGTCGCTGTCATAATAGGGTTGCGCAAACGAAACCGACTGCAGCCGTTCGTCGGTGATCGTGACCGACGAGATGGCAATGTCGATGCGCCCCGACTGGACGGCCGAAAACAGCCCGTTGAAGGGGATGTTCGTGATCTCGACCTCGTCTCCCATCCGCGACGCCACTTCGGTGACCAGGTCGACCTCAAAGCCGACGATATCGCCTTTTTCGTCCTGAAACTCCCAAGGCACGTTGCCGATGTTGGCGCCGACTTGCAGCGTCTCGGCGCTGGCCAGCCCGGCACCCGAAAGTGTCAGGGCAAGCGCGGCCGCCAGTGTTACGATATTTCCGGTAAGCATTCTTCAACCTCCCTTTTCGGTAATAAGCTTGCGCAGCTTTACCAATTTGGTCAGACTGGTCTGACCAGTTTTTGTAACACGAGTCGGACGTGGATCAAGCAGGAATTTCGGGTTCTCGGGTGGAGCGCGCACGGGACGAGAGAGCATCGCGCGATGATTGATCGGACCCCTGTGTCACAAGCAGCGGCGCGAAAGCTTCAGCAGATGATCCACGACGACACCTTCGCCGCGGATGAAAAGCTGCCCTCACAACGGGTCCTTGCCGAACGTCTTGGCATCTCTCGCCCATCGCTGCGTGAGGCGCTTTTGACGCTGGAAACGCTGGGGCAGGTCAGGACTTTTCCGGGGCGTGGGACATTCGTCACCAAAAACGGCGCAAGGCGCGTGTCCGACAATCCGGACTGGCGATACGGCGAAGAGCACTCGATCCAGAGCGTGTTCGAGGTGCGCATCCTCCTGGAAGCACGGCTTGCGCGTCACGCCGCGGCACATGCGACCCTGGACGACATCCAAGCCCTCGCCGAATTCACCGACCGGATGGAGCGGGCCTGGGCGGTGCAGGACCTGATCGAGAACGTCGAGGCGGACCTCGCCTTTCACCGCCGCATCGCGGCAAAGACGCCGAACACCCTTCTCGCCCAGACCTACGACCATGTCGCAGCGCTGCTCAGCGAGACACAGCGCCAGCCTATCCCGTTCACGCGTGAGGAGCGTATGTCGGAATCGATTGCGGAACATCGCAGGATCATTGCTGCCCTGGACCAACGTGACCCCGAAGCCGCCGAACGGGCCATGGCCGATCATATCCGCAACACCGCAGCCTGCGCAGGGATCACCGTCTGATCTGCGCCAGTGAACAGTCGAGGACGAAAGAGCACGCGATGACCTATGACCTGCTGATCAAGAGTGGAACGGTCGCCACCGACGTCGACGTCTTCGAAGCTGACATCGGAATTCGCGATGGGCGCATCGTCGAGATCGGGGACTTGGGAAGCGACGCAAGTGAGGTCATCGATGCGACCGGCAAATACGTTCTGCCCGGCGGAATCGACAGTCACGTGCATATCTCGCAGCCGTCCGGCGAGGGAATCGTCATGGCAGACGATTTCGAGAGCGGAACCCGTTCGGCCCTGTTCGGCGGCAACACGACGATCCTGCCATTTTGCCTGCAGCAGCGCGGGCAAAGCATCCGACAGGCACTCGAATGGTACCATGGGCTGGCCGAGGGGAACTGCTATACAGACGTGAAATTTCACCTGATCATCACCGATCCGACCAGCCATGTCCTGGGGCAGGAGCTTCCGGCGGCCGTCGCCGACGGGTACGATTCATTCAAGGTGTTCATGACCTATGATGACCTGCGCCTGAATGACGCTGAACTTCTCGCCACCTTCGATGTGGCGCGCGAATTCGGTGCGACGGTTATGGTGCATTGTGAAAACGAAGATGCGATCAAATACCTGATGGGCAAGCACGAGGCAGCGGGACGGGTCGAGCCGTCGGCGCACGCCACCACACGCCCCATCGCGGTCGAACGCGAGGCCACCCACCGCGCAATGTCGCTGGCAGAGATCGTTGGGATCCCGATCGTGATCGTGCACGTCTCGAACGGCGCCGCGCTTGAAGAAATCCTTCGCGCTCGCCAGCGAGGCTTGTCAGTCACGGCCGAGACCTGCCCGCAATATCTCATGCTGACCGAGGATGATCTTGATGCGGCGAACTGGGAAGGCGCCAAATACGTCTGTTCTCCGCCGCCGCGTAATGTGACCGAACAGGCCGCCTGTTGGGAGGGGATCCAGAATGGATCATTCGAGCTTTTCTCTTCCGATCACTGCCCGTTCCGTTTTGACAGCCTGGATGGCAAGCTCAATCCCAAAGGCGCCCGCGGCTTCCGCCATATCCCCAACGGGATTCCGGGGGTTGAGACCAGACTGCCGATCCTCTTCTCCGAGGGCGTGGTGAAAGGACGGATCGACCTCAAACGGTTTGTCGCATTGAGTGCGACCAACCATGCGCGGACCTATGGCTTGTACCCCAGGAAAGGCACGATCGCCATCGGCTCCGACGCTGATCTGGCCATCTGGGACCCGAGCTGCGAAAGAACGATCCGCCATCGCGATCTGCACGACGGATCGGATTATACCCCTTATGAGGGGCTCGAGGTGACTGGCTGGCCCGTGACCGTGGTCCTGAGGGGCAAGATCGCGGTGCGTGACGGAGAGCTTGTCGGACGCAAGCAGGACGGGAGCTATCTGCAGATGAGATAGATGTTCAGTGCCCGCCGACAGCGGTAGCGCGCGTCTTGTCGCTCGCCTTCATGCGCCTCTCAACGGCGGCCTGATCGGTCCGCGATACCGCCGAAGCATCTGCCATATCAGCGTCAGGTCGGGTCGGTCCGGAACATCTCAAGGTTCAGAGGCATTGTTGAGATGACCTGTAGAGAGGAATCCCAGCCGTTGGCCAAAACACGCCCCCTGCCCCCTATTCCCTTCGATCCAGCACTAGAAGCGGTGGAAGAAAACGAGGCACGCCTCGCGGAAAAGATCGATGCGAAGCTGACCCGCCTGCAGGAGATCACATTTTCCGACTATGGCCATGCGCAGCGGAGTGTGCATGCGAAAAGCCATGGATTGATCGAAGCCACATTCGAAGTGCTTGACGATCTTCCAGCCGAACTCGCTCAGGGCCTGTATGCGAAGCCTGGCAAATATCCTGCCATCATGCGGTTCTCGACCATTCCGGGCGATGTTCTCGACGACAGCGTTGTCGTGCCCTACGGACTGGCGGTGAAGGTGATTGGGGCAAAGGGTCATTACCTGCCCGACACCAAGGGGGTGGCGATTCAGGACCTTCTCATGGTGAACTCACCGACATTTGCCTCGCCCAATCTCAAGTCGTTCTATGTTGGCCAGGTCGTCCTGACGGCTACCACGGATACCGGGCAGTTCTGGAAAAAGTGGTTTTCTGCGGTAATGAGGGGTCTGGCTCGGGCGGTTGACGCATTCGGTGGGGACAGCTCTGGCCTTCGCATGTTCGGCGGGCCTCCGCCACATCCTCTGGGAGAGACCTATTACTCGCAAACGCCCTATCGCTTCGGACGCTACGTCGCCAAGCTAGCCATTTTCCCCTCCTCACCCACGCTTCACGCGCTGACCGGAACGCCCATCGCAGTTAACGGGCGTCCAAATGCGCTGCGCGAGGAAGTCATCCAGGCTTTTCACCAATCCGGCGGAGAGTGGGAGGTTCGCGTTCAGCTTCGCAATGACCCGGCCATGCCGGTCGAGGATTCGACGGTTCGGTGGTCTGAGGAACAAAGCCCCTTCCGAACCGTCGCCCGCATCAAGGCAAAGCCGCAGCCGGCGTGGAGCGAGGCGCGCGCGCAACAGGTCGACGACGGCCTGTCCTTCGCCCCCTGGCACGCCATGGT